>JAISCD010000081.1 GCA_031265825.1 Treponema sp. | reverse complement strand
GGTGAGGCGTTTACCAAGGTCTGTATTTCCCTGATACTTCGCCATCCTGCTTGGAAGAATGTAATCAGAAGGAATATAGATACTCAAATTGAGACTGTTGAGGGTCCCGTATATCTCGTTGTAATTTACCGCGTTTTTAAGGGTTGTAAGAAATGGACGCTTTGTTATCGGTTTATTCCGCTGGGGGAACTTTCCAAAACTGCCGGTATCATAATATTTTTCTATATGCTTGCGGGAACGGGCGATAGTAACGCTATCAAGCACTTCAAAGAAATCAAAGTCTAACATATTAAGCAAATTTTCGGTGGTCTTTTCTTTCGTTTCAAATTTACTCCATTTGTTAAACGCGGACTGGGCTTGGCGGAAAATATATTTTATATCCCTGTCTTTTTTAAGATTGAGCTTTTCATTGAATATATCACTCTCTCCTTCGTAGGCAAGGTTTAACTGGTGGTACAAGTCAAAAAAGCGGTTGTTTACCGGGGTTGCGGAAAGCATGAGGACTTTGGTTTTTACACCGGCTTTGATGACATGGGTGAGGAGACGGAGATAGCGGTTTTCACGATCTCCGTCGGGGCCGCCGTAATCACCGCCGTTGCGGAAGTTGTGAGATTCGTCAATGACCACAAGATCGAAATTCCCCCAGTTGATACGGCTCAGGTCTATGCCGTTTGAATATCCGTCTTCCCGCGAAAGGTCCGTATGAAAAAGGACATGGTAATTAAGGCGGTCGGCGGCGATTGGGTTGTTGACGTAATTACCCTTAAACGTATTCCAGTTGTCCTGCAACTTTTTAGGACATAGAACAAGGATTGATTTGTTCCGATTTTCGTAATATTTGATAACCGCCAGAGCGGTAAAGGTTTTGCCAAGACCAACGCTGTCGGCGAGGATACAGCCATTGTAGCGTTCAAGTTTATTGATGATGGCAAGCGCGGCATCTCTCTGGAACGAGTAAAGCTTTTGCCATATTATACTGTCCTTAAACCCGTTTTTTTCATTGGGAAGCTCGTCTTCAGAAATATCATCGAGGAATTCACGAAAGATATTATAAAGGGTAATAAAATAAATAAACGCCGGAGGATTCTCCTGATACACGGCGCTGATATTTTCAATCACTTCACCGGTAACATCCTGCATCTTCTTGCTATCCCGCCAAACATCGTCGAATACTTGGAGAAATTGGTGGCTGTGCGGGGATTCGATTTTGGTAATCATCGTATAGGCGGTATTGCCTTTTTCGCATCCTAAATCAACGGTGGTAAAGTTTTGGACAGGATTGTAAGAAACCGTATCCTCATTGGTCTGAATGGCTACAAAGCCGCTCATGTTTTCATTTGTTGTATTTGAACGGAATTCGACTTTTCTTCTTATCCAATCGGCACATTCTCTGGCTATCGCCTTCTGGGTAAGTTCATTGCGCAACTTTACCTCGAACTCTGAACCGTAAAGGCTCTTCTCACGGGTAAGTCGGGGAATATAAAATTCCCGGCGTTTTGACTCATTCTTTTCGGCAAGAAAGGCTGGAGACGTGAATATGAAGCGCAATTTGGCAATGCCTTCAAACTGTTTTTTTAATTCCCTATAAGCGTACATGGAGAAACAAGAAGCGGCTATGGACACCCGACTGTCTTTCTTGAGTTCTACCATAAGATCGTCTTTTAACGTTTTGGAAATGTTATTAATGATGTCCATTGATCAACATAATAGCATAAAACGGAGATTTCTACCACTGAATCAAAGCTTGATTCTACTGAATCAAAAAAATATTCACCTGAATCAAAAGCTGATTCGGGTGAATCAAAAATTTATTCACCTGAATCAAAAGCTGATTCAGGTGAATAAAAAATTTATTCACCTGAATCAAAAGCTGATTCAGGTGAATCAAAGCCTGATTCTACTGAATAAATCATCCTTATCTTACGCGCCAGACGGTTCTTATCGTGTCCATTATTTCCATGACTTTGAGTATTTCACTGTGGGGCATTTCTGGACATTCGGTTAAACCCGCGCTGATTGCTTTCTCACACGCGGCGACTTGATATTCAAAGCCGGTGAGTTGTTTGGGCGTTTCATAAGACCCGATGAGTTTATCATTGGAGTCGAATACGCGGATGCCTTCGCAGTTGTTTATGTTGATGAATTCAACATAGCCTTTCTCACCAAAGACCATGCCGCGTCTGTCGCTTCGGCACAACATACTGCTGTGGATCATAGCTATGCGGTCGTCGTCATAGACCAAGGTAGTGTTGCTCATTGCGTCTACACCTGTGGGGAAAGGGATAAGAGTCGACTCTATGCGTTTAATCGCGGAGCCGAAACACATAAGCGCAAAGTTGACGGTATAGACGCCCAAGTCTAAGAGCGCGCCGCCGGCAAGCTCTGGCTTGACAAGGCGCTCTACCGTCTGCGTTTCATAGTCAAGGTTTGCGGTCAGCGCGATTGGTCTGCCGATGATGCCGCTCGCCAATGCTTCGTCCATGACTTTACGCATGGGCATATAGCGAGTCCAGATGGCTTCGGCGACCAAAAGCCCCTTGCGTCTGCCGAGTTCAAGGACTTCTCGTGCCTGCGCCGCGTTTACGGTGAACGCCTTTTCGCAGAGTACGTGTTTTCCGTTCTCAAGGCAGTCCTTCATCTGCGCGTAGTGGTGGGAATGAGGGGTCGCTACATAAATGAGATCAACGTCGCTCTTATAGAGTTCCTCGTAAGAACCAAAAGCCTTTTTAACGCCGAATTTGTCCGCAAACGCCTTCGCCTTATCCAAGTCCCGCGAAGCTACAGCCTCGGTCTCTGTTCCCATGAGAGACAGGGTTTGCGCCATTTTGCCGGCGATGTTTCCTGCTCCAAGAATTCCAACTTTCATAATGCCTCCTGATTTAGTCCGCGGTTCATTAAACTCGCGGCAATCTTCCTTCTATCTGAAGGAAGCTCTTCTCTAAAATATAATCATATTATCGTCCAGAGACATATCAAAGATTTCCCTGAAAGATAAGCGAATGAGCATGACGCGCCGGGTGTTCCCTGATTTCAAAGGTACGCCCGTCAAAGCTGATCCGCGCCGTTATGCTTTGCTTGCCTTCCGCGACAAATGGTTTAAGTACATGATCAACAACATCCTGAGCAATGGGAGGGTTCGTTCCCGGATTGATATAAAGGGCGCAGTCAACTTGTAGCCTTTTTTCTTTCGGGCTTTTCCCGTTGCGGGAATAGATAGCCCCGGCGCTTTTCAAAGGATCGATAAAAATTGAAAACCTGCTGTCTGCCCCATCAAGGGCTGTCGCTTCCCCGATGGAAAGATACCAGCCAAAGAGTTCCGTATCCTTTGTGGGCGGGACGAATGATAAAACCGCGGGTATCTGCGTTTGCCCTTGGACTAAGTCGGGGCCAAAGAAGGTTCCCGCTATGACACGGGGCAAACCAGCGCTACCCCAATAGTCGGAGATGTCTTCGGAATACCACGGGGAAGAAGCAGTCTCCGCCGCGCCGTCTGACAATTCCTTTGCCAGATCGTTATAATGACGCAGTCTTAGTTCCAGCAGTTCAATAAGTTTTTCATATACCCATATACGGGTGTTAGAGACGGTGTATATATACGCGCTGTTTGTCAAAATAATCCTATCGCCAAAACTAGTAACGGTTCGGATCTTCGGCATATCTACAAAGCGCAGGGGAGTAAGAATGGCAAGGTAATGAGCCGGTATATAGCCAAAATCAAACTTGAAAGCGGTAAGTTGCGACCATTTCAAACTGCGAACCTGATATTTTAATTCATCACGAAAAGCCTTGTTCAATGCGATTTTGCCGAGCACGTTTTCGTAGGCTGGCGCAGTATGGCGGTCTATTGACAACTCCGTCGAATGGTAACGCCGCATTTCCTCAAAATCTTCGACAAACATGGGCTGTCTGAATTCAGAATAGGTGTCTGACACCGTCCCGTCGGTTAGAAAAAATACGGACTCCGTATCATCAGTATCCCGCAGGAACATATAATGATTCGCCGCCGCTATGGTGTAGTGAAAAAGCTGTTTGTCATGTTTCGCGTATTTTTGGGTAAGGTGCGCGACAAACGCCGTGGAGAGACCGTCAAAAGCATCGTCGGGAATCTCAAGAGTAACGAGGAACATCTTGGGCGAACCTGTTCTTCCGGGCAGATAATCCCGTTTCAGATAGGTCCACATCTCTACAGGATAGAGTTTCAGCGTACACGTTTCTCCCTGCCACGTTATACGGAGATCGCAGTCCCCTTCCAGAATGTTAAAATTGGAGATAGTATACTCCCACTCGGTCTCTTTTTCACCGCCGTTCCAGAAATAGCCGCGGTACTGTTTGTCCAACGGCAGTCCCCGTTCACCCCGCGGGTTGTTTTCCGTGGACTCGGCGATTGCTAAAACCGAATCCTCGCCGAAATACAGCGGAACCTGTTTGAAACTCCACGTATCGTCAAATATCGCCTTGGTCCAGTAGCCTGTTTCGCCGGATTCGTTCAAACCCGCGACACGAAGTTCCCGCGCGTTGTTGCCCTGACCGTTTTGCAGTATCGTAACATGGCGGGTCAGAGCGGCTTTTCCGAGCAAGGGAACACGGGGCTGGGAACGCCATTCTTCCGCTGGGAGCGCCCACTCGTTCAGGTTGGAGAAATAATCCGCGCCTGATAAATCTGATTCATAGGGGACATAGGTGTATTTGAACCACAGGGGGTCGCAACCTATGGTATCAAAGTCCGCAAGGCGGGTGTACATTTCACCCGCTGAGTTTATGACGAACATGGTTGACGCGCTTGCCGACAGGGATACTGCCTTGAAAGCGCCCCGTTCCGGTCCGATGTAGTTCCGTGAAAAATCACCGGGAAGCCCCGTGTCCGCGTAGCAGATTTCCTGTCCGTCCTCCAGAAGCACATAGGTTGTGGCGATTTCCATAGTGCCGTTGTGGTGCTGGTTGCCAAAGGGGTCTTCGTAATACAAGACATGGGCGTTGCGCTTCCCCAAAGACCATGACAGGTTTCCCGCGGCGCGTTGGTCAAGGAAAAGCTGTTCCTCTGTGGGCCAGCCTTGGCGGTCAAACCACACATTGCTTTTATGGGCTATAGTTTTGTCAAAACAGTAGCGGTAAAAGCCGCCTTCGTCAGAAAGGGCGACCAGCTCGTCGGCATCGGCGGAGATTTCAACGATGCTTTTTGGCTTGTTAAACCCCGCCTTCCGTGAATTGTGGGGAAGCCCCGTTTTGGTAAAAAGCGTCCATTCCAGCGGTTCTTGTCCCTCGTCTATGCTTTTATACCATATCAATCCGTCACGCAGAATGTAATAATGATAGGCGTTAAACGTCTGGGTGCGCGTCTTGATATATACCGCATCGGGAAAGACGCCGTTTACATTTTCGGCATCGGACGGCGTTTCTGCGGATTGCGGCGCCGCCTTGACGGAATAGGTGTCCGCGCCGAGATACAACGCCTTTGATATGGCGCATGAAGACAATAAAGCAGAAACCGCTAGCAACGCTGGCAGTATTGGATTAACTCGGTTGGTTTTCATTTTTCTCTCCTCTTTTTAAAAATCTCCTCAAAAAACAGCTTAAAACTAAGTCCGAACTGGGGTCCGGTCTTTGTATAATCCTTTATCCCCCGATAACTGAAGTCATCACCAGCAACAACTTTATACCCGGCGGATATATCCACCATACAATACGTTGAGATGGTCCATTTCCACCCCATTCTTGGCGTAAGGGATATGAGTACATCTCCCGCATTGATCGGCACTTCTCCGCTGCCAAAATAATGCATAAAGTCCCCGCCGCTACCCAGCCCGATATATAACTTATCCAAACCGTTCCCAAAGGGATAGTAGTTGACGAACAGGGATATATTGACCGATGTACAATATATATCCCTGATGCCGGTTAGAAATGTCATGTGCCCCATAGTTCCCTTGACGGACAAATAGTTGAGCAGTTTCTTTTCGTAACTTGCTCCTATGCCCCACCCTTGATTCAGCAATCCTGTTACCGAATACCCCAAATCAAGGGAAAACAGGTGATCGATGCCTGTCTCCGCCCGACACAGGGGCGCGATAAAAAGCAACGGTATAAGAAATAAGGCTGTTGGTTTCATTTTAATAAGTAACTCTCAGATCAACGTGTCGCGGAACTTTGAGCGCGGACACTTTTAAGGACGGACTGTGAATTTGGCATTGAGAGCATCCTCACGCCGCCGTCTGGTTTCCGTTTCAGAATGCGGCATGAAGCTGCTCATTCTCCTTCTTCTTCAAAATATCCTATGAATTCTAAACTTAAATTCATGAATTCTAAAACTGAATTCATGAATTCTAAAATATATTTCATGAATTTAAAAACTGAATTCATGAATTCTAAAATATATTTCATGAATTCTAAAACTGAATTCATGAATTCTAAAACTGAATTCATGAATTCTAAAGCTGAATTCATGAATTTAAAACTTAACTCCATGGAGTTAAAACTTAACTCCATGGAGTTAAAACCCGCTTCCTCACAGAGCGCGTCATTTTGCAGGCGGGACGAGATAAAACCGTGGGTATCTGCGCCCTCCCTATCCACATCGTATTCGTATCCACATACAACGGATTTATTCTGATTTGCGCCCCGCCGCAAGATGCGGGGCATAAGAAAACCCCCGGACGCGGGCCCGGGGGGTCATGCAGAGCGAAACGATTATGAGCGTCCGTATCCGTGCAGCTTCCTGTCCAGCGCGGCGGCGATGGCGGCGCTCCCGGCCGGATAGAACTCGGGGGCCAGGTACTCCGGAGTGGACGCCTTGGCGACGACTGGGGACTGGATGGCCGACTTGTCCCGCGGCGGAGTCGCGCCCGTCCAACCCTGAAGGTCCAGAACGCCGTAAATGGAGCTGGTTTGATCGCTGGCGTAAATTTGATTTCCTGTAGGAATCAATTTCGTCACGCCGTTTTCTACATAATAGCCGGTGTCGTAGTCGAATACTGTCCTACCAAGACCATCCTGCGGAGCTGCATTTAATGAACTAAATGCAACTTCGTCTGTTTTTCTGATTACATAATTTTCCACAAGGCCACGCTGGTCAGGTGTAAGATTACGTAGATCAAGATACTTGGCCGTCGCAGAAGTTCCTCCAGCATCACCTATTTGCATAATCTTAACCGCCCCGGTGCTATCTATGTATGGCGGCGCATACTGGAAGAAACACGCCCCGTCAGCATAAAACCGCGTGTTCGGCAGATTGCTCTTCGTCGCGAAATTCTTGACGGTCATAATCGTAACATTCGTCGGTAGAGGATGAGTGCCGTCCTCGTACATGTTTTCAAAGGCTTTGAACCTGCCTATCATCGACCATATGATATCACCGTTGACCTTGTATGGGAAGTTCGCCTTCGGCTGGTTGTTCGCGTCGTAAAGGCCGTTTGCATTTTCTCCGGCTACAGTTATATCGTTGGCTAGTAGCTCAGCAAGGCTGTCCATCTTGCCTGCAGAGTTGTACCGCTCGAACAGGCGGTATATGTCCCAGCTTTTCGCCGAGTCGGTTATTTCGATGGGAAGTTCATCTCCAGTGTAAGGAGATACTAAGCCCAGTTTCGGAAAAAAGTTGTTATTGCCATCCAAAGTGAATCCGCATTTCGTATAGGTAGCCAACAAGTCGGCAAGTTCGATTTCCCGGCCATAATTTGTGAGTCTCAAAGTATCATCAGCGTAGATATTCCCGGCAGGAGCTTGTATTTTTGCAAGTTCGCTACAGTATATGTCCCCAACCAATTGTATCGGATCCAATACTTGTAAGATCTTGTTTCCATTATTATAAAGCGCGTGAATATTATTTACAATCTTGACATCTGGATTTTGCGCCGTAACATTTTTCGAGTCAATCAATGCCGTTATGGAATCATTGTCGCGGGATACATTGAACACCGGGATGACTCCACTGATGGTGTCCGACGAAACGGTCGCGCCCTTTGCCTTGAACGCCGCTTCGATTGCGGCAATCGCGGAATAGTTTATCCGGTTTTTCTTGTCGCTCAAGTCGTCGAGGGTCAGGTTCACGGTTTTTCCGGCCAGTATTCCGCTGGGATCGGCGAAGTCCGCAACCGTGCCGTTCGACACCGCCGCCGCAACGGTTATGGTGTTCACGCCCTCGGCCGGAACGGGAATCGTTATCTCCATGCCGTCGATTTTAAGCATCGCGGGCTGGAGGGCAGGGGGCTGTTGTGGCTTTTCCGGCGAGGTGATGACCGAACCTACGGAGGCGCCCTTTGCGGTAAACTTTGCCTTTATCGCGTCAACCATGGCTTCGTCATAAGTACCGGAGGCGAATGTAATATTGAAGTTGAAAGTTTTGCCCGCGAATGCGAAGTTCGACCCGTCGGTAAGGCCAATGTCGGCCAAAGTCGCTCCGTTTGGAACGGTTATAGCTACGTCAAGCACATTGTCGTTCTGGGTTATAGTTGCGGCTGTAGCGCCGATGGTAAGTCCGGGCAGGGTAACCTCCCCAACCGGAGGCTGTTGAGGCTTTTCCGGTGATGTGATGACCTGTCCTGCGGAGGCTCCCTTTGCGGTGAACTTTGCCTTTATCGCGTCTACCATAGCCTCGTCATAAGTACCGGAGGCGAATGTGATGTCGAAGTTAAATGTTTTACCCGCAAATGCAAAGTTCGACCCGTCGGTAAGCCCTATGTCCGCCAATGCCGCGCCGTTGGGGACGGTGACTGAAACATCCAGCACATTGTCATTCTGGGTTATAGTAGCGGAAGCCGTGCCGATGGTAAGTGCGGGTAGGGTAACCTCCCCAACCGGAGGCTGCTGTGGCTTTTCCGGCGATGTGATGACCGAGCCTGCGGAGGCGCCCTTGGCTGTGAACTTAGCCTTTATCGCGTCAACCATGGCCTCGTCATAAGTGCCGGAGGCGAATGTGATATTGAAGTTGAAAGTCTTGCCCGCGAATGCAAAGTTCGCCCCGTCCGTAAGCCCAATGTCGGCCAATGCCGCGCCGTTGGGAACGGTAACCGAGACGTCAAGCACATTGTCGTTCTGGGTTATAGTGGCGGCGGCCAAGCCTATGGTAAGGCCGGGCAGGGTAACCTCTCCGACAGGGGGCTGCTGAGGCTTTTCCGGCGAGGTGATGACTTGACCGACCGCGGCTCCCTTGGCAGTAAACTTGGCCTTTATCGCGTCTACCATAGCCTCGTTATAGGTACCGGAAGCAAAGGTGATATTGAAGTTGAAAGTCTTGCCCGCAAATGCGAAGTTCGACCCATCCGTAAGGGCTATGTCGGCCAATGCCGCGCCGTTGGGAACGGTAACCGAGACGTCCAGCACATTGTCGTTCTGGGTTATAGTTGCGGCCGCCGCACCGATAGTAAGTGCGGGCAGGACTTGAACGGGTTTTTCCGGCACAGTGGGCACCGTGGGCGTCGTCGGTTCGTCGGGTTGCACGGGGCATCCCATCAATACGCTTCCCATCATCAGCGCACTAAGCACCGCCGCGGCCGCAATCTTGCTCGTGGGCTTGGGTCCGGCTTTGAGACGGGTCAGCTTCTCCACCACAGGCTCTCCGTGGGAACCCGTATTAACGCCCTGCGCTCCGAGCGCCCCAGCGCGTTCAATCCACAACGGCTTGCGCTTGTCTTGCGTATCTTTCATAATATACCTCCACAAAAAATAATGGTTTTATGATTATTATAGCGGCTTTTTATCATTAGTCAAAGGGGAAATCACGCTTATATCGGAATTTCTTAACTGCAACGCACCCAAAGGGTATTAACTTCTTAATGGGCGTTGTCTGAAAAGGGAGCGCCTCTGACACCGAAGCCGCTGGCCTCTGACACCTTTTTATATAATGTAAGAAATTAGTTTAAATTATTCAAGAATATTTTCACGGGTATATGTGAGGTATAATTGCCGAGCGGTCAAAGGCCCCAACGCCTTTTGCTATATTTATACGGTTATTCCACTTGACTAAAATATGATGGTTTTATATACTAAAGAGGTAAATTGTCAGAACGGTTAGACGAAGCGGAGTGTATTTGTTCGCTTTAGTCTTCTCCGGCGATATTTCATTAAGGAGGATTTATGAGCGCCAGAATCAGGCTGAAAAAAATGGGGTCTAAGAAACGCCCGTGCTATCGTATAGTGGTGATGGATAATCGTGCCCCTCGGGACGGCAGAACCATAGAAGAACTTGGTTACTACCACCCTGTTGAAGCGGAAGATAAACAGCTCGTTATAAACGTGGAAAAAGTGAACAGTTGGGTGCAGAAAGGCGCCACATTAAGCGACACTGTCCATAGCCTTTTAAACAGGCAGATTCGTGCCACAAAAGCATAGGATAACAGGAACATGGAAAAAGATTTAATCGAATATATCGCAAAGTCTCTGGTAGACGACCCTTCCTGTGTTGAAGTCAAGCTTATTGACGGTGAAAAGTCTACCACGCTAGAACTTAGAGTTGCCACAAAAGATATTGGTAAAGTGATTGGTAAGCATGGACGCATAGCGAAAGCTCTACGGACGATTCTACAGTCCGCGGCGACGCGGTCGGGAAAACGGACCATGTTGGAGATACTTGACTGAAGCAGGAAAAATTCGCAGTCGCAATTTTAGGTTCTCCATTTGGAGTCAAAGGTTTCATAAAGGCACGTTCTTTGTCAGGTGAGTATGAGCATCTATTGATTCTTAAAGAAGCTGTTTTACGTACTGAAAAAGGTGAGTCTTCTCTTGAAATAGAGGAGACTGCGCCAATTTCTCAAGGTATTGTCGTAAAATTCCGTGGAATCAACAGCCCTGAAGAAGTTCGTGCCTTCAGTGGTGCGGAAATCATTGTTTCACGTGAACAAGCCGCTCCTCTCGCTGACGGTGAATTCTATATTGAGGAACTGAAAGGCGTAGATGTGGAACTGGACGACAGGATCATTGGTAAAATCGTTGACATCGTAGAAGGTGGAGGCGGTTTTCTTGTGGAGATTCGGTTACTAAACGGTGAAAAGCGGCTTGTTCCTTTTCGAGATGAGTTTTTTGGGGAAATCAATACAACATCCAATAAAGTGAAGTTACTCACAGGGTGGATTTTAGAATAGTTTGAAAGATTGATAATAGACTCTCAAACTCCCAACTATTAGAAGTCAGATGAAATATACGATTCTTTCACTTTTCCCGGAAATTGTTGACGCTTTCATGAATAGTTCCATCATGGCCAAGTCGATAGAGCGTGGTGTTGTGGAATACCAATCGGTCAATATCAGGAACTTTGCTTTTGATAAGCATAGAACCTGCGATGATGCGCCCTATGGAGGCGGCGCCGGTATGTTGATGCTTGTAGAGCCGTTATCACGGGCGTTTGAATCAGTTGGCGGGCAAAATCGATTCGCTGAGATAGAGCAAAACGAAAGCGGACAATCCGCCAAAACAGGCGAAGCAAGCAATTTAAAGAAGCCAAAAAAGATTTACCTAACGCCTTCAGGACAGCTTTTCAACCAGAATCTTGCCGCAGAGCTGGCGCAAGAGGATGAACTCATTCTTTTGTGCGGACGTTACGAAGGGGTTGATCAAAGAATAATTGACGCCTATATCGACGAGGAGATTTCTGTCGGCGACTATGTGCTTTCATCTGGTGAGGCGGCCGCAATCATGGTGATTGATGCCACTTATAGGCTCATTGATCGTGTGATTAGCCCTGAATCGCTTGCTGAGGAGAGCTTCACAGGAGGGCTACTGGAGTACCCTCAATGGACAAGACCTGAAGTTTACGGTAAACTTGCGGTACCTGATGTCTTATTGTCCGGGCATCACGAGAACATACGGCGTTGGCGATTGCAAAAGCGAGTGGAAAAGACCCTTGCAGTTCGTCCAGACCTCATTAAAACAGGTCTGGAACAAGGTTTATTTGATGCGGAAACGCGAGAAATTATAAGAGACACTATGGAAAGTATGGAGGACGACGAGATAGAATATATTTTCTGAAATTCTATCGTCCCTATAAGAAAGGAGTAAAGAATGAACGAAATTAAGGCTATTCAAGCCGAACAGATGAAGAATGAGCCGAGCCGATTCAATGTCGGCGATACGGTGAAGGTGCATTTCAAAATTATTGAAGGCAAAACCGAGCGAGTACAGATTTACGAAGGTTTGGTGATAGCAAAAAAGAATTCCCAATCTAGTAAAACGTTTACGGTACGGAAGAATTCCTACGGTGTGGGTGTGGAGAGGATTTTTCCGCTTTATTCTCCACGTATCATGAAAATTGAAGTTACACGTATGGGTAAGGTCCGCAGAGCAAAACTCTACTATATCCGCAGTAAGGTTGGCAAGGCGGCGAAGGTTAAAGAATTGATAGTGAAGAAGAGTTGAACCGAACCGTGTGGGATATTAAAAAAGCGATTGAGAAAGGGCAGGAAGGCGAGGCGCAGGCCGTAGCTTTTTTGGAAGGACATGGCTTTATCGTTCTTGAGCGGAATATCCGTTCGCAATACGGGGAAGTGGATATTATTGCCCAAAAAAAAGATATTATTGTATTTGTCGAAGTAAAAACATGGACGACATTTGATATAGACTCCATACAATATAGCATTGATAAAAGAAAACAGACTCGTATCATTAAAACAGCTGAAATGTTTCTCTCGGCACATCCTGAATTTGATGGGTCGGCGATACGTTTCGATGTGATATTCATCAAAGGCAAGACTTTCACTCATATACAAGATGCTTTTACCGCATAACGACGAGTATCAAAATCAAAAAACGTAGGTGAAAATGGCGAGAAATAAGCGTTACCCGGGACATGAGCATAAAGAACAAAAGAAAAATTGGGAAAAGAAGTCTGGCAACCAGCAAAATCGGAAGAATCTCGATCCTTTTGCTAAACGTGTCGCTTTTTACGACAGACCTAAATGGTCTCCTCCGCAAATGTCGACAGAGTCGTATCCATCGCTAAATTGTCCGTATTGTGGGAAGCTCATCAGGGAACTCGCGTCTGCGGTTGCTGATAAAGCAGACGGAGTCCCTGCTCATTTGGAATGTATTATCTCAAAAATCGCAGAAAGGGAAAAACTTGAAAAAGGCGATGTCATAGCTTACATCGGAGGTGGACGTTTCGGGGTTGTCCATTTTAACGAGCGTTCTTATCTTCGTCGTGAAAAATCGTTTTTCAGCATCAAAAAGGTGTTCGAGTGGGAAGACACAGAAAATGTGGATAACCGTCCCGCGTGGCGAACATTGGTACGCGACCATTATTCACGCACATAATTTAAACTTACCTCGCCAAGTTTAACGTCGGAAGCAACGGAAGAGTTGCCTATAACGATTACTGTGTCAAATTATACCGCTTCCAGAATATCTTGTCATCGGAACACATAATTCGTAAATACATCGAGATATTGGTAGCATGTTGAAATCGAATAGTCAGACTGAAGCACCGCTTATGTCGATCGTCGAAAATGTGAAAGACGGCGATATACCAGACTCATAAACCTACACGCACCCATCGCAAGTAATGAGATATAATCTGGTAACAAACATAGGCTTGTTTGAACACACGACGTGTATGGTTACACCGAATTTCGACTCAATCGCTATTAAACGATGGGGGTGGGAGTGTATCTGATATGCTTATAAGACCTCAAATTATATCCGTTTTTGATGGTTACGATGATTTTCTGTGTCCCAGGTAAAATCATGTAGGATGTCGGATTTGAAGGTGTCAGCTATCAGAATGTCAGATGTTATTGCAGTTGCCCTAATACTCATTACCGTAATTTATTTTTATGTAGAAATTTTTTGAATTTATACTTGACATTTTTAATTTTCTTATTTATAATATCTATAAAGTTACTAGGATAAAGGAGTCCATTATGGCGCGAGTAGAAAAAATCACAGACCTTATAGGGAAGACCCCTTTGGTCAAAATCAACAAATTAAACAAGAGCGAGGCGACGGTATATGCTAAGTTGGAATATTTCAATCCACTTTCCAGTGTGAAGGACCGTATCGCAATGGCGCTCATCTCATCGGCGGAAGAAGATGGCAGGCTTAAACCCGGTTCGACTATCATCGAACCAACGAGTGGCAACACAGGCATAGGTTTGGCTTATGTAGGTGCGGTGAAAGGCTACCGCGTCATCTTGACCATGCCAGACAGTATGAGCATCGAGCGACGAAAATTGCTCAAGGCATTCGGTGCAGAACTGGAACTTACCGAAGGTGCCAAAGGTATGAAAGGTGCGATAGCAAAAGCTGAAGAGCTTGCGGCAAAAATTCCGAATTCTTTCATTCCTCAGCAGTTCAACAACCCGGCAAATCCAGCGATTCACGAAAAAACAACTGGTCCTGAAATATGGGATGATAGTGCAGGCAAAGTTGACATTCTTGTCGGCGGAGTCGGTACGGGCGGTACTATCACAGGCGCGGGCAGGTTTCTCAAGTCCAAGAAGCCGTCTATCAGAATCGTAGTAGTAGAACCGATTGCATCTCCAGTACTTTCTGGTGGTCAGCCGAGTCCTCACAAGATTCAGGGTATAGGCGCAGGCTTTGTGCCTCAAGTCTACGATCCACAAATTGTGGATGAAATCTACAAATCAGACCACGAAAAAGCTGGCGCAGTCGCTCGCGAACTCGCCAGAAAAGAAGGCATCCTCGTAGGTATCTCATCAGGGGCGGCTCTGGAAGCGGCTCTCAGTATTGCGCTCCGCCCTGAAAACAGGGGAAAATTTATCGTCGCTGTTCTTCCAGACTCAGGTGAACGCTACCTTTCAACGTGGTTGTTTGAAGAATAACACTTCCAATGGCACTTTGAAAAATATACTAGACGTATAAGAGGTCTTATAGATAGGGCATGGGAATTGAGTCTATTGTTTCAAAATATTTCTTGAAATTAGCAAACTCTGGTTATTTAACACAGACTTACTTCCCATGCCCTATGATCGTCGAACCGCGATTAGTGTGTTGTATCATGATACTTTTCGCTTATCGCCTTATGTTTTCAAAACCGTCGAAACGGTCCACTTCCGATTCGTTCAGTCTTGGGAGAGCCGATATACTCGACAGGCGGAACTGTTTCAGAAATTCTTTTGTAGTACCAAATTGGACAGGCTTGCCTGGAACATTTTTTCTCCCCACTTCGTGGATAAATTCTTTTTCAATAAGAAGTCGAATCATAGAGTCCGCAGAGACACCACGTATAGCTTCGATTTCGCTCCTCGTAATGGGTTGAGAATAGGCTATGATGGAAAGCGTTTCCATCGCGGCGCGTGAGAGATGGGCTTCGTTCTTTCTACCATAGCGATCTTTCAAGATATTCCAGTACTCTTTTTTAGGGGAAAGCATGACCCCGCCACTTAAGTGTGACAACTCCATCCCGAAACCTTCTCTTGCATAACGATCGGCGAGTTCTTCAAGAGCTTTTATTACCACATCTTTAGACAACCCGGAGATACGGGCAAGGCTTGCCTCTTCGAGAGGCTCGTTTTCAAGATAAAGAATAGCCTCAATAAGCGCCACTTCATTCATTGGAAGCATAATAGTAAAATGGTAGACGTTTTGTCTACGGTCAGCTTGCGGTAGCACGGAGCATTTCTTCCCGTGCCGACATCTTCAGCGCGTCGAACAGTTCCATTACCTCACCCTGCATCATCATGTCGAGCTTGTAGAGAGTCAGGTTGATGCGGTGGTCGGTGATACGGTTCTGGGGAAAGTTGTAGGTACGGATACGCTCCGAACGGTCACCGCTTCCAACCTGACTCCTACGGGTGGAAGCGCGATCAGCGGCCGCCTTTTTAGCCTCGGCTTCGTATATACGAGCGCGCAAGATACGCATCGCCTTCGCTTTATTTTTGAGTTGACTCTTCTCATCCTGACAATGTACCGTAATACCTGTGGGTAGATGGATGATACGCACCGCCGAGTCGGTTGTATTGACGCATTGTCCGCCCGGACCGCCCGCTCGCATTACATCAATGCGGAGGTCTTCCGGTTTTATATTGATTTCCGTCTCGTCCGCCTCCGGTAGAACGGCCACAGTAACCGCTGACGTGTGGATACGCCCAGAATTCTCTGTCTCTGGCACCCGTTGAACACGATGCACGCCTGACTCGTAGCGCAAGTTTTCGTAGACATTATTGCCATTTACCGAAAAGACGATTTCCTTTAAACCGCCGAGTTCCGTTTCGTTGGAACTCATAACCTCGAACTTCCAACCTTTTGTTTCCGCGAAGCGCGAATACATACGGAAGAGGTCAGCAGCGAAGAGGGCCGCTTCGTCTCCACCAGTACCGGCGCGGATTTCCATAATGATGTTTTTTTCATCCAACGGATCTCGTGGAATCAGGAGGAATCTGAGCCGTTCCTGCGTTTCGTGGAGTCGATTCTCTAACTCACGCATTTCTTCCTTAGCAAGCTCGCGTATTTCCGGGTCTCTTTCACCTTGCAAGAGCACCTTCGCATCCGAAAGCTGGGCAGAAAGCTCCACTAGCTCATTATTTGTTATATAGATTTCATCTAACTGTGAAAATTCTCTCATTACATCGCGATATTTATTTTGATTTTTGATCAATTCAGTATCCTGAATCAGGGATGCGAGTTTTTCGCGCCGTTCCAATAAAGATTCTAATCTCGCGTTCATTGCTTCTCCTTATTTAGGAAATGGAGTTATTGTTATCGAACATGGTGAAACTTAGTTTGCTAACAAAAAACCACTTACCTGTATTTATTTACTTCCCACCGTTCCGCTTCCATTTTCGCAACGCCTCCAGACATGGACGTTTGAAAATAACCACAGAAAGCCCTTGATATTCAATCTCAACGTGCAATTTTGCAACGTTTTCATCCAAGAGCTGGTGTTTCGCCTCTAGTTCGAGCAAGTGTTCTGGCGGAACACCCAAGCCTAAAAGCAGAGCTTGAAACTTTTCAGAAGGAACGATGGTCTCCTGACAACCTGTCATAGCCACAATTGAGTTATCCAGGATTATGAGCGTCATCGGGGTATTCGCAGCAACTGCGTCAAGCAAGCCAGTCATTCCTGAATGGAGGAAAGTCGAGTCCCCGATAACCGCGACTACATATTTCAACCCTGCGTCAGCCGCGCCCCGCGCCATGCCCACGGATGCGCCCATACACACGATAGTTTCTGGCATCAAATACGGCGGACCCACGCCCAGCGAGTAACACCCGATGTCAGACGTAATTGCGACCGAATCCAAACCCACTATTGCCCGCTTGATAGCTTCGTAACTGTCTCCGTGCGGACAGCCTTGGCAGAGTTGCGGCGGGCGCGTCGGTATCTTTTCTAAGGCGTCTTGTAGCGCATTTGTGTTGAGCGACGCTAAGATTGATGGACGAGGCGCAAGCCCTAGCGCGGCTCTCACATTATCCGGGTCAAGCTCGCCGGTCCGCGGTAGGGAAGGCGCATCGCCCAAGCCTTGGAGTTTGCCAAAAACCGAGACCTTTTGCGAGAGAATCCCGCGCAATTTCTCCTCGATGAACGGCTGACCTTCCTCAATCACCAGCACTCTTTCCGTTTTTTCGCACAATTCGCGTATTGCTTTGACCGGTAAGGGATATGTAGAAATATGCAAACGGCTCGGCATTTTGCCGTTCCGCATCGCTGTAAAATCCGCTACGTTTTCATCATAGTAGTTGCCGCCCAACCCTGCGGTGATGATCGCTAAAGATTCATCGTTTCCTTTTATTATTTTGGCATGAGAATTGGACCATTCGAGAATATCTTCCTGTTTTGCAATAAGGTTTGCGTAATTTTTTCGTGCAAATGCAGGCAAAAGCATCCATTCAGCACAGTCTTCCACCTTTGACAAAGGATTCTGCGCTCTTATCCCTTCCCTAGTTTCAGCTTCAACTCCTTCTTTTGATACTTTCTTAAAAGAGATTTCGGCGCGGGCGTGGGAAAGCCGCGTAGTGAGGCGCAGTAAAACAGGCGTATGAAACCATTCGGATATATCAAAAGCCTCTCGTGTAAAGTCGTAAGCTTCCTGTTGTGAGCGCGGTTCAAGGCAAGGAATCAGAGCAAAAGCCGCGTAAAAGCGGGAGTCTTGCTCGTTTTGCGAACTGTGCATTCCGGGGTCGTCCGCGACCGCGATGACCAGTCCGCCTTTTATACCCAAAAGAGCGCCGTTTATAAAAGGGTCTGCCGCGACATTCAGCCCTACGTGTTTCATCGTAACGATAGCGCGCCTGCCGGCGAAAGACACGCCCAAGCCCGCTTCAACCGCGGTTTTCTCATTGGCGCACCATGCGGCACGGGGTCCACCACGCCTTTCATATTCGTCAATCAAATACTCAAGAATCTCGGTTGACGGAGTACCAGGGTATCCATAAGCCGCGCTTACGCCCGCGTGAAGCGCGGCGGTCGCCACAGCCTCGTCGCCCAGAAGCGCCTTTCTTTCTATTGTCTCCATATTAGAAATATAAAAGAAAATCGATAAAAAATCAAGGGCGGAGGCATTACCTTTCTTCTCAAACTCCTTGCAAAAGGCGCAAAGAAAAGAACGTTAATCAGAAAATATAAAGAATCTCTTGTTTCTTTTTTCAATATACCCTATAATTTAATTAAGAAGATATTAAAAATCGTGCTGTATATATAGTTTTTAAGAACACTAACAGGAATAATTATGAGAATTTCAACAAAAGGACGATATTCGTTAGAAGCGTTGCTGTATATGGCGTTGTTCCCAGAAGGGGAATTCACAAGCGCAAGAACCATTGCGGAAAGTATCAATATGTCCGATGGTTATTTGGAGCAGTTGTTCATTCCCCTACGGAAAGCGGGCATTATTCAAGGGGTGCGCGGGCCTCAGGGAGGCTATCATCCGACACGGAGTATCGACAAGATAAAGGTCGGCGATGTGCTTCGGGCAGTTGAAGGCACGCTTCAGCCCACCGAATGTGCCGTCGATACAAATATATGTCCGGTACGGGACATCTGTACGTCGCGCCACACATGGCGCGATCTCTACGCCGCAATCATTGATTGCGTGGATTCTATCTCGCTGAAAGACCTAGTTGACGCGTATTATGCGGCGGATAGAATAGAATATACTATATGATACACCGGTTTTCAAACAGCTCCCCGAATCTATCTTCCAAACCTGACAATTCTTTCTGGTATCGCTCGAAGGCGTTTTGCGCGATACGCTGCCTTTCCGCTGTGTTTGCTAAGTAAAAGTCAACCTTTTCAAAAAGGTCCCTACCATCCCAATCAAGAGGAATATAAGTCTCATAAGGAATGTAAACGTCTGGATAGGTTTTTATATGGGACATATCTGGCTTTAACAAGAGGCTACCGAAGATGACGGCTTCAAAGTCGCGGTGGCACACCTCGCCCCACCCGAAAGGGGACAGGGTGATCTTCGCTGACGACAGTTCCCGGTAGTATTGGTTTTGGCTGGTAAGACCGGTCAAGAACGTTTCCTTTGCCTGCTTTTCGGCGATCTTTTGCAAGAAAAGCACTCTTTGGTAGGCGATGGAAGGGCAGGTAACCGGGTCTATTCTGGCGTGAACCGCGATATTCCTATCTTCGCCTGAGAAGTCTGTGGGCTTTTTCAGATCCTGCGTCTTGAAGAGCCTCCCCACGTAGGGGAAACCCGCACGCGCCACGACTGCGCCGAGCCGCTGGGGGAAATCCCGGCGCGGATACCCGTCCACACCTATGTTCCACGAGAGTTCGACGCGCTTTGCATCCTCTGACGAAACAGACGGCTTGAATAAGTATTCTTTTTCGTCGATAACGCCGTATTGTTTATGGTAATAATCCGCGAAAAGATTCTTGCCGTAAAGCGGCTTCTGGTAATATTCCCGGTTTGAGAAGACGGACTTGTCAAAGAAACGGTCTACAAAAGGCAAAACGTCGAGCTTGTTTGGTCCGGCTTCAGGCTGACCATTGAAGAAGACGATAGTCTCGTATTTGTCCCGTAGTTTCCTTAAGGCGTCGAGTTCGTCCTGCCGCAAGTCGCGGGGGTCGCGGGACAAGAAGAGGCGTTCCATGAAGAGCGTTTTATTCTTGTCGTGCTTCAGGCAAAAGTCAAGGGATTGGGTAAAGTGGAATAAACGCCGATATTTCTTTAAGAAGAACGGGGCTATGGTGTGAAAAACCGAAATTCGGTCGTAATAAGCGAGAATTGTTATCATTTTGCGCCCCCGTATGTTATCGCTGGTATTGCAAGCATATTAGTCTCCCTTGTTTTTGGGGAATAATCTAACGAAAAATCTAAAGAACACCACAATGTTCGAGTATAGAACAGATAATGGTGGATTAAAATGTAAAGACAGCCTGATTCTCTCACGGAAAAACAAGACGGCGCCGAAACGCCCGCACAGATGTACCGCAAGGGGAAAGACCGGCTTGTTCCGTTTGATGAAAAACGCGGTACGTTTCACGGTATTAAGGCGGATTTCCTTCGCGTCAATCAAGGTTCTGGAGAAACGCCCATGATCGTCGAAAGGCGGTGTGTTGTTTTGCGCGAGGCTGATCGCCAGAAACGGCTCGTCGGGTAACAGTTTTGCGCGAAAGAAGTCAACGCCAAGCCCTTCCCGCATAAGCGCGAAAGCCATGTCAAAGATGCGGCTCGCCTCCTCGCTCTTATCAAACAGGAATGCGCCGCTATTGAACTTGGGGAGCCACGTCAGTCCGAACCGCGCCATTGTTTCTTCCACGTCAACATACCATACGCCGCTTGTGATACTATCCCCTGCATACGCGAAATGCCTCTTGTCAAGGCTTTCCCAATAGGAATCGAGGCTGTGGATCACGAGCGAGTCTGCGTCTAGGAAAAGCGTCTTCTCGAAAGGCGTGTAAAGGTTCAAGCGGGTCTTCGCCGCAAACGGGTTTCCCAGTGCGGGGTCGTAAGGGACAATGATGTCGAAGAAGTTCTCAAGCGCGGTCGGGTTATCCGTAATAACCGCGCGGATAGTCTGCGGCGAGTTAAGCATCGCAGAGAGCGCCAGATATTTCGCCTGAACCGCGTATTTTTTGCCTATGGCTATGGTGATAAGCCCTTTTTCATTCATTGTCATCAAGTATCCCTGACAACCGTGAATTTGTCAAGCCTAGCGCTCTTCGTGTTCCTTGTTTCTCAAAGTCAGCAAGAGCGGGAGGTGGTCGCTTAAGCCGTCTCCTGTATTTGGGTTATAGTACGCGGGGGTTCCGTGTTTATTGAGGAAAGGCGCTTGGCGGATAACCTCGCACGAGTCGAAGTCCCAATCTTTCTCGTCAAAAAGCGGGGAATTCAGGAGGAAATGGTCGATGGTCTCCCATTTTCCCTTGTAATTATACGATCCGCCTTCTATCTCCGCCCAAGGCGAATAGAGAGCCAGACAGGAGAAATACGCGGAGGTTGGGGGTTTGTTCTCGCTTATCACGAGAAAATCCGTCAATCCGAGCGCGGCTTCCGCGGCCGCCGGGTGGTCAGGCATGAGGGCTGTAACATATACGTTGTCTTGGCGGAAAAACTCGTCGTGATTCTCGTTCAGATCGCCCATGACGATGACGGGCGTATCGGGCGCCTCCGCGTGTATCTCCCGGATTCGCCGTGCGATGACGCGCGCCGATAGCCTTCTTGACGGCTCTGTTTCCGCGTCTCCGCCGAGCTTGGACTTCCAATGGCACAGAAACAGGACGATTGCGCGCCCTTCCGCAGTAACGTGCGCCTCAAGAACCGGGCGCGGCATGGTGAGTCCGTTTTCGTGCGCCGAATGAATCTGGGTCTTTGTGAAGGGTAGTTTGCTCAATACGCCGACACCGAGAGCCGCCCCGGCGTTATTCCCGAAAAACGTCCAATGATAGCCGTGCTTTACGAGCGCTCCCTTGCTCAAGTCTTCCAGAATATCCGCGTTTTCTACCTCGACGAGCGCTAATACCTCAGGCGTTGTTCCGATGGAATCAAGAGCCTCGCCTATCATGTTTAAACGCGCGAGGTATTTCTCCTGTGTCCAGCCGTTTGTGTATTCTTTATACTCAATGCCGTCCGCTTTCCCGTCAAAAACCGCCTGTACGTTCCATAGGACGATGGCTAAGGCGTCCTCTGCCTTGTCCTTGCCCGCGAGTCGTTCACCGCCGCCTTCGCACGCGGTGTATCCGCCTAATAGAGACGGTACTATAAAAACCAACAACCATTTGTTCATATCAACCTTCCTTTCCTATATATATGGGATTGTCATGGAATTTGCTTTACATTCGGGGAATTTTTCGTGCGAAATTTACCACAGAGCCGAAGAAGCCGTCAAGGTGTCAGACACCCCGACCTTGACAAAGGTTGAACCATGTATTATAGTAACCCTTCCTACCATGACCATAAGAAACCTCCTGAAACAAGGAAACGCGCTCTTGCGGAACCACGTCGACGCCCCCTCCCTTGACGCGCGCCTCATCTTGGGACACATCCTGAACGCGAGCCACACACAACTCCTCGGACGCATAGACGAGTCTGTAGACAGGGAGGCGATAGAACGCTTCCAACACGCGCTGAACCGACGGCTCGACGGGGAATGTACCGCGTACATCCTGGGCTACAAAGAATTCTGGGGGCTACCATTTGTGATAACCTCGGCCGTGCTTGTGCCGCGACCAGACACGGAAACCCTCGTCTCCGTTGCGCTCGACTTCATCAGGCAGAGACGCGGGAACTCGGTCCTAGAACTCTGCACAGGCTCAGGCGCGGTCGGGATCAGCCTCAAGCGAGAGCGCCCCGCCTTGACCGTTACAGCCAGCGACGTCTCACGAGACGCGCTCGAAATCGCGCGACAGAACGCCCGCAACCTACAAGCGGACATCCGCCTTGTGCATGGCGACCTTTTCGAGCGCATAGAAGGCTGTTTTGACCTGATTGTCGCAAACCCACCTTACATCCCCACGCGCGAACTTGCCGCTCTCCCGCGCGAAGTCCAGAAAGAGCCGCGCCTCGCGCTCGACGGAGGAGAGGACGGTCTCGCGCTTATACGCAGGATCATCGCATCCGCGCCGAACCACCTCACGCCGCAGGGAATGCTCTTACTTGAAATCGATCCGAGCCAAACGCCCGCAGTCCGCGATTTGCTCACCCGATTCCGAGAAGTCCAAACCTTCCGCGATCTCGCAGGCGCTGAACGTGTGATCGCCGCGTCTACAGCCGAAGGCTATTAAATACTTCCCAACGGTTGTTATCCGACAGCCGAAGGCTGTTTAAATACTTCCCACAGGTTGTTATCCGAAAGGGGGACCCGCTGACCCCGACAAGCGAAGCGAATCCATATAAGTAAGAAGTAAAAGGGGGGCGCTGTTTCCAAAACGAGGAAGGCAAACCGCCGCCTTTTCTCTGCGCCCCCCTCCGCTCCAGCCCGCACACCATCCCTATATAAAAGGTAGGGCGGCGCAAGAAGCTCTAAAACACCCGCAAGGTGTGCGGTCTTCCGCTACCCCCCAAGCAGGAACAACGTATGGCGGTGTCAGCCACCCGAAGGGCGCGGGATTCTCCCCCGTCCCCCAAGCGGGAACGAAGTGTAGCGGTGTCAGACACCCGCAGGACACGGTATATTCCCCCATGCCCCAAGCGGGAACGAAGCGTGGCGGTGTCAGCCACCCGAAGTGCGTACAACCTTCCCCCATCCCTCAAGCAGGAACGAAGCGTGGCGGTGTCAGCCACCCGAAGGGCGCGGGATCCTCCGCTACTCCACAACCCCAGCCCCGTACTATGTGTAGTTTCACGATTTTTTTCATTTAACCTATTGACTCTCTCCAATGTTATAGTATACTTAACGGTAGTTTGACGATGACCTGTGTTTACACAATGTCTGCTAACTTGAGTTGGAAGGTTGTACTCCCAGGTATTAGAGTTGTACTCCCAAGTATTAGGGTTGTACTCCCAAGTATTAGAGTCGTACTCCCAAGTCATCGCAAAAAATACTTTTGTTAAGGAAAATATTATGAGTGATTATATGCCGTTTTCTGATGCGAGAATTCTGGAATGGATAAAAAATCTCATCGCTTATTTGGAAGCTAACCTCGCCCGATTGGGTATCGACGCCGCAACTCTTACCGCGCTTAAAGCTTTACTAGCGTTGTTTGAGGCGGCTTATGAGAAAACAGGTCTGCCTGAAACAAGCAGGCTGGATACCGCCACGAAAAACGCCGCGAAAGAGGAACTACGTTCCGCGATACGCGACTTTGTGAACAGCTATATCCGCTACAATAAGGCGGTAACGGACGTTGACAGAATGGGCATGGGACTGCCGATTCCCGACAAAAAGCCGACTCCCACTCCCCCGCCCACAACTGCGCCGCTTATCGAATTGCGGCTTGCGCGTATCAGGCAGGTGATCGTCGCCTTCAAAAACGAAGGCTCCAAGAAATGGGGTAAGCCCGTGGGTGTGCATGGCGCGGAAATCCGCTGGGCGGTGCGCGATCAACGCGACGTAAAGGACCCGCCTGTCGAGCCTACAGACTTGGCTAACTCGTCCTTCGCCACAAAATCCCCCCACACGATGGAGTTCTCCGGCGCTGAACGCGGTCAAACCTTGGACTTGTGCCTCCGTTGGGAAAACAACGTCGGCGATAAGGGTCCCTGGGGCGAAATCTCCAGCGCCATCATCCCCTAACACCCGAAGGGTGTTGGACAACTTCGCAACGGGTGTTGTTTGAAAGGGGGCGCCGCTGACCCCGTCTTGACGGTTACGCTTGCAAGCAAGCGGAACCTGTTCGTTGTTTGAAGGGGCAAGCGGAGCAGGCTGCGGGTGTCAGACCTCTTCCCAAGGGGCGTTGTTTGGAAGGTGGCACCGCTGATCTCGACTTAACGGAACCACGCTTGCACGCAAGCGGAGCCTGTTCGTTGTCTGAAGGGGGCAAGCGGAGCAGGCTTCGGGTGTTAGACCTCTTCCCAAGGGGCATTGACAGGGACCAAGGTAACCATGTATCAGTTTAGCTATTTTATGGATACTTCCCCAAAAAGCAATACCTACGCCGCTCGGATGCGTTCTAATTACGAGAGGTATTTGGAGTATGTCGGTTTGTAAGCGTTGGCGTTTGTAGGTGGGGGGATTTTAAGGGGGGCGGAAGCCCCCTTAGGAGAGGGGGTAGCGCCAGACTTGCTTTCGGCAAGGCTGGCGCGAGGGGGAGACTTCCCCCTTCCCTTTCCATTCTTAGCCGGGGTAGAATCCCGAAGGAGCCTCGTTCAGGTTAATCATGATGTTCTTCATCTGGGTGTAGTGTTCCAGAATGACCTTGTGGGTCTCCCTGCCTATGCCAGATTTCTTGTAGCCGCCGAAGGGCGCGCCCGCGGGGATGGAGTTGTAGGTGTTGACCCACATACGCCCAGTCTCAATGGCGCGAGAAACCCGGATAGCCCTGTTCAGGTCACGAGTCCAGACCGCGCCGCCCAATCCGTAGATCGAATCGTTTGCCATCTTGACCACCTCGTCCTCAGTCTTGAACTTGATGATCACAGCAACGGGTCCAAATATCTCTTCCTGCGCCACCCGCATATTGTTCGTTACATCAGCCAGCAAGGTGGGCTGAATAAAGAAGCCCTTGTCCAGACCATCAGAGGTGATCCGTTCACCACCGACGATTACCTTGGCGCCTTCCTGCTTGCCGACTTCAATATACTCAAGCACATCCTTCATGTGGGCTTCGTATATGAGTGAGCCCATTTGAGTCGCGGGGTTCAGAGGGTCGCCCACTTTCACCTTCTTGAAAGCTTCTACCGCTCGTTTGACAAACTCATCGTAGATCTTCTCCTGCACAAAGACCCGTGAACCAGCGCAACAGACCTGACCCTGATTAAAGAGGATGCCCAACTGCAAGCCGTCTATGGCAAGGTCCATGTTACAGTCATCGAAATAGATGTTCGCCGATTTGCCGCCCAATTCCAGAGTCGCGGGAATCAGCTTGGAAGCCGCCGCGTCCGCCACCGCACACCCGATCTCCGTAGAACCGGTAAAGGCGAGTTTCGAGAAGCTTTCGTGCTTCAGCATGTAATCCCCAGACTTGGAACCAGCACCTGTGATCACGTTAAAGACCCCAGGGGGTAGCACGTCCTGAATCAGTTCCGCCAGCCGAAGTACGCTCAGGGATGTGTAGCTGGAGGGTTTGAACACCGTACAACAACCAGAAGCAAGCACCGGGGCGAGTTTCCACGCCGCCATGAGGAAGGGGAAGTTCCAGGGCACGATTTGTCCCACCACGCCGATAGGCTCGCGTAAAATAAGGCTGAGGGTTTTTTCGTCCAGCATGGACGCGCTGCCTTCCTCGGACAGGATGGCGCCGGCGAAGTAGTAGAAGTGTTCCGCCGCGAAAGGAATGTCAATGGTCGTGGTTTCCCGAATGGGTTTGCCATTGTCCATTGTTTCGATGGTAGCCAGCTCTTCTTTGTGTTGGTTGATAATGTCGCCGATCTTGGTCAGAAGCTTTGCTCGCTCCGACGGGCTGGTCAGCTTCCATGACGCAAAAGCTTTCCACGCGGCGTCTACTGCCTCGTCCACGTCAACGTTGGTTGCCTGGGCGCAGACGGCTAGTTTCTCCCCACTAGAAGGAGAATACACGTCAAAGACCGCTCCATCAGCCGCATCTTTCCATTTACCGTTGATAAACAACTGGTACCGACTCTTGAAATTGGATATCATAATCCACCTCCGTATAAATTCTTCCCCGGTGCTTCATTATGTCCAACCCCGGTGAGATTCAAAACGCCGGAGAGAGGCTCTCATTAGACTTACCCGAAATAGTCTCCAAGTAACTCCGCTGAAAACCGAAGCTATATTGTATATCACCCCATTACTCCTGTCAACACATTTTTCAAAATAATTTTAGCTGGTACATAACGAGTAGTGGCGGTATCCGTGTCGCCGCGAGAGATACAATGAACTGCCTTTCTCTTTCACTCACTACTTTACAAAAACCTCCAAACTCTGTAGAATAGAATATATGGCTATACCTTCAACCTTACTGACCAGAAAACTTCGTGTTCCTGTCAGCCCCAAGAGTCCGTCGTTGGCTCCAGCGGTTTCAAATTTTGATCTTTTTGATAATTTGTATGAAAATGTAGACTACTTAACCAAACAAATCATAACCTATATCGGAAACAAGCGTTCTCTTTTAGATTTTATCACGAAAGGAATTCAAGTTGTCCAAAAACGTCTTCAAAAGGATAAACTGGACATTTTTGATGTTTTTACGGGGTCAGGTATTGTCGCGAGGCATTGCAAACAATTCTCCCACCTCCTTGTTGTTAATGATTTAGAAAAATACGCCTCTCTTACGAGCGAATGTTATTTATCGAATAAAGATGAGCTAAATATACCGCTCTTACAGGATATTCATTACGGATTTCTTGCAGAAACTGGAAATAAGTCTTTGAAAGAAGGTGTTATCACCAAATTGTATTCCCCGAAAAATGATAATAATATACAAAAGGACGAGCGGGTTTTTTATACCCATAGAAACGCGATGTATATTGATACTATGCGGAATCTTATTGACGCTATTCCTGTTCAATATCAAAAATATTTTCTGGCTCCATTAATTGCGGAGTCTTCAATTCACGCAAACACTTCTGGTGTGTTTAAAGGTTTTCATAAAGACAAGGAAACCGGTATCGGACAATTTGGTGGCAGTAACAGTGATGCGCTTTTGCGTATAAAAGGGGATATTAAATTGCCTTTTCCTGTTCTCAGTAATTTTAATTGTGAGTATAAAGTATATAATGGAGATTCAAATGTGATTGTAAAAGAAGTGCCAGAAATTGATTTGGCGTATCTCGACCCGCCTTACAATCAACATCCGTATGGCTCAAATTATTTTATGCTTAACCTGATACTTGAAAACAAGTATCCTGAAAATGTCAGTAAAATTTCTGGAATTCCCGATGACTGGAATCGTTCCATGTATAATAAAAAACAATATGCTTATCGGGCTTTAATTGATTTAGTTGCCACTATAAAAGCAAAATTTGTTCTTATATCGTTCAATTCCGAAGGTTTCATTTCTCTGGATGAAATGAAGACCATATTAAAAACAATCGGAAAAATTCAGATTCTAGAAACCATTTATAATACTTTTCGTGGCTGTAGAAATCTTTCTAGCCTTGCTGAACAGGGCACCCGTGATATTCACGTTACTGAATATCTTCATTTGTTGGAGAAATAATATGGCGCATAAAGACGAATTACGAAACCAACGGAGCGGAACCATAATCAATGTAATATCAAAGAAAATGGAAAAAGATGTTATGATTGCATTACGCAAGACAGTAGAATATATTATGGACAAATTTGCTGTTACACTAGATCATATCTCTGATTTATATTTGAAAGATGTAGTTATGGAATTATGGGAACGGTATCGTGATGTGGATTTTTCGTATAGGTTTGACTCGTCGTCTATGCGACCTGACGGTGGTATTTTACGTATTGTATCAAAAGATAAAGAGAAATATCCCATTCTCATTACTGAAGTCAAAAATCAAGGAACAAACGACTTGAGAGCAAAAGAAGGCTTGCAGAAACAGGCAAAAGGCAATGCTATTGAGCGTCTGGGAAAGAATGTTATTGGCTTTAGGACGGCTTTATTGCATGAATCAATTTTCCCGTTTATCTGTTTTGGTGATGGATGCGATTTTGCACAGGATTCGTCTATATTGGATAGAGTCATAACAATTTCAATGTTTGGTGAATTCAATAAAATTAAGGTTCATAACGAAGGTCCAAGTGGTATATTCAATCGTGATAGTTTCTATTTTCGTGAAGATAAATGGACGATAGAGGAAATGGCTGTCATAATGAAAGAAGTTGCAGAGAAATCTGTGTATTATTATTTTTCAAAATATGGAGAATATAAATTTAAATGAACTTGCTCATACAGAGATTGAATGATCATCCCAAATCGTAAAACCGAGAGAACTTTTATGAATGAAATCTTATCACGTTTCTGTCCTCGTATTGAATTCGATTCTTACGAGGATTTTTTTGAGAATTATCAATGCAACACGCCGCGGAACTTCAACTTCGCCTATGACGTGGTTGACGAATGGGCGCGCCTTCGCCCTGAGAAAACAGCTCTGGTTTGGACCAACGACGCTGGAGATATTAAGACTTATACGTTTGCGGAAATGAAACGCCAGAGCGATAAGACAGCTAACGCCCTACTCGCTCTGGGCGTCAGGAAAGGCGATGTAACCCTACTCATTCTGAAACAACGCCCCGAAGTCTGGATCATGATGCTTGCCCTAGAGAAAATCGGCGCAGTCTGTATCCCGGGGTCCTTCCAGCTTACTAAAAAAGACCTGATCTATAGGTGTAACATCGCGGACGTAAAGCTTCTAGCCGCGGTCGCGGACGACGAGACGCTCTTGGCAAGCATAAGAGCCGCGCGTCAAGAGTGCCATTCACTCAAACACATCGCACTCGTGGGAGACACAGTCTCAGACGGCTTCCTTGACTTGCGAAAGCTCATCGCAGACGCGCCGTCTGAGTTCTCACGCCCAAGCGGAGACGCGGATACCCGCATTGACGAATCTATGCTCATCTATTTCTCTTCGGGTACGTCGGGACCGCCTAAAATGGTTCTGCATAACCACGCCTTACCCCTGGGGCATATCGTTACCGCCAAATATTGGCAGTGCGTCGAGGACGATAAGGTACATCTGACCCAAACCGACTCAGGCTGGGCTAAATTCGCATGGGGTAAAATCTATGGACAGTGGATTTGCGGTGCAGTCATCGGCGCTTACGACACGGAGAAATTCACCCCGCAGGGTATGCTTTCTGCGCTTGCCCGTCTACAGCCCACAACCTTCTGCGCCCCAGCGACCGTCTTCCGCTACTTGATAAAAGAAGACTTGAGCCGCATGGACTTCAGCTTCATCAAACATACATCTGTCGCGGGCGAGCCTCTGAGCCCAGAGGTGTTTCACCAGTTCAAACAAAAGACCGGGCTGGAAATCCGCGAGGGATTCGGTCAGTCTGAAGGCTCGGTTCTTGCCGCTTCCTTTAAATGGCTTGCTGTGAAACCGGGTTCTATGGGCAAGCCTTCCCCGCTCTACGGGTTGGACTTGCTCGACGAAGACCGTCAGTCCATTGACGATGGTCAGGTCGGCGTTATGAGCATTACCCACGCAGGGTTGAATATCTATGAATCGAATCGCGAATCTAACACTCAATCTTTAGCAGGTCTGTTCCGTGGTTATTGGAAAGACGAGGACGTTACGTGTTCTTGCTGGAAAGACGGGGTTTATCAGACAGGCGATATGGCGTGGCGGGACGGAGAGGGTTATCTTTGGTTCGTGGGGCGCAACGACGATGTTATCAAATGCTCTGGTTATCGCATCGGTCCGTTTGAGGTGGAAAGCGCTTTGATGGAACATCCCGCTGTGCTTGAGTGCGCGGTTACCGCCGCACCCGACCCTACGCGCGGGCAGGTGGTCAAAGCGACCGTCGTGCTTGCCCAGGGCTGGGCGCCTTCAGATCAGCTTAAACGCGACTTGCAAAACCACGTCAAGCGTGGCACCGCTCCCTATAAATACCCGCGTATCATCGAATTTGTGTCGGAACTCCCCAAAACTATTAGCGGTAAAATCCAACGCTCCGTAATCCGAAAACAGGACGAAGGGAACTAGGGCAAAGCGCCACTCGGAACGCTTGTGTGCGGGCGTATCATACACCCGCACATGCTTTCCTGCCGGGGGTGAAAGGCAGGATCGGGCCCGCTCTTCAGACTTCGCGGCTCTCTGTCGCCGCTTGCTTCTATCGCGCCGCCTGTGCTTCCGCCGCCGCCTGCTTCTCTCGTTCCACCCTTGCCTTTTCCGCCGCCGCCTTCGCCTCCACCGCCGCCTTCTCTCGCTCTGCCTTTGCCTTCGCCGCTGCCGCCGCATCTGCATCCGCCTGCTGGATCACTGCCTCGGCTTTATTAGAAGTCCGTTTCATCGATTCTTTTACCATTCGCTCAAAGTCTGGGTCATTCGTCTTTTGCGCCTGTTCTATCACCCGTTTAAGCACTTCCTCCTCGATGCCTTCGGTGCTCACCAGCACGTAATACTTGCCATCTTCGTATTCGCTCTTCACTCTCTTCGCTTGCACGGTAACATCAGACGTAACGTGGATCACATCCCTAAAGAAACTTTCGACATGCCGTCCGGTCCACGCTTCGTAGTCAATTTGTATCGCCTTTACCCGCATCTCAATCTGATGCCTGAGACTCTCACGCGCCCGTTCTTCCGCAATCTCCCACGCTCGCGTTGCGTCCTTACCTTCAGCCTCTCCGAACTCATAGTAATACTGTCCGTCAGAGGGCGGATCTGTTACGAAAGACGGAAGCGCGTGTCCGGTCCCGGCAGACATAAGCACCATGATTGTGCACGCTATCGTGCATACTATCGCTTGTCTTGTTTTGTTCATTGTATTCCTCCTAAGCGCCTGGGCGCGAATATTACCAATCATAAGTCATCAAACATAGTCACAAACCCAATTCCCAGTGAATTGACGTAATGCCCTTCATACACTACTCCTCGATACCGCAGATCAAGCCCCACCCCGCTTGCGGTGATGGCAAGCCCCGCGTCGAAACCGAGTCCTGTCATGTATCTTCCACTATTGATATTAAACACAAAGTCCGTGTAGAACCGTGTGTTAAAACCACCATCGTTTATGGTAAGAGGATACACCAGTCCCGCGTATAAGGAGCCGCCAAGGAAAATACCCTCAGATTCCAAGGTGTCATAGCCGCCGATGAGACAAGGATACAACCCTATGCCCCCTGAGGTGAAAGGCAGGAAGGACCAATGGAATTCTAAAACCTCCACTCCCATGCCAACTTCGCCATCAGACCATTCCAGCGACAGGTTTGTCCCAAGACTGTTTCTTTTGGCATAATCGGCTCGCTTTTTAACCAGAGACGATGATTGGGTAATCGGCGCAGGAGTTGAGTTTGGCGTATCCATTTTCTTCAACTCTGCTTCCATTACCTTTTCCGCCGTTTCCCTTTGGAACAGCGGATTCTTTTGTACCTCTTGCTCAATGAATTCGCTTATAACGGTACGCGCCTTATCTTTGGGGGCTGCTAAGAGCACATAGCAGGACTCGCCCTCAGGCCCACGCCTACGCTCACGCTTAATGGGTCTGGTATCGTACAGAATAACATCGGTTATTTGGGCGCTTATGCTGGTAAAGAAATTCAATTCTTGGTTATTGGTCTGGAGGTTATAGTCGATTTGCATCGCGCTTATGCGAGTCTCCACCTTATAAGCAATGTCTTTCAAACCTGCTTCCCGCGCCGCCTCCCATGCGCCCCATTCCTCACCTGCTACGACTGCGCTCCCCGTTCCGTAGTAATATACAGCATCCCGCGGTGGATTCAGCCACCAATCAGGAGGAACGCTCGGCTTCGGTACGGTCGCACACGATACTGTAAAAACACTAACCATGATGATTAGTCTCGTTATTATATTATGTTGTTTTTCCTGCATAAATAATAATTTTATAAGAATCAAAAATTGTCAAGTATTTCTTGCAAATTTCTTCGTAGGCTTGTATAATACGCTATGTTAGTAACTAAAAAGATTCCATCTGATATTGAGATAGCGCAATCGGCAAAGCCTAAGCCGATAGGCGACATCGCCGCGCTCTTGAATATCCCTAGTCAATATCTTGAAGAATACGGTAAATTAAAAGCCAAAATTGATTGGCGTATTCTCAAAGCCCCCTTCACGCCTGAGCCTCGCGCGAAGTATATCAACGTAACCGCGATTAACCCTACGCCCCTCGGCGAGGGGAAAACGACAACGACTGTGGGGCTTGTGCAGGGACTCGGTCTTATTGGGAAAAACGCGGTCGCCGCGGTCAGACAGCCGTCTATGGGACCCACATTCGGTATAAAAGGCGGAGCTGCGGGCGGTGGATACAGCCAAATCATCCCTATGGAAGACTTCAACCTGCATCTTACAGGCGATGTTCACGCGGTGCAAGCGGCTCATAACCTTGCGGCGGCCGCGGTAGACGCTCGTATTTACCACGAGTCTCGTTGGTCTCCCGCGTATTTCGAGAAGCAAAACCTGAAGTTCCTTGAAGTAGACCCGTATCGTGTAAGCATCGGGCGAGTCGTAGACATGAACGACCGCGCCTTACGCCACATTCTTATCGGGCTGGGCGCTAAAGCGGACGGCACCCTGCGGGAAGCTCGCTTTGACATAGCGGTCGCAAGCGAGGTCATGGCGATTCTTGCGCTGGCGACCGACTTGGCTGATCTCCGCGCTCGGCTTGGACGCATGATCCTCGCGTTTGATAAGAAGGGGAAGGCGCTGACTGCCGAGGATTTCGGCGTCGCGGGCGCAATGACTGCGCTTATGAAAGACGCGCTGAAGCCTAATCTCATGCAGACGCTTGAAGGTCAACCCGCCTTTGTTCACGCTGGGCCCTTCGCCAACATCGCGCATGGCAACTCTTCGGTGATTGCGGACTTAATTGCGTCTCGTTACGCTGATTATGTGGTTACTGAAAGCGGCTTCGGCGCGGACATGGGGATGGAGAAGTTCTTTGATATAAAATGCCGCGTCTCTGGTCTGACCCCGGATGCGGTCGTGCTTGTGGCGACCGTACGCGCATTGAAAGCGCACGGTAACGGACCTGCGGTCGTCCCGGGCAAGCCCCTGCCTTCGGTTTATAAGGAGGAAAACATCGAACTTTTGCGTGCGGGGCTTGCGAATCTTCGCGCTCATATCAATATCATTAAGCGATTCGGCGCGAAGGCTGTGGTTGCTGTAAACGCTTTTCCTTCAGATACGCCTGCCGAATGGGACTTGGTGAAAGATGAGGCTGTAAAGGCGGGCGCGGTTGACGCGGTTGTTACACGGCATTGGGAACAGGGCGGCGAAGGCGCCGTAGCTCTCGCTCACGCGGTTGAAAAAGCCGCGGAATTACCCGGTGAATGTAACTTCCTTTACGAGCTTGACGAGTCTCTGTCTGAAAAGATAACGGCGGTTGCTCAAAAGGTCTACGGCGCGGACGGCGTTGACTTTACTAAAGAGGCGATGGACTCCCTCGAATGGCTGGAGGCGCACGGTTACGGGGGCTTGCCTATCTGTATGGCGAAGACTCAGTATTCCCTATCCCATGATCCGACTTTGAAGGGTGCGCCTAAGGGTTTTCGTCTGCCGGTACGGGAGGCGCGGTTGTCAGCAGGCGCGGGTTTCGTGTACCCGCTTGCGGGCGATATTTCTACCATGCCCGGCTTGCCGTCAAAGCCCGCGTTCATGGGCGTTGATGTTTCCGCGGACGGTGAGATTAGCGGGCTGTTTTAAGTAGAGAAGGAGTTGTTATGAAAAAATGTCTATTAAGTGTAGTTATAGTCGCCTTTGTCGGGGTCTCCGTATTCGCGGACGAGCGAGAAGACCTTATCGCATTGGCGCAGGAATGTCTGGGAACGCCTTATCGCACGGCCGGCGCTACCCTTAAAGGGTTTGACTGTTCAGGTTTCGTGTGGTTTGTCTATCATAACGCAATCAAAATGGACGTCCCTCGTTCTTCGCGGGGGATATGGGCGTCAAACGCGGAAACTATCGCCTTGGAAGACGCGCGTCCGGGGGACGTTATCGTCTTTTCCTCGCAAAGAGGCGGGAAAGGCAGTATAAATCATTCAGCCATTCTTTTAGACCAAAACGCCATTATTCACGCGGTATCAGACGGGCCACGGCGCGGGGTCGTCGTTTCTCCGCTTTCAGACAAATACTTTGGTCCGCGAATAATCGGCGTAAAGCGGTTTCTGCCTATAATATCCAACGATGATTAACACTGTTTTGGCTTGCTGTGCCTAACAAGCACGGCGAAATAATCAGGAGGGGGGCGCGGTTTTCCACAACGGAGGACGGCACACAGAGTCCCTTGTAGTGCGCCCCCCTGTCTCCAGACCCCTTCGGGGTCTTCCGCCACCCCCCACTCCGCCCTTCCGGCACCCTTCCGGTGTTTTAAAGCGCTCCGCCTATTCTTCTAACAACGAATAGGTTCCGCTCGTTTACAAGCGCACCCTTCGGATGTTTTAAAGCGCTCCGCTCCGCCTCTTCTTCTAACAACGAGTAGACTCCGCTTGCCTGCAAGCGCATCCTTGGGATGTTCTAAAGCGTCCCGCTCCGCCCTTTCTTCTAACCACGAGTAGGTTCCGCTTGCAAAGCAAGCGCAACCGTCATGACGGGGACAGCGGCGACCCCTTTCGTACAACAACCATTGTGAAGTATTGAAACACCCGAAGGGTGCAAGCGTAACCGTCAGGTCGGGGTCAGCGGCGCCCCCTTTCGTACAACAACCCGTGTGAAGTCGTCTAACACCCGAAGGGTGTTCGGACAACAACCATTGTGAAGTATTTAAACACCCGAAGGGTGCTAGACGATGATTATTGATTGTATTGGCGACATGGGACCGAGTTGTCCTTTTCCGTTTTGCCAACACAGTGCGGCGGACAGGGTCTTCAGTCGTTCAGAGTCCTTGAAAGCCAGAGTCTCCTTCATGCGGGTGAGCAATTTTGATGATGTCAGTTCCTCGTGGCTCGTGAGCGGTTCATCACTTATGCGGTAGAACAAGACCGCGCCGTTGTAATTTATCGGCTTTGCCGGGTGGATCACGGTTATTTGCAAGTACCCGCCAGATACCAGCGAGAATGACGGGGTCTCACGCGGCGGCTCAATCGGCGTGTGGGACTTGTCCCTGGGCGGCAGTCCGAACTGCATCCGCACCTCATTAGTTACGACACCATTGGGGTCTCCGTCTATGTACGCGTTCTTGATCCTACGAATCTCGCCCTCCAGCGCGAACCTATTCTCCCTGCGGTCTTCGCGGTCTATGGGACCCGCATTGGGCGCCTCGCACGCCGTATACGCCGTCTGATACTTGGTAAGCAATGCCTTAACCTTCGTTACTTTTTCCGCTGATATGCCAAGCAGAACCGCAAAAGCCTCCGTCGCTTCCACAAAAACATTGGCAAAATCCGAAAACTTATTCTCCGCAAGCGGCATGAAACCTCTCATTTTTATTCCTCCTAAAAACTAAATTCATGAATTCTAAAACATATTTCATGAATTCTAAAACATATTTCATGAATTCTAAAACATATTTCATGAATTCTAAAACATATTTCATGAATTCTAAAACTGAATTCATGAATTCTAAAATATATTTCATGAATTCTAAAACATATTTCATGAATTCTAAAGCTGAATTCATGAATTCTAAAACATATTTCATGAAATATGAAATATATTTCATGAATTCTAAAACTGATTCTCCGCGCAAAACGTCTTATTTTGGACAAGCAACCAACCACGCCCTAAGATGAGAACACCTGCGTATTAGTGGGATTGCCCCTATTTGTATTACATTGGCTGAATTCCACGGAGAGGCGTGGGAGACAGAACCTCCCATCCATTGGACGTTGCAACAAGCGACCCGCCGCGGCGCATAAAATTCTTGTCTTGATAAGACGTTTTTGTCGCATAAAGATATAATTACCTAAAAACCAATAATTGTCAACACCCTTCGGGTGTTTAAATACTTCACAATGGTTATTGTCCGAAAGGGTGTGCCGCTGACCCCGTCTTGACGGAACCACGCTTGCAAGCGGGGTTCCTCCGCGTTGTCAGTGGTGCCACTGACTCGCACACCAGGGGTGTTTAAATACTTCACAATGGTTATTATTTGAAAGGGTGTGCCGCTGTCCCCGTCTTGACGGTTACGCTTGTAAACAAGCGGAACCTACTCGTTGTCAGTAGTGCCATTGACTCTATCTTGACGACTATGCTTGCACACGCGGGGTTCCTCCGCGTTGTCAGTGGCGCCATTACCCCACACCTTTCAGGTGTTTTAATACTTCACAAGGGGTGTTGTTTGAAAAGGAGCGCCGTTGACCTCGCACCCGCAGGGTGCGCCTGATTGGGGGGTGGCGGAAGACCCCCGAAGGGGGGCTGGAGACAGAGGGGCGCACCACAAGGACGACTGTTTGCCTACCTCCGTTTAGGGAAAGATGCGCCCCCCTCCTGATTATTTATCTGTGCGTGTCGGGGACAGCGGCGCTACCTTTCGGATAACTCCCCATGTGAAGTCGTCTAACACTCGAAAAGTGAACTCATATTTTTATGAAAATTTTCTCAAAAAGTACTTGACAAATTTTGTCGGTATGGATATAATTCCTATTATGTTACTAGGAATTTGGCAAAGCCAAGTTGCAATTTTAATAAGGAGGTCTTTTATGAAAAAGACACTATGTTTATTTGTGGTACTGTCGGTTCTGTCCGCTACTTTGTGGGCAAAAGGAAAAAGAGACGCTGGTTCATCGCCAGACGAGACATTGGGAAGTTCTGCGGGATCAACCCTATCAGGGAAAAAAGTTATCGTGGCGGACGCTAATTCGACTCATCACCTTAACCTCTATGTCGCATACGAGAAAGGATTGTTCCAGAAACGAGGACTCGAAGTGGATATTCAACAGACAAGCTCTGGCGTGGCGGCAGTCGCGGCAGGCGAAGCGGATGTTGTCTTTAATTGCCCCACCGGGGTTATTACCCCAATCGCTAAAGGGCAGAATATTATCATCATCGGTCAGGTGAAAGTCCCTTGTACTTCAGTATTAGTAGTCCCTGTCGACTCGCCTTATAAAACCCCGTCTGATCTTAATGGTCAACAGATAGCCGGACTTTCTACTACGTGCTGTGCGGTTATTATCATTCGGGATACGTTGCGGAGCCAGTATAACACCGAGTTCGATCTGGCGACTCTGGCGCCCGGTGCGGCTATCGCGGCGCTGGACGCGGGGCAGGTAAAAGGCGCTATCCTTGAGGAACCCTTCGTAGCCCTTGCGTTACTCAAGAAAGACGCTAACGGAAACCCGATATATAAAACTATTTTCAACGGCGAATCAGACGCGGATGGGGACGGAAAGATCGACCCCAACCTCGCAGGCGTCAATCCGCCCTGCCGCACGATTAACGCAAACACAAACTTCATCGCTACACGGCTGAATGACGCAAAAGCTTTCATTGACGCTATCGCCGAAGCCGACCAGATTATCCTTGCCAACCCTGTAGCATCGGACATCGTGGATATTGCCCAGAAATACGTGAGCGTTGATCGCCAAGCAATCATCAATAGTAACCCTAAACTCGGTTTCACGACCCATCTTGAAACAGAACAACTCAAAGGCTATGCGGACGCGCTGGTTCGTCAAGGCACTATTGACCAAAACCCGGGAGACGCCCTATTCGCCCCTGAGTTTAAGGGTATAACATGGTAGTCAGTCCAAAACCTTATGGTAAATTAAGGGAAATTATAATGCAAACAAAAAGATTTTTACAATATTTTATCTTGGCTGTTTCTTTCGCCGCCCTTTCTTGCACTTCAACGGAGGAAAGGGGCGGCACGGACACGCCAGAATACGGAACTATCTATATCTCAAATACAGGTTCCGCTACCGTTTCAGTGATTGATTTGAACGCCCGAAGAGTTACTAAGACAATTGATCTTTCATCCGTAGTATCGGGCGATCCCGCTCAAAGCCACTTCATTTCCGTTACCAAAGACGGCAAATACCTTTGGATAGGTGAACGTCAGGGATCAGCGGACGGGAAAGTCCTTGTGGTAGATACCGCATCGGAAGAGGTGGTCAACACCTTCAACGTCGGAGCCGCCATCGGACAACACCTTTCGCATGACGGTAAGTGGTTGTTCTCGGTTTCCAATAACAAAGGCGCTGTGGAAGGAGAAGACTTTAACAACGCCATTAACGTATTTGATGTGGAAAACCAGACGTGGCTTGGAAAGATAAACCACGGTTCGGCACCTCATGTTCTTGATACATCGCCAGATTCCCAAACGCTTTGGACTACAAGCGCCGCCGGTGGAACGCTCGTGTCTTATGACATTTCAAGTCTCCCAGCTACCATTCCGCAGACTCCATCTAAAACGATCAATGTTTTTCAGCAGTTAAAGGATAATGCGGCTATTGGCGCCTCTGTTACCGGCGTTACACTCCACGCCCTCGTGGTTCATCCCAACGGTAGACACGTTATTGTTGGCAGTTTTGATGCAGGGTTGACTACCGGCGGCGGAGACGTAGTGGTAGACACCGAAGAAGAGAAAATAGTCGCTCGGATTCCCGGTAGACCGCATAACTACGATATTTCTCCTGACAACAAATATCTGCTTTCCGGGGAATCGAATCAGCCTGACTGCGAAGAATCGACGTATCTTAACGATCACCAGCATACAGGTTTGACGGGGCCCATTGTGCGGCTGGTTGATATTGACGCCTTGAGTGGGGCGACGGCAAAGAATGGGTCTAGCGCAGAAGTTGACTGGAGTACCATCAAGGTCAAGAACACCATTGACGCCGGCGCCCTCGGCACGGGTGGTATCAACCACCAAGCATACGATCCTACGGGTGATTACATTATCGTGGCGGCTTCAGGCGCGAGTAGCGGCGCTAACGGCAGGGCGTTGATTGTCAGGTCTGATGATCTTAGCCTCGTCGAAGACCTCGAAGTGGGTAAAACACCGCACGGTGTAGTATCTCCGGGATACGGGCGTTGATCATCGTGGAATCCTACGAAACTAAAGGTTTCCGCCGTTTTCTTAATGAACTCGGCGGATTCTTAAAGAATTCATTGACTAATTTTTTCTCATTGGGCTTTCTGGTCGTCTTTGGAACGTTGCTGTTAGCGTGGGAATTCCTTCCCAGATGGAAGATCATTCCAGAAAGTCTCTTGCCGCCTTTAAGTGTTGTGGTGGAGCGGTTTTGGTTCATGCTGTGGCATAAGAAGCTCCTCCTCCACATCGCTTATAGCATGGGGCGTTTCTTCATCGCCTTTATCATGGCTGTCGTTACGGCTGTCCCTATTGGTCTTCTTATGGGCTGGAATCTCAAGTTTCGCGCGTGGTTCTTACCGCTTTGGCAACTTCTCTCGCCTATACCGCCCCCGGCTTGGGTGCCAATGACGATAATTCTGTTTGGCATAGGTTCAAAAATGCACGTGTTTCTTATGTTCATCGGTATTTTCTATCCGATTCTTTTCAACACCTATCAGGGTATCAAAGACACGGATCCGCGTTATCTCGCCTCTGCCCGTGTGTTCGGGGCAAGTGAATTCACCTTGCTTCGTAAAGTCTACTTCTGGCACGCCTTTGGTTCTATCATTATGAGTCTCAAGACGGGCGTGGCTATGGGGCTTGTGATGCTCCTCATCGGCGAATCCTACGGCGGGCGCATGGGTATAGGCTACCTTCTGGGACAGGCGAAAGATTACTTCATCATCCCCGAAATGATGGTCTGTATGGCGATACTTGGCTGGATAGGCTGGTTCCTCATCGAGGTCTTGAAGTACGTAGAAATAAAAATGGCCATCTGGCGCCCGAAGGGTGTTTAACCACCCTTCGGGTGTTTAAATACTTCACACGGGGCGTTATTAGAAAGGTAGTACCGCTTCCACTGACTTGACGGCTACACTTGCAAGCAAGTGGAGCCTACTTGTTGTTAGAAGAAGAGGCGGAGCGGGACGCTTTAAAACACCCAAAGGGTGCCCGAAGGTTGCACTTGTAAACAAGCGGAACCTATTCGTTGTTAGAAGAAGAGGCGGAGTGCTTTTAGAACACCCGAAGGATGCCCGAAGGGTGCGCTTGCAGGCAAGTGGAACCTATTCGTTGTTAGTAAGAAAGGGCGGAGCAGGACGCCTTTAAAACACCCGAAGGGTGTGCGGCAAAGGCATTAAACAGGCTTTGCCTGTATGCTAGAAGGCAGTGAGATGATAGAAGCTAAGAGTATTACCAAGTTTTTTTCCATAGTAAATGAGAAAGGGATTGCGGAAGGGCTTACCGCGGTATTGAACGTGAGCCTTTCTATTTCTGACGGGAAGATTGTTTCGTTCCTTGGTCCGTCAGGATGTGGTAAATCGACGTTCCTTGAGATTCTTGCGGGACTCCAGCCGCCTACGGATGGCGCGATTTACATTGACGGACGGCTTGTGCTTGAGCCTTTACCGGCGACACGCAAGGAACGAATCGCTTATCAGCGTCGGTATCGTTTTATTTCACCTCTGGCAAACAGTGTGTTTCAGGACCATCCCAAACACGACATCGCCATGATTTTTCAGGATTACGCGGTTTTTCCTTGGATGACCGCTCTTGATAACGTTGTATTCGCGCTCAAACTGCGTAACGCAGGGAAAAAGGGAATAGAACGTCAGAGGCGCAAGGATATTGAAGAGAAGGCTTTCTTCTACTTGAACAAGGTTGATTTAGGCGCTTTTGCCAACAAATACCCTTCCCAACTTTCAGGCGGGATGCGTCAACGTTTGTCTTTAGCGCGAGCGCTTTCTGTCGAGCCGAAAATTATCCTTATGGATGAGCCTTTTGCGGCTGTAGATGCTCTTACGAGGGAAAAACTGCAAGACGAGCTGTTGCGCCTCTGGTCTGAAACCGTAGAAATGTCAAAGCCAATCACCATCGTTATGGTAACTCACGATGTACAGGAAGCGGTGTATATTTCAGACGAGGTGGTGGTTTTTTCTCCCAGCCCCGGCTCAATACGCAACAAAATACTCGTAGACGTCCAACGCCCCCGAGCAAGAACTGACGCGGCGTTAGTTAGCATACAGGAACGTATCCTCGCTATGTTTCAGTATGACGTCAATCAAGAAAGCGACTATTCAATATGATAACTGCAAAGAAGCCTACCAAATGAGAATAAGAAGAGAGGAGGAAAAACATGAATGAACAAGCTTTCCCGGTACGCGGGAAGATCTTTGACACCATCATTGACGCCAGAGGAAACACGCCTCTTGTAAGACTCGCAAAACTTGGATCAGGGCTTCCGGGGGTTGTACTTGCGAAGGTGGAGTCCTTTAATCCTTTAACGAGTGTGAAAGACCGCATAGGCGCGGCGATGTTAGACGCGGCGGAAAACGAAGGCAAACTCAAACCGGGTGGGACCGTAATAGAGCCGACCAGCGGCAATACAGGCATAGGACTTGCCTTTGCCTGCGCTTCCAGAGGGTACAAACTCATACTCACCATGCCTGAAACTATGTCTGTTGAGCGGAGAAAGTTGGCGCGGATGCTTGGCGCCGAGGTAGCGCTTACTTCTGGTAAAGATGGGATGAAAGGTTCAATCCGTAAAGCCAAAGAACTACATTCACAGATACCGGGTAGTTTCATTCCCCTCCAATTTGAAAATCCCGCAAATCCGCAGATACATCGGCTAACCACGGCTGAAGAGATATGGATAGATACGGCTGGGGCTGTTGATATATTTGTTTCCGGGGTCGGCACAGGAGGCACCATAACCGGCGTTGGCGAGGTTCTCAAGGCGCGGAAGCAGGGTGTCCGTATCATAGCGGTAGAACCCGACGCCTCGCCGGTACTTTCAGGCGGTCTCCCCGGCCCCCATCGTATACAAGGAATCGGCGCGGGGTTTATCCCCAAGATTCTTAATCGTTCAATTATTGACGAGATAGTCAGGGTTACTAATGAAGACGCTATTGCAACCGCGCGGGAAACCGCTAAAGTTGAGGGAATCCTCTGTGGCATCTCTTCTGGCGCCGCTATTTGGAGCGCGTTGAAGGTAGCGGCGCGTCCTGAAAGCGCGGGCAAGCTCATCGTAACGATACTGCCTGATTCTGGAGAACGTTATCTTTCAACACAGCTTTCAGACGCAGGCGAATGAACAGGGGACATTTCCCATCATCCCTTTAAGAAGCCGTATTCATATATATTAGGGCGGATGCTTTCAGCCAGAGACCGTAGTTTCTCCAGCGGTAAAGAATATATAATAGGATGAAATGGAGGATTTTTTATGAAAACATGGTTTATTACAGGCGCAAACGGGGGATTGGCGTATCCAATGCTCAAAATGTTGCTTGAGCGAGGTGATCGTGTCGCCGCCACCGTGCGTAAACCCCAAGCGCTCGATGAATTGCGGGAAAGATACGGCTCACGTCTATGGCGGACAGAGCTTGATTTAACTGATTCACGCGCTATCAAGCGGGTAGTGGGCAGGGCAATAGAGGAGCTTGGCGACATTGATGTAGCGGTAAACAACGCTGGGTATGGGCTGTTTGGGGCTGTGGAAGAGGTGAGTGATGAGCAGATTGATCACGTGTTTCAAACGAATTTCTTTGGTTCGCTACGGGTTGCGCGGGCTTTTATGCCCTATTTCAGAGGGCGAGGTAAGGGGCATATTGTTCAAATCTCCAGTGAAGTGGGGCATCTTTCCAATCCGGGGCAGGGACTGTACAGCGCTTCTAAGTGGGCGGTTGAAGGGGCGTTTGAAACATTGGCGAAGGAAGGCGCTCCATTTAACATAACGATCACATTGGTAGAACCGGGAGGGATTCGCACGGGATTTTTTGCCAATCATGGCGTATTTGGGGCGGAATTGGACGCATACAATGATCAACCCGCTAGAAACTTCAAGAGGGTTTATCAGAACCTACATACCAAAGAGATCACGGAGCAGGATGTGATCCCCGGCGATCCGCAAAAAATGGCAGAAGTAATCATTCGTTGCGTTGACGATGGGAACTGCCCATTGCGTCTGGCGTTGGGTAGCGACGCTTATGAGGATATAAAGTCCGCCTTAACCGCAAGGATGGCGGAATTGGAGGCGCAAAAAGCATTGGCTTATGCTACCGACGCCGATGATGTTGTGCATAGCCGATAGCAATATTATTGACTAAAGAGTTTATAGTATGCTACCATAGTCCCAAAATTATAGGAGGACATAGTATATGAATGATTTTCTTGAACTATGTAAGGCACGCCAAAGTTGTCGAGGGTTTTCTGAACAGCCTGTTGAGCATGACAAGTTGGCGCGGTGTGTTGAGGCGGGTCGGTTGACTCATTCCGGCTGTAATGCCCAACCGTGGAGTTTTGTCGTGGTGGAGTCGCAGAATATGGTTAGCCAAATAGCGTCATGCGGTCAACAGCTCAAGCAAAACAGTTGGTTGGGAACGGCAAAGGCGTTTATTATTGTGCTTGAGGAACACGCTATTTTAAGCCCTACGATTAGCTGTTTTATCGACAGCCAGTATTTTGCGAAGGGTGATATAGGCGCGGCTACTGCCTATATATGTTTGGAAGCCGCGGCGCAGGGGCTTGGAACCTGTATCATAGGTATTTATGATCGCAAGAAGATATGCGAATTGTTGAATATTCCAGCGGAAAAGCAATTCGGGTCTGTAATTGCCTTGGGATACCCTTCTAATGCCCTTATTCGTGAAAAGAAACGCAAGGCGTTTGAAGACATTGTGCGCTTTGTGTAAAATGAGAAGTCGCCGAAACATAGGGCATTGTTAAAAAAGTAGCGCCGCTGTCCCCGACAGGCACAGCCAAATAATCAGAAGGGGGGCGCTATTTCCACAACATTTCGGCACACCGTTGCCTTTGTTTCGCGCCCCCCTGCCTACAGCCCGCCTTCGGCGGTCTTCCGTCACCCCCCTACTAATCTGTATGGGGGGCAAAACAAGAAGCTTTAGCACACTCGAAGGGTGCGTCACCCCCCAACCAGCCTACATGGAGAGCGGAACAAGAAGCTTTAGCACACCCGAAGGGTGCGTCACCCTCCAACCAGCCTACATGGAGAGCGGAACAAGAAGCTTTAAAACACCCGAAGGGTGCTTTAGAACACTCGAAGCGAACAGCCTATTGAAGGACAAAAGCAGTGAACAAGATTGTGCATATACCATTTAACTTAAGGGGCATACAAAATACAATAGAGGTTATTTACCGAGTGAATGAAAGCGCTTGGGAGAGCGGTTTTGACGCTTTGCTCGGCTTGCCCTTTGATCCCCATCTTTGTATTGGGTATCCTACGGTTCACGCTTATATCAAGAATATGACTAATACGGGCTACCGGCGGTTATGCGGGTGGATACAGCTTGTTCAAAGAGCATATTTTTCTTCTGACTTACTTGAGACGCCTGACGAAAATGAGTTATCCATTGATTCAAATGATCCGCATTGTATTTATTTTGCCTATGGCAGTCCCGCCGAAATTTACGATGCCCCATGCAATAATTTGAATGGAAATGTTAAAGGCACGTGGACGGCTTATACTTACCTCGTTGATATGCCGTCAAGAATGAACGGTAATAAGTTATCTTTTTTAGCAGGTTTTCAATGGGGCTATGAAGAAACGTTGATAAATGGAAAACTTGTTGTTAAATCGCGGGATTTAAAGGAATTAGATAATAAAACATGGAATAAACATATTTCGTATTTAAAAACACAATACCCTTGCTATGAATATATCTGAAAACCACATTACAGGAACACTGAACCAAGCAAAGCGCCCCGAAAGAGCCTCGCCACCGCCCTACCCTTCCTAATACCCGCCTTTTTCAAGAATTATGGTGAAAAAAGACAAAAAAACACTTTAGTTGGAGTTCACTCCAAGTCCGATAATGACACTATGACTATAGCAGAGGTCGCCGAAAGATACGGCTTGACGATAGACACACTCCGTTATTATGAGCGTGTCGGCTTACTCCCGCCGGTAACGCGGGGCAAGGGCGGTATTCGGGACTACGGCGAAATTGATTGCCAATGGGTTGATTTTATCGTATGTATGCGAGGCGCGGGCGTTGCGGTGGCGGCGTTGCTTGAATACGTTGCGCTTTTCAAGCAAGGGGACGGCACGCGGGAAGCCCGCAAGAAGATTCTGCAAGAACAGCGCAGGTTACTCGCCAAGAGGATGGACGACATGAAGACCGCGCTGGACAAGCTCGACTTCAAGGTGGCGTATTACGATACCGCGATTCGAGCCGCGGAAGATCAATTAACGCGGAAGGAAAAGTAACGATGAAAGCCGTAAATTCTACCTTGGCGGCAGGGGAAAGCCCCCTGTTGAGGCGTTGGTTTACCCGTTAATCCCGTAGGGATAACGGCGCAAATAAGTATAAGGAGAGTATAAATGAAGAAATCATTTTTTATTGGCGTTTCGCTGGCATTTGTCGGCGGACTTTTGGCGGTAGCGCAGGATGTTACTATTGATATGCGTTACAATGCGCTCAGACCAGACCCGACAAGGAACTACCTTAATTGGTCAATCGGCGGGCGGAGCATAAGGGACGCTTTGGATGCGACCACAGGCGCAAGCAAGATGCGATCTACCAGAGAACTTGAAGCCCTTCGGTACGACTCGCCGTCAACGAGGAGACAGTCCGTCCCGGATGCGCTTCGGCAGTTGTTGTTATTCCCGATATGCCCGGAAAGGTACACAAACCTTTTTCACCTAACGGTACTTGAGGAGGGACAAAAACTCGTCATCCGTTTCATATTGGACGGCACGGTGTATCAAATCCGAACCGACGAAAAGAAACAGATCGATTTGCGGAACGCCTTCTCCAAGTCTCCTGAAATAGCCGTAGATAATTCTCTGTCTCCTGTCGTGTTGCGTCCGTAATACATTCTACCCGGCGGTAGGGCGACTGATTGGAATTCCCTTGACTGGAGCAAAGTCCAATGGAGACCTGACACGGCCGACGTCAACGCAAGCCGTAAATACGTCGGCACATTGACCGCTGGATATTCCGGCGGCGTTTTAACCGTTAAGGGCGCATTAACGCAGGCAAGCCTGTAAGACGACTTCACAAGGGGCATTGTTAGAAAGGAAGCGCCGCTGTCCCCGACAGGCACACCCAAATAATCAGAAGGGGGGCGCTATTTCCACAACATTTCGGCACACCGCCGCCTTTGTTTCGCGCCCCCCTGTCTTCAGACCCCCTTCGGGGGTCTTACGCCACCCCCCTACTAATACACATGGGGGGCAAAACAAGAAGCTTTAAAACACCCGAAGGGTGCGTCACCCCCCAACCCCGAAGCATCCCGAAAGAGCCGCCCGTGTCTGACACCATGCGGGCGGGGTCCATGCCGCCCACCCGAAGAGTGCCAGACACCTTCCCAATCAATCAACGAAACACAGTAAAGCCTCCGAGCAGACGGCGGAGTTCTCATTGATCCGTGGGATGTGTTCTGGACTTCTGGGAACACCTTCGCCTCTTTCCCCCCTCATCCCTTTAAGAAGCCGTATTCATATATCTTGGGCTGGAACCTTTCAGCCAAAGCCTGCAATTTCTCCCGCAAAGTTTTGATTAGCCTATTATAGGCTTCGTCAGCGGACTTCGTCTTCATGGTTCCCTGCTCATTACGCCCCTGAAAGTACTCCCGTATATCGTAGAACGCCGCGTCAACAGTCGCGGTTCTGTCGTTCCTTATCGCCGCATGGTAGTACCTCCACAATTCACGCCCAGCGGCAAGCACTGCCTCCGCCTCCGCGCTAAACACCGCCGCTTTCAAAACCCCGCTCATAAAATGCGAGCCGAATCTATCCCGCGCGTCAACCTCGCCTTCCGTGAATGGTATCCAATGGTTCACCCCGTATCGCGCCTGAATGTTGTTATCAAACAACGTGTAAACAAGACAATCCGTTTGGAACTCACCGTCCGTCTCATAACCCTCGTTGGGGGACAAGAATTGATCACGGTCGTTTAACCATTTCGCTTTAATTGACTTCCTCACCGCGTAGTATACCGCGACTTCGGTTATATTTTGCTTCGTGATATAATTCCCACGCGGCGTCCCAAATTCCTCTCGCGTCCGTTGGATTCGGCAAATGTTTTGATTCAAAAAGTCATTGCCATAACACCCAAGGAAACCAATCTTATCGGCTTCCGCGATGTGAGCAACCCGTTTCTCTATGAGCCACTCGTTTATGAATTTGCACCCATCGTAAGAGAATATCTTCTTCGCCCCGATTGAGCGCCCCGCGCTATTGAAAACGTCTGCGGTCATCTCCGTGAATGGGACCTTATGCGCGGTGTCCCAGACCTTAAACCCTATCGGAAATTTGCCGTTGACATTATCAAACGTCGTAGACGGCACGATGAAGCAGGACCTTAATTCCGCGCGGAATGCCTTCCTGAACAACGCGAAATTCGGACCGCTCAAGGACTTTAACGTAGAGAATTCGCCTATCGGACAATCCGGGATTTCAAAATAAATCCGCGTCAAGAATTGAGCGAACAGTTCCTTTTTGGCGATACCGATATGCTCACCGTAGACGTCATGCATCCTGCTCTGTTCCACGTTGCTTTTACTCTTCCCCGTGCCTTTCCGTGTCCGAGCGGTAGCCACCTCCGCATAAGGCGGGTTAATGTAAATGAGTAACTTCCGCCGCTCTGCGGGATCGTTGATTATTTCCCGCAACGCCTGCGGTAACGTGCTGAAGTCGTCGTTTAAGAAATCAAATTGGAAAACATGAGTGGGTAGGAGGTTGAGATTCTCATCTATGTCAATGAGACTCTGTATGGTCTCCACGTTCCCCTGATCAATATCGCTCGCCCAGACGTTGTAGGGGTTCGTCAGCCCGGCGAGCAGGTTCCCGGTGCCTACCGCGCAGTCCCATACGTGGTACTCCTCCTGCCAATTCACCCCGAACACAGCTGCGAGATATTCCTTTGACTTCTCCGCCCAAATCTTTGGCGTGAAAAATGATCCCTTCATCTCCCGGATGTTTTGCGGCATGAGCAAATCCCGCCGGTCCATGATGAATTGTTGGTAGATAGCCGCGGGTGGGCGTTCATACTTGTTCCAAAACCGACTATACGCGCCCCCGCCGTCCGTGAAGTCAATGTCTGTCGTGAACAGCCTCCCCCTGATGTTTTCGTGGAACTTATAATTGTCCTGTTTAAGCACGATCTTCAGTTTCTCCGTTATCGTATTCCCCCCGTAACTCATCATGTCTGCCCGGTAGAAGTCGCAATCCAACACCCCCCTCTGCTTGAACTCCGCCCATTCGTCCTTCGGAATGTTGATAAACGGCTTCACCTCCTTCACCCATTTGATAAATATCTGCACGAAGTTGTCTTTCGTGATCGGACTCTTGAGAGACGCGCCCGCGCCCGCGGCGAAGCGTGTCCTGATAAACTCCGCTATTTCTCTATCGTCCGTGCCGAAGGTATACACCGCGATCTTCTCACCGATGAGTTTCTTCACCTTGTCCTTTGCCTTCTGGAAGTCAGCCGCCCCATGGTTACTCGGTGTGGTATTCCAATTGAAGTCAGGTTCAGTAAAGATAGGGAGGATGTCATGGAAGGAAACGAAGGCGATAGTGGTCTGGTCAAAAGCGCCGAGCCACGGCGGGGCGAGGTATTCCGCCTTCTCGTAAGTCTTGCGACAGGTGAGGAGGAGTTGAGTGAAGAGAGCGAAGAGGTCATGGGCGCCCTTCTTTGCCTCTGCCCAGAGGAAATGGGTTGAACTGCCCGTGCCATCGCTGAAGAGGTCGCCCCGTGCGCCCTTGTCCGTGATGACGAAGTCTATATTATCAATATTTGGTTCGTAGCCGAAGCCGGAGAAATAGTCCTCATGCACGAGGCTTTTCAGGGTTTCCTCTTTTTGTATGGTCTGATACAATGGCATAGGCGCCTCCACGTCTTAATTTTTCATAGTATACCACGGGATAGGGAATGTCTTCAAGTCTTTTCCCCATCACCCCTTTAAGAAGCCGTATTCATAGACCTTGGGCTGTATCTTTTCAGTCAGAGTCCGCAATTTTTCCCGCAGAGTTCCGATCAGCTTGTTGTATGTTTCGTCTTCAGCCCTTGTTTTCATGGTTCCCTTGTCATTACGTCCTTGAAAAAACTCCCGAATGTCGTAAAAAGACGCATTGACCGATGCGGTTCTATTGCCTTTTATTTTGGCGTGATAATACTTCCACAATTCACGACTAGCGTCAAGAACAGCCTGAGCCTCCGTGCTAAACGTTTTTTCTTTAAGGAAGCCGCTCATAAAATGAGAGGCGAATTTTTCCTGCGCGTCAACTTCTTTCTCCGTGAACGGTATCCAATGATTCACCCCGTATCGCGCCTGAATGTTGTTGTCAAACAACGTATACACGAGACAATCCGTTTGGAACTCATCGTCCGTCTCATAACCCCCGTTGGGATATAGGAATTGATCGCGGTCGTTTAACCACGTCGCTTTAATTGACTTCCTCACCGCGTAGTAGACCGCGACTTCGGTTATGTTTTGCTTCGTGATATAATTCCCGCGCGGCGTTCCGAATTCCTCTCGCGTCCGCTGGATTCGGCAAATGTTTTGATTCAGGAAGTCATTGCCGTAACACCCAAGAAAACCTATCTTGTCGGCTTCCGCGATGTTAGCAACCCGTTTCTCTATGAGCCACTCGTTTATGAATTTGCACCCATCGTAAGAAAATATCTTCTTTGTCCCAATAGGTCGCCCCGCGCTATTGAAAACGTCTACGGTCATCTCCGTGAATGGGACCTTATGCGCGGTGTCCCAGACCTTAAACCCTATCGGGAATTTGCCGTTGACATTGTCAAACGTCGTGGACGGCACGATGAAGCAGGACCTTAATTCCGCGCGGAATGCCTTCCTGAACAACGCGAAATTCGGACCGCTCAACGACTTTAGTTTCGAGAACTCGCCTATCGGACAATCCGGGATTTCAAAATAAACCCGCGTTAGGAATTGTACGAACAGTTCCTTCTTAGCGATGCCGATATGCTCACCGTAGACATCGTGAACCCTGCTCTGTTCCACGTTGCTTTTACTCTTCCCCGTGCCTTTCCGCGTACGAGCGGTCGCCACCTCCGCGTAAGGCGGGTTGATGTAAATGAGTAACTTCCGCCGCTCTGCGGGGTCGTTGATTATGTCCCGCAACGCCTGCGGTAACGTGCTGAAGTCGTCGTTTAGAAAATCAAATTGGAACACATGAGTCGGGAGGAGGTTGAGATTCTCGTCTATGTCAATGAGACTCTGGATCGTCTCCACGTTCCCCTGATCTATATCGCTCGCCCAGACGTTGTAGGGGTTGGTCAGCCCAGCGAGCAGGTTACCCGTGCCAGCCGCGCAATCCCACACGTGGTACTCCTCCTGCCAATCCGCCCCAAACACAGCCGCGAGGTATTCCTTGGATCTGTCCGCCCAAATCTTCGGCGTGAAAAATGATCCCTTCACCTCGCGGATGTTTTGCGGCATGAGTAAATCCCGCCGGTCCATGATGAATTGTTGGTAGATAGCCGCGGGTGGGCGTTCATACTTGTTCCAAAACCGATTATACGCGCCCCCGCCGTCCGTAAAGTCAATGTCCGTCGTGAACAGCCTCCCCCTGATGTTTTCGTGGAACTTGTAATTGTCCTGTTTAAGCACGATCTTCAGTTTCTCCGTTATCGTATTGCCCCCGTAACTCATCATGTCCGCGCGGTAGAAGTCGCAATCTAACACCCCCCTCTGCTTGAACTCCGCCCATTCATCTTTTGGGATGTTGATAAACGGCTTCACCTCTTTCACCCATTTGATAAATATCTGCACGAAGTTGTCTTTGGTAATCGGACTCTTGAGAGACGCGCCCGCGCCCGCGGCGAAACGTGTCCTGATAAACTCCTGTATTTCGCTATCGTCCGCGCCGAAGGTATACACCGCGATCTTCTCACCGATGAGTCTCTTCACCTTGTCCTTTGCCTTCTGGAAGTCCGCCGCCGTGTGGTTACTCGGTGTGGTATTCCAATTGAAGTCAGGTTCAGCAAAAATAGGGAGGATTTCGTGAAAGGAGATGAAGGCGATAGTGTTCTGGTCAAAAGCGCCGAGCCACGGCGGGGCGAGGTATTCCGCCTTCTCGTAAGTCTTACGACAGGTGAGGAGGAGTTGAGTAAAGAGAGCGAAGAGGTCATGGGCGCCCTTCTTTGCCTCTGCCCAGAGGAAATGAGTCGAACTGCCCGTTCCATCGCTGAAGAGGTCGCCCCGCGCGCCCTTGTCCGTGATGACGAAGTCTATATTATCAATATTTGGTTCGTAGCCGAAGCCGGAGAAATAGTCCTCATGCACGAGGCTTTTCAGGGTTTCCTCTTTCTGTATGGTCCGATACAATGGCATAGTAGCCTCCACGTCTTATTTTTTCATAGTATACCACGTGAACGGGAACGTCGTCAAGCCTTATTTCCAGAAAAGATATACATATCGCGTTACAAAGCGAATCTCTTGGAACACCTTCTGGGACTCTTGGGGAACACCCCAAGCCTCTTGGAACACCTTCTGGGACTCTTGGGGAACACCCCAAGAACTCATAGAAAGCGTCTAAAATTTAAATGGCGATTTTACTTATATACGGCGAGGATTGCGCCGATAGATAATAGCAGGGAAAATTCCCTAAAGGAGTAAAAGAATGTCTGATCATGACTATATTGATCATACTTATGTAGGCTTTGACGCGCAGAGCGCGTTGATTGTCAAGGTGGTGAAGGAGAACACGAGCGGCTCGACTCCGCTGTGGCCTCATATCCAAGCGGAAGCGATCACGGAGATTGAGACGCTTTATACTGATTTCCACGTCAAGCACGTTGCGGCTGAGGCGCCGACCCATAACAAGATAGACGTTGAGGAGCGATCTGCGGCGCGTAAGCATTTTGAGCCGGTTTTGCGTAATTTTTGCCAACGGTTTTTCTATGACGCGCCGAGCATCGTAACGGACGCTCAGTTGGAAAGCATGAACCTGCGCATACGCGACAAGACGAGAACGACTCATGGCAAGCCCCAATGGAGAGTTGTGATTGAGATCGAGCCGTCGAAGACGAGAACGCACACGATCCGCTGGCGAGTCGCGGAAACCGGGAGCAAGGCTATCCCGCTTGACTGCAACGGCTGGGTGCTTGCGTATAAGGCGCTTTCAGCCGACGAGCCTGCGCCCACAGACCCGGAGGATTTCGGGCATAGCCAGCTCGTAACCCGCAACCCCTTTGTGGTGGAACACAAGCCGGGTGACGAAGGCAAGCGGATCGCTTATTGCGGTGTATTCCAATCGAGTAGTAGGGGGCTGAAAGGCGATTGGGGTGAAATTGTCGTAGCGGTTCTGCCCTAAACACCGCGCCTGCCTCCGCCGCAAAAGTTGGAGGCGGCGCACACGCTTCGCGTGTTTTAAGGCGTCCTGATCTGCTCTGCCTTTCTATAGTTGGTGACGGCGCACGCTTCGGGTGTTCCCGCGTGGGTTGGGTGGGATGTGTCGGCACGCTTTAGGTGTGTTAAGGCGTCTTGCCCTGCCCTACCCTTCTATGATCAGGGGACGGCGCATACTTCGTGTGTTACCGTGCGGGCTGGGTGGGGGGTGGCGGAAGACCGCCGTAGGCGGTCTGGAGACTGGGGGGCGCGTCTCAAAGGTTTCGGTAAACGACTACGTTTGGGAAATAGCGCCCCCCTTATTATACTTATTATGATGAGAATAGCGGCGCTATCTAAAAGGTAGCGCCATTTAGGAAGGTGTTTATTAGGCTTGACTGTGGTTAATGATAAGCATGTTGTTTTCGTCAAATTGCCAATCTTTGCTGTATGCGACTTCCCAATAGTAGCCGTCCGGGTCTTGGAAATAGCCGCTGTAGCCGCCCCAGAAAACTAATTGCGGCTTTTTCGCCACCGTGCCGTTGTTCTTTACCACTAATTCCATGAACTCGTCAACTTCCTGTTCGGATTTTAGGTTAATCGCAAATGTTACTCCGGGGAATTTGCCCTGTGCAATTTCCGGCGGGCTGTTCGGGTTAATATCCTCAACGAGTTTGTCAAGCGGGCATAATTCAAGCTTCGTTCCCTGATTGTCAAAAAAAACAACGGCAGGGTTTTCGTCATTTTCAGGGGTCTTAAACCCTATCCCCTTGTAAAAAGCCAAAGACTTTTTAAGGTCTTTTACGCCAAGCCCGATTAAATTAATTCTATTCATATTTATCTCCTTTAAATTAATTTAATATTTTTTATTTATTTAGTCAATAAATTTCGGCTTTTTAATGTATCCTGCTATTTAAATGATGGTTTTATTTAGCGTCAGAGAACAAGGAGGGTTTTTTATGATTGAAATAGCGCAAAGAGAGCTTATTTATTTATGGTATTACTTCTCTATTCAATTCGATCAGATCGTCTGGTATTGGGTGCTGGGCATGGCGCTCGGCTCGCTGGTGTCTGTGTTCGGCAAGGAGAAGATACACGACCTTTTTGTGAAGATGCGAAACACGAAAATGGGCGCTTTCGGCGTCGTGCCTGCCTCTCTGCTGGGCATCGCTTCCCCGCTCTGTATGTACGGAACTATCCCCATAGCTGCCTCTTTTGCGGAAAAAGGCATGGCAGAGGATTGGATCGCCGCCTTTTGTATGAGTTCCATCCTGCTTAACCCGCAATTACTCTTCTACAGCGCCGCGCTCGGCGTTCCAGCCCTTGCTATCCGCTTCGTGAGCTGTTTTCTCTGCGGCGCGTTGGCTGGTCTCTGCGTCAGGGTGTTCTTCAAGAACAAGCCGTTTTTTACGTTCACAAAATTCGAGCGGACCGCAAGCCATGACACGGATCCCAATCCCATGTTGCGGTTTCTCAAGAACTTCGGGAGGAATGTTAAGGCGACCGGGTTGTATTTTCTTGTGGGCGTGGTACTTTCCGCGCTCTTCCAGCGCTATGTTCCGCCTGATGCGTTTGGGCGGCTGTTCGGCGGCAACCGGGGCTTCGGCGTGCTGATGGCCGCAACTGTCGGCGTGCCACTCTACGTGTGCGGTGGCGGTACTATCCCGTTGCTCCAGCAGTGGCTGGCGTCCGGTATGACGATGGGAAGCGCGGCGTCGTTTATGATTACCGGCCCCGCAACTAAGATTACTAACTTGGGCGCGTTAAAAATCGTGCTTGGCATAAAACACTTCGCGTTTTATTTGTTTTTTATAATTGCCTTCGCGCTTCTAAGCGGGCTTGCAATAGACTATGTTTTCAGGATTACCTAATTATGAAACTAATCTTTGCCTTATGTGGAAAGCCGGGCGCCGGGAAAACCGCGCTTGCGACTAGGATAGCGGGAAATTATAAAAGCGTTATTTTTTCCGCCGATAAGATCATGTTAAAGTTGTTTGGGGAAATTGCTGAAAGAAGTCTATTTGAACAAAAATTAAAATTATGCAAAGAAATTATTTATGAAACAAGCGATGGTATTTTAGCAAATTCAAATCTAAATATTATTTTTGACTTTGGCTTTTGGACAAGGGACGAAAGGAAAGCTTTAATAAATAGGTTTAACAAATACAAGGTTATATTTATATACTTGAATGTCAATGACGATATTTTATGGGAAAGAATAGAGAATAGGAATAAAAATCTAAAGGAGGGAGAATATAGATTCGATAGGGAGATGTTTAATTTCTTATCAAAGCTTTTTGACGAGTTTGACGACAATGAAGAATATATAATATTTAAAAATATACCGCAACTTAAATCGGAAATAAGGAACATTATAAGTAAAGATTTGTAAACATCCCAAGCCGCACATAACAGTCCTACACACGCCCCCGCCTCAGGACCGCTTCGAGGTTCGGTCGCCTCTGGTTTCTACTACGCTACATTCCAACGGCAGAACCTCTCCCAAACACCGTATACAGACGAGACGTTGGGCGAAGTGGCTTTGCGTTTTTCCCAAGCATTGCTAAAAATACGGCTTGAAACTATTAAAAAAATAGGTTAATATAAGACATGGAAAATAAAATACCGTATATTGATCAAATTATCTCTATTATTGTTTCGCTTGCCTCTCCAGATCAAATTATACTCTTCGGTTCATACGCGCGAGGCGATAATACTGAAAAAAGCGATGTTGATTTGCTTATAATAAAGAAAGATCTGAAAAATGGACTCGGTATTATCGATTCTATTTATATGGCTTTTTATGAAAAAAAGATAATGATTCCCGTTGATCTGCTTACGATTGATTATAATAGGTATATTAAAATAAACAATGACATTGGGTATATTTATAAAACAATAAAAGAACAGGGAAAAATATTATATGGAACAAATTGAATTTTTCGCGCAAACAACAGACCTCTGTAAAACATTCGCGGGGAAAAAGGCGGTGAACCGTGTGAATATCACTATTCGCAGGGGGGATATTTACGGCTTTATCGGTGAAAACGGGGCGGGAAAGACAACGTTTATGCGAATGTTGTGCGGTCTCGCGTCCCCTACGAGTGGTACGATACGGCTTTTCGAGAGCGCCGACTTGGAAAAACAACGTAAACGTACCGGCGCGGTCATTGAGAACCCCGCTCTCTACCCGTCCATGACCGCGGCGCAGAATTTAGAGGTATACCGCGTGCTCATGGGCATCCCGGATAAGACCGTCGTTTCGGAACTGCTTGACTTCGTGGGGCTTGGCAATGCGGGCAAGAAGAAAACCAAGGATTTCTCCCTCGGCATGAAACAACGCTTGATGATCGCCGTCTCCTTGATAGGAAACCCGGAATTTCTCATTTTAGACGAGCCGATGAACGGACTTGACCCTATGGGTATCAAAGAGACGCGCGACCTGCTCCTGAATCTGAACAAGGAAAAGAACCTGACAATCGTAGTATCCAGCCATATTTTAGACGAGCTTTCCAGAATGGCGACCTGTTACGGCGTTATTCACAAGGGTAACCTCATCGCCGAGTTTTCATCCCAAGAATTGGAGAACAGATGCCGCCGCACTATAAAAATCGTGGTGGATAACCCCAGCAAGGCGGAATATCTCTTGAAAACTACGGTCAACGCGAACTTTGACGTGATGGCGGACGGCGCGATTTTCTTATACGATCACTTTGACGAAGCGGCATATATCAACCAAACGCTTGTCTCAAACGGACTCGCCGTGTCGGTTCTCGCGCCCGGCGGACAAGACCTCGAAGGTTATTTCATGGATTTAATGGGAGGGAAAAACCAATGAATATTGTCAAATCGGAGTTGTACAAGCTCGCTATTTTCAAGCCCTTCTACATTTGCCTGTCTATCTGCGTCGCTCTTGTCGCGCTTTTTGGTCTTTCCATACAGGGGGTTGACGTAGAATACGCCGAAGCGAGCGCCGGTGGTATCGGCGCCGTAGCGCTCATCGAACAAACACTCGATTTACCGTTTCTGCCCTTCCTTTTTGCGGTATTTGTTTCGCTTTTTGTGTGCGGTGAATTTCATAACGGCACCGTTAAGAACTACGTGTCCAAAGGCTGTAACCGCGTGGGCATTTATGTATCCAAGCTGGCGGTTTGCGGCATTGCGGTTTTAACGATGTACACTGCCTATGTCGCGCTTTTGGGTATCATGGGAACGGTTCTCTTGGGCTTTGACCCGCAAGGCGTCGCCGCTTTTTCCAATATAACCGCGATGCTCCTCGGCGAAGGGCTGTTAATGTTTGCATACACTTCGGTATTTGTCCTTGTTTCCATGGGGTTACGCGGAGTCGGCGCGTCTATCGCGGTCAACATCTGCATAGTGTCCTTTCTCCCCATCATCTTGCGGGCGAGTAGTTTTATCCTTGGCGGCGACATAATGCTGGAAGATTATTGGATTTCAACGCATATTACTGCCCTTGCCTCGCTGACGCCAGAAAGCGGCACGGTACCGCGAGGCATCCTCGTCGGGCTGTGCTACGTTGCCGGCGGAACCCTTGTCGGAAGCGTCTTGTTTAAGAACGTCGATATTAAATGAATTAAACCCATACAAATGAATCGCCGCCGTGACTATACGAGGGTTACGCGGCGTTTTTTCTGGCGTTGATTGGAAAATGTATAGGAAAGAAAAATGCTTCAAGAAGATTATATTATGAAAATGATTGAACAGTTTGCCGCGTTTCTATGGGCTATTGTCTTCAATAAAAAAATAAAGAACTATGATTCCGCTATTGAAAAAATAGAAGAGGCATATAACGGGTTATTAAATACAGACGGCAATAAAATAAAAGACCTTGAAGTTAATGAAATAATAAGAGATAATACTTACGGAAATGTATTAAACAAAGACAATATTGATATAATAGCAAATCTTCTTTTTGAAGAGGCTGACATTCTTGAACAAATCAATAGTTTAAATACAATATCCTTGGAATATTATCAAAAAGCGTTTGTGCTATTTTGTCTTCTGGCAAATGAAGAAAACATACAAAAGCATGAGAAAATAAATGAAATAATAAACAAACTTAAAGACTATGAAATAACAAATGAGACAAAATATAAAATATATGAATACTACGAGGGACAGGGGTTATTTGGGAGGGCGGAAGATAAACTGTATGAGTTAAAAGCAAGCAACTATTTAAATATAACAAATGAAATAAAAGCGTTTTATAAAAGAATATTAAAAAAAGACGATGAAACATTAGAAAAAGGCAATCTTCCCCGAAACGAAATAATAGAAGAAATGAATAAATTACAAGCATAAAAAAATATATAAGGCAAAAAATGGAGCGTAATAGGTCTGTTTACGCGCCCTCGTCTGACGGCGGCTCCGGGGCGTGGCAGGCTCTGGTCTCAATTACGCCCCATTCTAACGGCAGACTTCCGCCAAAACGCCGTAAACAGCCAGAGCCACGTGTAACAGTTCTGTATACGCTCCTGCCTTATGGTAGCTTCGGGGTTCGATCGCCTCTGTACTCCGTTACGCTTCATTCCAACGGCAAAACCCAGCACAAATGCCGTATACAGCCAAAACATTGGGCGACATACTTTAAACCACGCCTTTATCGTCGCACCACGCTGTCTTTAATGCGATAAATCTGTTGTTTTATGCCTAAAAATGAGAAAATTTGTTGAAATCTGCCGAAGATTTAGTCCTTGACACAATCTTTTTTATGTTTTATGCTCAACCTATGAAGTATTGTATTATTTATGCCGACCCACCGTGGAAGTATTTGTGGGGAACGGGAAAGGACGGTGGGCATTTCGCGCCGGAAAAACATTACCAAACAATGACCACAGATGAGATTTGCGCGTTAAATGTAAAAGACTTACGCGATAAAAATTGCGCTCTTTTTTTGTGGGCAACAATGCCGGCGCTTCCTGATGCTTTTAAAGTTCTGGAAGCATGGGGTTTTAAATATAAAACGTGCGCTTTTTCCTGGGTAAAAACAAAAATAGACGGCGAACCTCTGCGCGGCATGGGTAGTTACACAAAATCAAATATTGAAATCTGCCTTTTGGGAATGCGAGGACATATAAAATCGGTGGATAAAACCGTGCCGCAAATTGTTATGCACCCACGGCTGGGACATTCGGTAAAACCTCCTGTTGTCCGTGAGAGAATCGTACAGCTTTTTGGCGATATTTCACGTATAGAACTTTTTGCGCGGCAGGCAACGCCGGGCTGGGATGTCGCCGGTTTTGGCATTGACGGAATATCACTGCAAGAAAAAATTAATGTGTTATTAAAAGAAGATGAAGAATCATGCTTATCAAGGATTCAAAAACAAGATAAAGTTTTACATATTGAAAAAGCATCGTAAGTTTCTTTAACTACGGTGTAAATTACAGAGTATATGATTATGAGTATTACAAAAATCGCAAAAGAAATTGAAAAGCGGTTTGTTTCTATTCCAGATGAATGGGATGGGAAAAAAGCAATTTTGGAAATGAAAGAAAAAGATTATCCTCATTGGCGGCAAATGGAGTGGATAGGATTTTATTTTCAGTTTCTATGCGAAAAACTATTGGACGGATTGTTTGAATTTCAGAAACCTTTCTATGGAAGAGCGTCTTTTGACGGATTGTACCAAATACCATTTGATTTTAAGGCTCATGCGATAAATACAAGCAGTCATCAAATAATTGTAAATGATAGCGAAGCAATATCATTAGCGATAAAAGAATACGGCTCTGTAGGCGTAATAGTCTCGTTGGGGAAAGTTCTCTATAATGATGAAGACCGTTCGTTTCAACAATGGCACGAAGAATTAAAAGGTGGGTTGTCAGAATATACAAAAGAAAGAATTGCCCGTGGCGCGTGGTCAAGATTACGCAAACAAAAGTTCTCTCTTTCGCAAATTTCTATAATTGAAATAACCAATAAAACATTGATGAAATGTGGTTATTTTCAAGAGGCTTTTCGTAATTCTGATGGAAATCCACGGCGGAAAAAGATATTATTGGATTTGGAATCCCTTAATGAAGAAATAATACATTTCATTGATTACAATAAAAACAGTAAATAATTATATACAGCCGAAACGTTGGGCGACATACCTATACCGCGTAAAAATTACTTGACATAACACGCGATAAAATATATCCTAATAAATTGAAAATAATATAAAAAATCTTATTTTGATAAGGATGCGGAATATGCTGTATTACTATCTTTGCGCTGTGTTTACCCTGATCAGCGCCACGGTAAGTTTTGGGTTCTCGGTGCAAGCGGAAATAAGATCAAAATCGCAAAAAGGCGCCGCGTTGATCAACGCAAAATACGCGATGGCACGGAGTTTATCGTTGTTCCTAGCCGCGATTGGATCATTGCTATTTGTATCCACCCCGTATTTAACCGTTATGGCGGGAATTATGATAGGCGTACAATTGTTTGATGGAATCATCGGCGTTAAAATAAGCACTTTCAAAACTATTGGTCCACTACTGACAGGCATAGGGAATACTATTTTCCTCGTTCTTTTTCTGGTTAATGCCCTATGAAAGAAACAGGGGCAAGTCCCGCCGATGAAAAATACCACCTCATGACCACCGCTCCGGTGGAAACGCTCGTAATAAGGCACGCTATCCCCTGCATTATCATCATGCTGGTATCCGCCATGTACAACACGGCTGACACTTATTTTGTTAGCGCCCTTGGCACGAGCGCCATCGCAGGCGTGGGCGTGAGTTTCTCCATGATGTCTATTATTCAGGCAGTAGGCTTCTTTTTCGGGAACGGTTCGGGCAATTTCATCTCCCGCGCCTTGGGAGCGCGGAACACCGCGGACGCTGAAGCAATGGCGGCTACGGGGTTCTTTTCCGCGTTTGTCCTAGGGCTGGCAGTCGCGGTCTTAGGCACGATTTTCCTCTCCCCCCTTGCCTTGATCCTCGGTTCCACGCCCACGGTTCTGCCCTATTCCCGCGATTACCTGCGCTTCATCCTGCTCGGCACGCCGTTTATGGTGTCGTCATTCATGCTGAATAACCTCTTGCGCTACCAAGGCAACGCCTTCTTCGGCATGATCGGCATGGTCTCAGGCGCGGTGATAAACATCGGGCTTGACCCCTTGTTTATCTTTGTCTTTCATCTCGGCGTCAAGGGCGCCGCTCTCGCCACCATGATCAGTCAAACGGTAAGTTGCCTCCTGCTGTTCACCATGGCAAACATCGGCAAGAGAAACATAAGTATCATGCCGCGCAATTTCTCCCCGTCATTGGGCAAATACAGGGAGATATTCCGCGGCGGCAGTCCCTCCCTCCTGCGGCAATGCGTAGCTGGGCTTTCGGTCGTACTGCTTAACCGCGCCGCTGGCGCTTACGGCGATTCGGTTATCGCGGCTATCGCCATCGTAAACCGTGTATTCCTCATGGCTGGTTCGGCAATTATCGGCTTTGGGCAGGGTTTCCAGCCGGTATGCGGGTTCAACTACGGCGCAAAACACTACGACCGAGTGAAAAGGGCGTTCTGGTTTTGCCTGCGTCTCTCAACGGTACTTCTGACGGTCTTCGCGGTTCTGGGTTTCATCTTCGCGCCGCAGATCGTCTCCTTCTTTCGCAAAGACGATCTGGAAATCGTTAGTGTGGGGGCTTTCGCGCTGAAAGCTCAGTGTTTCGGCTTGCCCTTCTTGGGTTGGATACTTCTGGTTAGTTTCATGCTCCAGACTATGGGGAAGGGTCTCCCGGCAAGTATCCTAGCTCTCTCGCGGCAGGGGCTTTTCCTCGTCCCGCTTATCTTTGTTCTGATCCCCCCGCTCGGTGTTCTTGGGGTGCAAATTTGTACGCCCATTGCGGATTTCTGCGCCTTCCTGTTGGCTCTGCCATTGGGCATACGGACTCTGCATAAAGACTTAGCATGACAGACAAAGGCGCGCGCCAAGAAGATTAGCGCCAAAATGCCGCATACAGCCGAAACGTTAGGCGAGATGAAGGAACGTTGCATTAGCCATGAACATAAATGTTTTAACGGAGGAATGAAATGAAAATTTATAACTATTCAGAAGCCACGCAAAATCTCTCTACGGTATTAAACAGGGCATTAAAAGAAGAGGTAATCATTACAAGGAATGACGGGAGTAAATTCAGATTGATTTCTATAAAGGAAAATGAAAAAGAACTACAATCGCCATTGGAAAACATCAAAGGAATAAAAACAGATATTACAATGGATGAAATATTAGAGGCAATAAAACAGGGTTAATATAAAGATATGGATGAAATTATTCCTATTATTGTATCGCTCGCGTCCCCGAATACAAGGTCTGATCGGCTAGGTTATTCCTATACGCTTCGTTACCATTAAAAATAAATCAGGGTTGAAATTGGTACGATTATACACGGAAAGGTTAATAATAAGAGATCATGTCTTAGACGACTTAATAGAACACCATGAATTATTATCAGATGAGAAATCAATGAGATATTTACCGAATATTAAAACAGGGAATTTAAATGAATCAAGGGAAAATCTTGTCAAATCCATAGAAGAAGCCAATTCAAAAGATAGAAAATTATATTTTTTCAGAATAGAAAATAGGGCTACAAAAGAATATATAGGTGAAATAGGATACACGGCGGTAAAGGCGACGCCGTTTGGGAAAATGGTTGACATGGGATATTTTATAAAAGAAAAGCATTGGGGAAAGGGCTATACAACAGAGGCGTTAAAAAGAGTAATAGAATATGCGTTTGAAGATGGTAATGTATATAGAATATCAGCGGGCTGTATAAAGGAAAATAAAGGCTCTGAAAGGGTAATGGTAAAATGTGGCATGGTAAAAGAGGCTGAATATAAAGAATATCAACTGCATGAAAATAAATTAAAAGATAGAGTGGAATATAGGTTGCTAAAACACGAATGGTAGCGGACAAAGCCTTTTTAGACGAAGTCTGCTAGGTGATTTCGCAAGGGGCATTATCCAACAGGGATCGCCGTTGTCTCCGCAGGCAAGCAGCTTGCCTTACCCCACCGTGGGGTTGGGGGGTGACGCACCCTTCGGGTGTTCTAAAGCGTCTTGTTCTGCCCACCGTGTGGGTTGGTTGGGGGGTGGCGCACCCTTCGGGTGTTCTAAAGCGTCTTGTTCTGCCCACCGTGTGGGCTGGTTGGGGGGTGGCGGAAGACCGCGCCTTTTATGCAACCTGCTGTGCAGGCGCGGGCTGGAGACAGGGGGGCGCAACACAAAGGCGGCGGTGTGCCGAAAGGTTTCGGAAATAGCGCCCCCCTCCTGATTATATTAGATTGACTAAATAACGTTTATATTGCATGATTACAATGGTTTTATAACCAAAAGGAGTTGAAATGGAAGAAACGGCTATACACGAATTTGACTTTGCCCTCATCAATGAATATTTTGTAGGGCTGGAACGACAGGGACCCGGCAGTCCCGAAGCAACCATAAGGGCGTTAAGTTTTATCGGCAACCTTTCGGACGAGTCCAAAATTGCCGATTTAGGTTGCGGCACAGGCGGACAAACAATGGTTTTAGCGCAAAATACAAGAGGAACCATCACCGCGCTTGACCTTTTCCCCGGCTCAATTGATAAACTCAACGCAAGCGCCGAAAAACTCGGTCTGCGGAACAGGGTAAACGGTATCGTCGGTTCAATGGACAACCTGCCTTTTCAGAATGACGAACTCGATCTTATATGGTCTGAAGGGGCTATTGACAACATAGGCTTTGAAAAAGGCTTGAACTATTGGAGGAGTTTCCTAAGAAAAGGCGGGTTTTTGGCTGTAACAAACGCCTCATGGTTCACCGACGAGCGCCCAACGGAAATCGAAAAGTTTTGGCTCGAAGCCTCTCCTGAAATCGGCACAATAGGACATGATATTTCAGTAATGCAAAAAGCAGGCTATGTCCCTGTCGCCGCTTTTACCTTATCTGAAAACTGCTGGACTGATAACTATTATATTCCACAAAAAATACGGCAAGAGGAATTCCTAAACAAATACGCCGACAATAAAACCGCTGAGGCTTTTATCGCATACATGAGGCACGAGGCAGACCTGTATGCAAAATACAAACAGTATTATGGATATGTGTTTTATATTGGAGAAAAAATATAATATGGAAACGAAAAGATTATATATAAGATATTTTCAGGAAAACGATTGGAAGGATTTACTCGAATATTTATCATGTAAAGAAATTTATATATATGAACCCGGAGATATAATTGACGAGGACAAAGCGAAAGAAGTATGTAAAAGACGAGCCGCAAATACAGATGTTTACGCGATTGTCTTAAAGGAAAATAATAAACTAATAGGACATATTTCCTTTAACCAGACTGAACCCTTATTTGCAAACACCTGGGAAGTTGGTTTTATTTTTAATCCTAAATATCAGAATTGTGGATTTTGTACCGAGGCGTTAAAAGAAATAATTGAAAGAGCTTTTGTTGAAGATAAGGTGCACCGAATCATTGGACACTGTAATCCAGAGAATGCCGCCTCATGGAAAGTCATGGAAAAAGCAGGTATGGAACGAGAAGGACGCCTGCGCAAGAATATATTTTTTAAACAAGACAGTAATGGAAAACCTTTGTGGATTGATACTTACGAATATGGTATATTGAATAAATATGAAACCTAATGAAGGAAGCCCTCGTAAAACAGGCTTTAAAAAGAGGAGAAAGCATTATGCGGGAAATTAAAAGAAGCGATGTAAATGAGGAATGGGCTCATTCAGGAATTGTTGAAGCCGGCGATTTTGTTTTTATAAGCTATTGTGTAGGGAATATCGGACAGCCCATTGAAAAACAAATTAACGGCGCGATAGACCACTTGCATAACCGTCTGGAATCCATCGGCTTGACCTTAGAATGTGTTGTAAAGCTGGATTGTTTGTTCAGAGATGTTTGGGATATTCCGGCAATGGAAAAAGTATTTAAGGAAAGATTTAAGGGAAAATATCCCGCGCGGAAATCAATACAAACAGAATTCGCCCATGCCGGTGGGCAAGACGGGCTTTTATTCCAGCTTGACGCTATTGCATTTAAAGGATAATTACTTCAACCAATAATTTTTTAAGGAGATTATTATGGACAAAAATATTTTACGCCATTATTTGGAGACGGGCGTATATACTTATGCCGGAAATTACGAGACTTATTTCAAAAGCCTCCCTGATGATATTTATGAATTGGGTAAACTAATCTGTTCTCAAATTATCCATAGGACTACATTACGAGAAGGTAACAACAATTTAAATGAATCGCTGTTATACGGCGATATGACAAGGTTTCCCTGGTATCGTATGCGCTGTGAGGACGATATTCTTCTGACAGCCGTATCTATGACCGCGGAGTTGTTTAGGCTGGACAACAGAGGTTTTACGCTTGAACGTCAGGTGGAGCATAAGATAGTGGTAACTTGCCGATATGTTTCGGTTCTGATGACGGCGATACTTAAAGCAAAGGGCATACCCTGCCGTTCAAGATCGGGATTTGCCCCCTATTTTAAAGACGGGTTGAGCCTAGACCACTGGATAAACCAGTATTGGAACGAGCGGCAGTCAAGGTGGGTTACGTTTGACGCTGACTTTTTCGGGGACAGCCGATTGGGATTTGATCAATTTGACATACCACCGAATAGATTTGACTGGGCCGCAGATACCTGGTTGCAGATACGCGGGGAAAAGGTAGACGGCAATAAATATGTATATGCCGGAGGGGAGGCGTCGCTAAAAGCCGCTGTCAGGGCGGTGTTCTACGATTTCCACGCCCTTATGAACAATGAAATATCTTATGAATTCCAACCAGCGTATATAGCCGATAAATTTGATAGCTTGACGGAACAGGACTTTAAGGAAATTGACGCATTAGCCGGGCTTATGCTCGATCCTGACGAAAACTATAACGCTCTTTGTGAGACTTGGAACACAAATAGAAAATACCGTATATTAAATTCCCCCTTGGTTGGAGATTGGGATAATAATAGGATATGATAAAAGAGAAAATAGATTTGAATAAATTGGAGGAATAATATGCCCAGACCTGTAAACAAGAAGGAACTTTTGGAACTTGCGGAAATAAATTTCAATAAATTATTGGATTTTATTGACGGTTTACCCGACGAAGTTAAATACGGGGTTTATGAAAACGATGAATTAAATGATAGGGATAAAACTGTCGCCGATGTGATATGTCATTTGCATGAATGGCATTTGATGATGGAAAATTGGTATAAGATTGGAATGTCAGGTAAAAAGCCGGCAATTCCGGCGGAAGATGTTACATGGCAAACATTACCGGTATTAAACCACCGGATATATGAAAAATATAAAGGGACGGAATTAAAAGAGGCAATTAAAATGTTCAAAAAAAGCCATAAGACGACAATGGCTTTAATTGAAAAACATACGGACGATGAATTATTCACAAAGAAAAAGTACCAATGGACAGGAACAACATCATTGGGTGCATATTTAATTTCGGCAACATCCAGCCATTATGATTGGGGATTAAAAACAATAAAGCCGTTAAAAAAATTAGGCAAATAAGAACAATGGTGAGAGCGTCGCCGCTCCGACATAATGGAGGAAGGTATGATTTTTGATAAAGCTGGTAAAGTATACTCTAAAATAGAATTCTCAAATGAAGATGAGATTGAGAAAGTCGTTTTTAATAACTTTAAGTTGCTTTTTGGCGATTATTCAATACTATTGGATAAAAGTCTTATAGCAACCAATTCTGGGGAAAAAACGATTCCCGATGGAATCATAATAAACTTCCAAGAAAGTATTTGGTATATTTTAGAAGTAGAACGTGGAATTCATGGAACATGGAACCATATAGCTCCACAGATTTCTAAACAAATTACAGCAATGGAAAATATGGATACAAGAATTAAAATCGCTGAAAATTGTATAAAGAAAATAAATAGAAATCCATCATTTAAAGATTTGTTAAATGAAATTAACATTGAAGAAATAAATATTCATGGAACCATTAATAAGATTCTGCAACAACAACCGAAAGTGGCATTGCCGATAGATTTCATTCCAAATGATTTAAAAGATTGGACAAAAACATTAAAAGTTGAGGTTATTGTATGGCTAGTTGAAAAGTACAAGGACATTAACGGGGATATACTTTTTAGTATACCTGAAAAAGAAATTGAAGATGGTATTGAAAGTGATGATAATTATGGGACAAAACTCAAAGGCAATTATTTAGCTCAAGTTATTGAAAAGGGGTTGCTCTCAGTAGGACAAGAATTATTCTTTGAATATGGTACAAAAGATAAAAATAAAACGAAATTTACGGGAATAGTACGAAAAAATGGCATAGAAGTAGATGGAGAAATCTCATCTGCAAGTATTTCATCTTTAAGGTGTATTCAAAAAATCAATCCAACAAGAACCACTTCAAATGGTTGGACGGTTTGGAGAACAAAAGATGGAAAACTAATCTTTGAATTGTATAAAAAACTAATTGAATTAAAGCAATCGTGAACGACAACACTAGAATAGTGAAATACCAAACATTTACGCCGAGCTTCCTTGGAGATACTTCTGAAGGGCAGATAAAGACGAGAGGCGTTTCGCCCTTTTTCGTGGGTCAACACCAAGAAAGACGGGCCTGCGTTACATGAATGGGAAGTAATCTCGATTATCAATTCGGTACAGTCAAAAACGCCCAAAAACATCGGATTCAAAAGAGATTTACCACTTGAATATTTAACTACTCTTGATTATCATTGTGATTATGAACAAAATCTGTTTGATTTTACTAATCAGTCCTGTTCTGGCATTCACTCAGGAGATTGTTACCGCGAGTCGGTATATGGAAATGGTATCTGAACGATACAGCGGTATGCGCGATTACGAGGCGAAGATAAGCATACAGTCGGGTTCATCCACGATGGCGGGCACAGTAAGCTACCTGATTCCGTCTTTTTTGCGTATAGATTTTACGACGCCTGCGGAACAGGTCATAGTGTTTAACGGGGATCAACTCACCTTGTATTTGCCCGAATACCGTGCGGTGCTGAATCAGGAGGTGGCGTCTGGAGGCGCGGGTCTTGCGACCGGCGGGGGGCTTACCCTTATGCGGCGTAACTACGTACCGTCTTACGTAACCGGCCCCAATCCTTCGCCGCTTGAGGGGTCAGACGAATCCGTGGTGAAACTGCGGCTGTCTCGACGGGCTGGCGCGGAGAGTTTCCGCGAGATTATCTTGAGCATAAATCCAGACACGAAGCTCATCAGACGCATGGAAGGCACGACGCTGGGCGGCTCCGTGATACGCTTCGATTTTACCAACATCAGAAGCAACATCGGTATCTCCGAACAGCGTTTTATTTACGACTCGCCCGGCTCGGCGAATATATACAATAATTTTCTCTTTCGTGATACGGAGTAGAGAATAAAGAGAGGTCGAGATTGGTATCTCTAGGAAACAAACTGAAAACAGCCCGCGAGAGCAGGAATGAAACTTACGATGAGGTGAGTTTTAGAATTAACGTAGCAAGTCGCTATCTTGAAGCCCTTGAAGCCGAAGATTTCTCGGTTTTTCCAGCTGAAACTTATGTACTTGGGTTTATGAAAACTTACGGTGAATATCTGGGGCTTGATCCTAAAGATTTACTTGAGCTTTACAAATCCACGAAATTGCAGGAACAGCCCATACCGACCGAGCTTCTGAAACCGCAATGGCATTTTCCGGTTAAGCTCGTGCTCACGATTCTTGGTGTTCTTGTCTTATTAGCCCTCATTGGGGGCGGTGTTTACTTAGTCTTGCAGAGAGTTGGTGAATTTGAGATTTCGCTGCCAAAGCCATCATCCAAGGCAAAAAATTGGATGGTTGACTCTTTTCCTATAGAAAAACGCTTGTTCGTCAATGATTCTTTTATTATTCCCTATAAAGATACGGAATATCGCCTGACTTTGCTGTCGGTGGAGGATACGCTTACGGTAACTTCAAATGATACGGACGTCATAGCGTTTGATTTGGGAGTTGAGACGCCTATTGATATTGACACAGACGGCTTCAGCGACATAATAGTTACGGCATTGGATTTTGTGAAAAATAAGCCGTCCACCGGAGCGCGTCTGCTTCTTGAATTCGACGATTCTCCACAAAACGTCTTGCAGATGACCGCAGAGGATACTCCAGCCGAAACCTCGCCCAGCGTGAATGAAACGCAAACCGTTATATTCTCTTCGTCGACTCCGTATCCATTTACGTTACAGATAACCTTTCAAGAATATTGCCTGTTCCGATGGGAGATTCTGGCGGAGAGTAACAGACAGGGACGTAATGAACAATACTTCGAGCGAAATAGAGAATTGAGCATACAGGCACAGAACGGCGTCCGAATCGGCGCGTCAAATGCCGCGGCCGTAAAGATTCAGGTAATAGGCGGAGGAAGACAAGTCCCTCTTGAACTAGGAGCCGCAGGCGAAGTGATCGTCGTGGACGTCCGCTGGATAAGAGAAGAAGAGAATCGTTACCGCCTCGCGCTCGTTCTGTTGGAATAATTAGGGTAGTATGAGCAAAACCTACTTCCTAGACCCCTTTGGGTGCGCGAAGAACCAAGTTGACGCGGAGACCCTCATGGCGTATCTGAATGATGCGGGATGGGTCTCCACATTTTCGCCTGAAGAGGCGGACATTGTAATCGTCAACTCGTGCGGATTTATCGAAGCGGCAAAGCGGGAATCCATCAATGCGGTTCTTGAGCATAAGAGGAACGGCAAACGTATCGTACTTGCCGGCTGTCTTGTGGAGCGTTACGCAAAAGACTTGTTTGAATCTCTTACGGAAGCAGATGTTATCTTTGGCAACAAAGACCTGTCCAAAATCGCCTCTGCCGCGGACGCCGCTCTTCATGGCGCGCGGATGCAACTCATTCCCCTCCCTACGGATGACAATGTCCGCAAGAATCGCCCTCTCCTCTCCTTACCCGGTTCCGCGTATGTGAAAATTACCGAAGGTTGTAACAACCATTGCTCTTTTTGTTCTATTCCCCTCATTCGCGGCGGGCTTAAAAGCCGCAAAATCGAGGATATTATTGACGAGTGCCAGACACTTTTGGACAGAGGCATTAAGGAACTCTGCTTGGTGGGACAAGATATAGCCGCTTTCGGTATGGATTCTTCCAGCAGACAACTTTTACTCACGCTTCTGGAGGCGCTTTTCTGTCTGAATGGAAATTTTTGGGTACGTTTGCTTTACCTGCACCCCGATCACTTCCCGCCTATTCTTGATTTTCTCAAAAAGAACGGCGGCGGACGGTTTTTGCCTTATTTTGACATTCCTTTTCAACACGCCTCAAAGTCTCTCCTGCAAAAGATGAATCGTAAGGGATGCGCGGAGGATTATTTGGCTCTGCTTGACCGTATACGAGACGCTCTGCCGTCTTCGGTCATTCGTTCTACGTTTCTCCTTGGTTTCCCCGGAGAAACGGATGCGGATATGGAAACCCTGTTTGATTTTCAAGAAAAAGCGCGGCTTGACTGGGCGGGCTGTTTCACGTATTCACGAGAGGAAAATACGCCCGCGAACTCCATGAAACCCCATGTGCCAAAGCGCGTGGCGGAACGCCGAAGGTCCCTTGTCCAAGAGAAACAGACGGTGATAACAGAAAAACAGTTAGACCGTTTCATGGGACAGAAATTTGACGTTTTAGTTGAAGAAGAAGTTGATGACGGGTTGTATTTAGGCAGAATGTTCGCTCAAGCGCCAGAAGTAGACGGGGCGGTCGTGGTTCACGCGGATACGGCGCTCAGATTCGGAAGTTTTGTGTCCTGTAAAATCACCGCCCGCGCGGGCTTTGATTTGACTGCGGAGTGTATCCTGTGATTTTAGCTCTTGGATAAATGCCATCTCCCCTCCCCTCCCGCCTTGACCCACAAACAGTTTACACAAAAGATTATTATACGACAGTATAAGGACTTTTACTCTATGCAATCAGCCTTTTGATCTAGCTAAACTGAACGCCGGTTTAGCTAAACTGAACGCTAGTCTAGCTAAACTGAACGCTAGTCTAGCTAAACTGAACGCTGGTTTAGCTAAACTGAACGCTGGTTTAGCTAAACTGAACGCTGGTTTAGCTAAACTGAACACGCGTTTAGCTAAACTGAACACGCGTTTAGCTAAACTGAACACTAGTCTAGCTAACCGAGCCGTCAAGTTAGTTAACCGAGCCGTCAAGTTAGCTAACCGAGCCGCCGGGTTAGCTAACCGAGCCGTCAAGTTAGTTAACCGAGCCGTCAAGTTAGCTAACCGAGCCATCAGGTTAGCTAACCGAGCCATCAGGTTAGCTAACCGAGCCGTCAAGTTAGCTAACCGAGCCGTCAAGTTAGCTAACCGAGCCGTCAAGTTAGCTAACCGAGCCGTGCAGAGTGGACAACGAGCCATGCAGAGTATACTCTGAACCGCGCAGAGTATACTCCGAGCCACGCAGAGTATACTCCGAGCCACGCAGAGTGGACAACGAGCCGTGCAGAGTATACTCCGAGCCACGCAGAGTATACTCTGTGTCTGACGTGCGGCAGTGTCAGGCACGTGGTGGTGTCAGACGCGCGGTGTCAGACACGGAGGAGGAGGCGGACGGGCGGTGTCTGACACCGCCTTATGGTTGGGGGGTGGCGGAAGACCCCGAAGGGGTCTGTTGTCAGGGGGGCGCACAACAAGGACCTCTGTGCGCCTAACTCCGTTTTGGAAAAATGCGCCCCCCTCCTGTCAGTTAGCAGTTAGCAGTTAGCAGTTAGCAGTTAGCAGTTAGCAGTTAGCAGTTAGCAGTTAGCAGGTAGCAGGTAGCAGTTAGTAGGTAGCAGTTAGTAGGTAGCAGGTAGCAAAGGAAGACGGGCGAGCTAGAAGCGTGGGTCTCTTTATTAACTACTCTCTGCCAACTGCTACCTGCTACCTGTTGTGGGTCAAGTTCGGGCGGCTTGACAGGGCGCATAGTTTGTTATACATTTAGCAACTATGAAGCAATTCGCTTTTTTTGTATTGATATTTTTGCTTGCGCCTGTTTTTTCTCAGGAGGTCCCCTCCATACAGTCGCGTTCCGCTCTTCTCTTGGACGCTGATATAGGTACGGTACTTTTCACGAAGAATGAGAACGAAAGAATTCCACCCGCATCCCTCACCAAACTAATGACCATGCACATAGTCCTCTCACAAATTGACGCGGGAAACGCCAGCCTTGATGAAATCGTTCCCCTTCCGCGGGAAACGTGGTGGGGGAGTCAGCCTCCGCGCTCAAGCCTCATGTTTTTGGCGGACGGTCAGCGGGTAACGCTACACGAACTATTGTTGGGACTTGCCATTCCTTCAGGCAACGACGCGGCAGTTGCCGTGGCTCTGCGGTTTGCCTCTTCAGTAGAAGCTTTCGTGGAACTCATGAACAAAGAGGCAAAGCGGCTTGGACTTGAGAACACCGTGTTCACAGAGCCGTCCGGCGTTTCGGAATACAACATGACCACAGCCGCGGAATTCGCTATTTTCTGCAAATATTACCTCGAAACCCATCCGATGAGTCTGATAGATTACCACTCTGTCGGCAAATTTGATTATCCCAAGCAAGAGAATATGCCCAGAGGATCGCGCTCCAATCCGGGAACCATTACCCAGTATAACCACAACTATTTGATTGGGCGCGTTGACGGCGTTGACGGCATGAAGACAGGATACATAGACGAGTCAGGCTATAACATAGCGCTAACGGCGCGGCGGGACGATACCCGCTTCATCGCGGTTATTTTAGGCGCCCCCGCGGTTAAAAACGGCGCGGACATCAGAGACGAGGACGGACGGATTCTCCTCGAATGGGCTTTCTCTCATTTTCAGACAATCAGACCAAGTATCGACGCATTAGAGAAGGTCCATGTGTGGAAAGGAAAGCAGAAGTTCGCGGAGATGACGCTCGGAGAAGCCGCTGAATGGACGGCACCCGCAGATCGAGGGCAGGGTCTCCGTTTTGAGATACAACTCAACGAGCCGATTGTCGCGCCGTGCTACGCAGGCGATACTGTTGGAAATCTTGTTTTTTTCGACGACATAGGAGAATTGCGGACAATTAAGTTGGTCTTCACGGAAGACGTCGAGAGCGCTGGCTTCTTTAAACGGCTTTGGGATTCAATATGTTTATTTTTTAAAGCGACGTTAGAGAAACTCTCTTGATCTATTTCAGTTAAGAACGTATAATTTACAAATATGGCAGATAATGAGAAGTTTGATGAATTAACCTCTGTTTTGACTGGCGAAGAACGGAAAAAACTTTTAAATAGACTTGCCGGTCAGTCAAATATTTCAAAAGAGCCGCTTTACGAAGAAGAAGTGGAAACGCCGCAGAGTAGTGTTGAAACACAATATCAAACATTACCGTGGTATCATCGTTTATGGCTTCTAATCTTAAGTTTTTTTGAAAGTAAACCGCCGGTAAGAGTGTTTGAAAATGCTCTCATCACCAAAATAGGTCAGGAAATTGAAGATGGCTATCCGGGATATTTTGATTATAAACAGAATCTCCTCCTTCCGCTTTTTCATAAAGAGCTTGTAAGCCTCAAGGAAAACGTCCTTTTCTTCAAAGATGTGTTCGAGTCAAGCATACAACGCGATCTAGGAGCGTTCTACGCCTTCCTCGGTTCTTTGGAAATGCCTGATGTTCATAAGCGTCTCACAATGGAGACTTCCCCTCAGAATATTTCCACGAACCACCCCGAAGCGAATATTGCCAAAATCAAACAGATAGCGCTTAAAGGTATGGAAGATGCGTTTGCCGCCATCAACGAAAACTTCCGCGCGAACATGTACCATAACGCCCATTCCCTACTCTGTCTTAAAGACCTAGCTTTTTTCCTGTTTGACAGAGTGCTTTACGCTTTCTCCGAGAATTCAGCTGTGGCGGGTATGGCTTGTTCCGCAAGCGTTGTGCGCGAACAACTCGCTTCGCTTAATAACATCCTCTTCTCGATACGGAATCCCCCGTCCATCGAATTGCTCAGTTCCCTGTTTGTATTCGCGTTGCAAGAGAGAGCCGACGAAACTGGCTTTAACATTGATGAAGCAGGTGAAGAACTCCTCGCCAAAGCCGAGAATTCTTTGATAACAATCCGCGAATTCAACAAAGCTATACCTCTGACACTCATTCTCCGTTTTGCGAATGAGAACACGGCTTTGACGCCTGTCGGGTTGTCAGGCGGGAATGATTGGTTCATAATATACCGCGACTATTGGAAACAGCATATTGATGAACTCTGCGAGCAGTTTGAAGATGCCCGCCGTCAACAGGAGCTACTCGAATCGTTCCGTACCTTCCTCAAGGGCGCTTCTTTGAAGACTTTGGAACACGTCAAGTCAAAAACAAACCCTAAGGGCTTACCGATTAGGAGAGATTACGAGCTTTCCTTCTTGCTCACCTTCCACGCAGTGGTCTTTCTGCCGGTCATAAACAAGATTCTCCGCCCTATCTTGCTAGAAGGCGAATTCTCCAAGCGAGAGTATCGGACGTTGTTCACGGAGAGTTACAATGGCTTGATGAAACTCGACGAAGACATCAAGAAATTTGACAGTGAAATTGCGTTGACCGGAGAAATCGGCAAGCAATACGCCATCGCCCAGGCTGATATGTCTCTCACTAGTCGGCGGCGGAAGACACAGACGGTCGTTGAAATGGCAAACGATTCGGTGAGTTCCATTGTTGCCGAAGTACGGACCGCTTTGAAAGATATGTTGGTCGTTTTGCAGGGTATTGCCCAAAAAGACCCTGAAGGCAAAAACAAAATGCTTACCAATATAGCAAAATTCATCGGTACATCGCCTATCGCCATGATAAGCTCATCGGGATCCCATACGACGCCCGCCGTTCCCCCGGCGTTCACGCCCAAAGGTCTCGCTTTTTTCAATGGTATAAACGAAGCTATCAAAAATCTAAAAGAAGCCCTCAAAATCTTGGACAATATCGACGAACTCGGATTTATGTAAGAGTGATTATGTGAGCGTATCCCATTAGCGAAGGAAGCAGTGAATCTCTACCCCTTTTCTCTTGTTTTTTCAGAAAGCCCCGCCGTATTTTTCCCCTTTATATTTGATGAAAAACCCATGACAGACATTTCCTGCTGTATTTCAACACGGCAAGCAGGAGACATGGGCGTATTAAACGAGGAGGTCAGACGGAATTTCCTCGACAATATCGGTGCGAACAGGAGACTTTATGCGTGCAGACAAACTCATTCACAGAACGTCGCGGTTGTGAACGACGATGCGCCCCTTGTTTTTGAGAATACAGACGGGCTGGTAACGCGGCAAAGAGACGTAATTCTCTCAGTTACGGTGGCTGATTGTTTACCGGTGTTCCTATTTGATACAGATTCCGGCGCTTTCGGCGTAGTTCATTCGGGGTGGAAAGGCACCGGCATTGCATTGAACGCTTTAAGGCTTCTGGGAGCGCGTCCGGAAGCCGTAGCCGCAGTACTGGGGCCCTGCATCTGTGGGCATTGTTACCATGTAGACGAAGAAAGACGACGTGTTTTTGCGGAAAGATTCGGCGGCACAGACGGCGGATACCCGCTTGGCGCGGTAGTTTCGGGCGACTGCCTTGATTTAAGGGCGGCGAATGTGCACCTGTTGGCGAAAGTCGGCGTAAAAAATCTAGCCTATTGCGAAGACTGCACCTTTACGGATGAAAGACTCGGCTCTTTTCGCCGAGAAGGGAAAAACTTCACTCGAATGTTGGCTGGAGTCGGCTTTTCTGTTATCAACAAACAAACCCCCTATCTTCAGCATTACTGAAGACCAAATCCCATAAAAAAATCGTCCCAAAGCCAATCAGGAATGACATAAAGCCTATTGATAGCAAGGTCCGGCGCCTAGCCAGCCTTTATCAATAGGCTTTAATCCAGTCTTTTCTTTCAAATTTGCGTTGAATTTCAAGAAATTTCCCGGCTGATCATAACGATCAGACCATAGGTCAGGGGATAAATGCGTTAAAACTTTATCACCTGAGGATCCGCGGTAAAAGACGAAATAGTCGCCGTAGCATCCTTGAGGTAAAAAACTTGGGTATTACCGTCGTCGGCTTTATACACCGGTTGCAATTGGGGGTAAGCGTCCAACATATTTTGCCTCGCCTCAATCCTATCGTCTTCCACTGCGGTGGCTGAAATGCGTAGCCATTTTTCATCTGCCGCCGCGCAGATTTCAATGTTCGGATTTTCTTTTATCTGTTTTGACACATCTTTCATCCTACCGGTTTGGATATAAAGTTTATCCTCGAAGATGTTCACAGTCCCGAAAGGGCGAACCCGCGGTTTATCGCCGTCAATAGTAGCGAGGTAATATGATCCGCTTTTTTTCAAAAAATCATAAATCTCTTTCATAGTTCATTTCTCCTTATTTACTTTATGCTCATGCGGCGTACCGCACTTGGTAAAGATAATTTATTTAAAACAAAAAGTCAAATTTTGTTGAATATGCCTTGCTATTTCGCTCTTTATTTATCTTTTATTTATCTATTTTAAATAAATCATACGTGTTTCTATTATTTTTTGCTATGGCGGCTCTTAATACTTCACTAACTTGCAATTCCAAACGGTCTCTTCTCTGTATTTCACCCGTATAATTAAGAGGATAAGGACGACCATTTATATATACGCTATAAGCCGTAATTGTAGCAGGCGCCTGCATATCATTATCAATAATTATTGATACTTCAAAATCCTCAATAGTTAAATGTTGATAATGCATTTCATATATATATTCATCTATTATTGCGGTTAAATCCGCGTTAAATTTATATTTAAAGATATAAGAATCATTTTTTTCAGAAGCGATTATATACAATAAATCCCTTTCAAAATCATATGACGAGATTTTTTCTTCATTTATCAACGGAACTTTAATATCAAACGACAAAGAATCAGCATAAGCATTCTTTATTATTTCCTCATTAGAAAATGAATTTAAATTCTCTCTGAGAAAATCAATATCAGTTGGATCATTAAGATTTTCAACCATGATATTCGCGGTAACAAACATCAGCCCGTCAGCATCATCGGCGACTTGAATCAAATCACTGACGTAAGTAATAACTTTTAATGTGCCGCCGCAACAAAAAAGTAAAAAAATAAATACACCAAGTAACGTAAATTTAATCTTCTTCATTTTAATTCTCCAATTAAATAAAAATTCCACCCGAAAGGTTTTAAACGACTTCACATAGGGCTTCGTTAGAAAGGGAGCGCCGCTGTCCCCGACAGGTAAAGCTATATAATCAAGAAGGGGGGCGCTGTTTCCAAAACATTTCGGCATACCGTCACCTTTTTCTGCGCCCCCCTGCGCTCCAGACCCGCCCCGCAAAGCAAGTTTAAAGGGCGGGTCTTCCGCTACCCCCCAAATCATATAAACCAATGGTGGAATAAAACCTTCTCAGATGCCCCAAGACCTCTGACACCTCAAAACCACACGCCCACACCGTGGAATAAAACCTTCTCAGATGACCCAAGACCTCTGACACCGCAAAATCCCACTCCTACATAGCGGAATAAAACCTTTCCAGATGACTTAAGACCTCTAACACCTCAAAACCCTACTCCCACACCGCGAAATATAACCTTTCCAGATGCCCCAAGACCTCTGACACCGCAAAACCCTACCCTAACACCACGGAATAAAACCTTCTCAGATGACCCAAGACCTCTGACACCGCAAAATCCCACTCCTACATAGCGGAATAAAACCTTTCCAGATGACTTAAGACCTCTAACACCTCAAAATCCTACTCCCACACCGCGAAATATAACCTTTCCAGATACCCCAAAGCTTCTAACACCTCAAAACCTTATCCCAACACCATGGAATAAAACCTTTTCAAATACCCCAAAGCCTCTGACACCTAAAAACCCTACTCTCACACCGGGGAATAAAACCTTTCCAGATGACTTAAGACCTTTGCCACCTAAAAACCCCACTCCTACATAGTGGAATAAAATCTTTCAAGATGCCTTAAATACCCTAACACCATAAAAGCTTGCTCCAACATAGTGGGTTTCATAAAAAACCGTCAGGATCAACTAATTTATAACCAAAATCACCCATGTCAAAGGACGGCGTTAAAGATCATTCCCTGAGCGCCGCCTGTAAAATGCCTAAGGAATAATCGCCTCAACAATATCACTCCACGGTCCAGACTCGCCTTTTGCGTTCTCATAACACGCCGCGTAAAAAATCCTTTTCCCTCGATCTACCTCATCATAGTCAAATACTTCGCTAACCTTCCTCCGAAAGACCGAATGACGCAAATCACCGGCATTTGCAGGAGCCGCATCTCGAATTTCCCACGAATACCGCACACCATAGGCGTCATCAGGCTTTGTTTTCTTCCCGGAAGCTTGATTAATCGCGGTTCCCGTATGTTGACGGTTGTTTGACGGCACGATCTCCAAGACAGGACGACTCGTAGGACGCGGCTTTGGCGAAGGCTTCCTATCATAGATAGGCAGACCCAGCCGATCACGATTAGGGTCGGTAACCGCGTCGTTGTAATCAATATACTTATTTTTAATCTCTCGGATTTGGGTTTCGAGAGCGAGCCGCGCCGCGTCTTTTTCTAAGATAAGTGCGCTCGTACCGTTCTCCCCTGTCGCCAACGCATAAAGCGCTTCATAAGCCGCCACTTTCGCGGCTAAATCGCTCGCAACCTGCGCAAGAATACCCCACGCCGCCGCGTGTTCAGATAGAGCCAAACTGAAATTCTTCAACCATTCCAAAAAATCAGCTCCTCTCCTTGGAAAGAAACTCGCCATATTATCCTCCTTACATAGATTTTTAGCCTAAATTCGTCTGATCTTGTTAATTAGACGTAGACATCTTATCATAAGTCATGTATACTATGCAATAGGTTTTGGAACTTTTTTTTGAGAATCTTGCTTTTTTCCTTCCGGACGTGAGTACAACTTTTCCGGACGTAGGTACAAATCTTCCGGACGCGAGTACAAATCTTCCGGACGCGAGTACAAATCTTCCGGACGTGAGTACAATTTCTCCGGACGCGAGTACAAATCTTCCGGACGCGGGTACAACTTTTCCGGACGCGAGTACAAATCTTCCGGACGCGAGTACAACTTTTCCGGACGTGAGTACAATTCTTCCGGACGCGAGTACAATTCTTCCGGACGCGAGTACAATTCTTCCGGACGTGAGTACAATTTTTCCATACTTGAGTACAAAAACCGTTAAGAAGTATTTAAACATCCGAAGGGTGTTGACAAATTTATACGTTCTGGTAAACTATCGTGAAAGGAGAAAATAATGGCGGATAATATTAAGATTATCGCAGTGAATCGCAAGGCGCGGTACGATTATGTGGTTGACGAGCGGTACGAGGCTGGCGTCGAATTGTTTGGCACTGAAGTCAAATCTTTTCGTGATGGCAGAATTTCTTTTCCCGATAGTTGGGCGGAGGTTGTGAATGGCGAAGTGTGGGTTCATTCTTTGGTTGTGGCGGAGAATCCGTTCTCTTCTATTTTTAATCACGACCCTGAACGGGAAAAACGCCTTCTACTTCATGGCGACGAGATAAAACGTATACATCGTAAGGTTGAAGAAAAAGGCTACACGTTGATACCTTTGTCTTTTTATTTTAAAAAAGGACGGGTGAAGATAGAAATTGGACTTTGTAAAGGGAAAAAAGCCGTAGATAAGCGGGCTGGTATTCGGGAGCGGGACGTTAACCGCGATATGGAACGAGAATTCAAAGGGAGATGGACATGAGTATATTTAATTATTTGAACCGCGGGCAAAGGGTAAGGCGGTTGAGTTTTCAATGGCGTGGTGGTTTAAGAAACGCGGCTCTTTTCTTGTTTTTTTGCCTTCCCGCAGTTGTTTCGTTTTCTCAAAACGCCGTGAGTTTGGACACCGCTCTGAAAAACGGCGTTTCTTATCTTCGGGATCGCCTTTCTCATAACACGCGGATTTCCGTTCTTAATATTGAGAGCGAAAATCCAAAATTATCCGACTATGTGCTTAAAAACCTGAGCGCGGCTCTGGTGAACGATGGGGCTTTTATCGTCATAGAGCGGAATGCCGCGGCGCTTTCTCGCCTTGAAAAGGAAATGGATTACCAGTTGTCCGGGCGGGTGGGCGACGAGGCGTCTCTTTCTATCGGTAAACAGTTGGGCGTGGAGATTATTCTTTCCGGCGCGGTGAATCTTTCCGGCGCGAGTTATAGGTTTGATCTCAAGGCGTTAAATGTGGAAACCGCGCGGATAGAGGCTCAGTGGTTCGTGGAAAACATCCGTCCTGATTCTTCATGGGAGGCTTTTGTGAAGCCTTCGGGGAATGCCGCGCTTGCGGGGCTGGCGGATTTTAAGTACGAGGTTAGGAACGAAGGAATAACTGTTACCGGTTACACGGGAAGATCGAAGAATGTTACGATTCCGGGGCGGATAGATAATCTGCCGGTTACCGCTATCGGAAAAGGGGCGTTTGAGGGAAACCGCTTAACCAGCGTAACGATCCCCAATTCGGTTGTCTCTATCGGAGAGGGCGCATTTGAGGAAAACCGTTTAACCAGTGTAACTATTCCGGATTCAGTTGTCTATATCGGAGACCGGGCTTTTTCGGATAACCAATTAGTCAGCGTTACCATCGGCAATTCGGTTACGGTCATCGGAGAAACGGCGTTTGGGAAGAACAAACTAACCGCCGTAGCTATTCCCGCTTCGGTTGCCGCTATCGGAGACTTTGCGTTCTACAAAAACCGCTTAACCAGCGTTACTATGGGCAATTCAATTACTACGATTGGAGAGTATGTGTTTTCAGAAAACCAATTAACCAGCGTAACTATTCCTGATTCGGTTACCGCTATCGGAAGAGCGGCGTTTTCGGGAAATCGGTTGACCAGCGTTACCATCCCCAATTCGGTTACCGCTATTGGAAGAGCGGCGTTTTTAAGAAACCAATTAACCAGCGTAATCATCGGCAATTCGGTTACGGTTATCGAAAAAGATGCGTTTAAGAGGAACCGCTTAACCAGCGTAACTATCGGGGACAACGTTAATGTAGCGGATGATTCATTTGATGGAAACTTGGTGAATGTCTATAAGCGGGCGCGCAGGCAGGCGGGCGCGTATAAATTTGACGGCAGGGCATGGCAAAGGTAGTGAGTCGCTACGGGTACTTGAGGAGATAACGATGGATAAGAATGAATCGATATGGATTGAGAAGATAGAGGAAACGCTAAACGCGATTCTGCCTTCTTCGCCGAATAGCGAATGGGTGGAGCGTGTGTTTCCGGGGCTAAACATTTCCCCTGAACTATGCGAGGCGCTTATTGCGCCGGGGCGGGATTTGCTCTTGCGCGGGGGTAAGCGGTGGCGTCCTTTGTTGATGAATCTGGTTTGCAGGGCTTTGGGCGGGGGCGATGCGGCTCTGCCTCTTTCGCCTCTTGTGGAGATCGCTCATAACGCCAGCCTTATTCATGACGATATTGAAGACAATTCTCCGGAAAGACGGGGGCAGGCTTCTATTCATATTCGCTACGGCGTGGATACGGCGATCAATAGCGGGAGTTTCTTGTATTTTCTGCCTCTTGTTTGTATAAATGGTTTGGAAACGTCTTTGCAGAATGAAGTTTTTCGGCTTTGGGGGGAGTATTTGCGCCGTTTGCATCTGGGGCAGGCTTTGGATATAGCTTGGCATAAGGATGAGACTGCGATGCCTTCTTTTGAGGAATATACGGTTATGTGCGGGCTTAAAACCGGTTCTTTGTCCCGTCTTGCGGTGATGCTGGGGGCGTTTGCCGCACATTTGCCTATGAGCCGCGAAATCGCTGGCGTTTTCGGCAAGGCGGCTGAAGAATTGGGCGTGGGTTTTCAAATTATGGATGATGTGAAGAATCTGGACGGAGATATTGCGGGTAAACAGCGCGGGGATGACTTTGTGGAAGGCAAGAAGAGTCTGCCTATTATTCTTTATATACGGCAATGCGGCGGGGATATGGGGGCTGTGAATCGTTGTTTTTCCGCGGCGCGTAGGGACGGCGTAGGCGCGCCGGAGGTCGGGGAGTTTATCGAGGAACTGCGACGGTCGGGCGCGTTTTATCAGGCGCAGGCGATGGGTCGTCAGCTTATTCAGTCCGCACGTTCTACCTTTGCTGGGGAGGCTGTTTGTGGTTTTCGTTTGTCGTCTCAAGAGCAAGAGGCGTTGTTGGGTCTCATTGACTCGTTTGCTTAACAGCCTTCGGGCAGCCGAAGGCTGTTTAAATATTTCACAATGGTTATTGTCCGAAAGGGGGACCCGCTGACCCCGACTTGACGGTTACGCTTGCACCCTTCGGGTGTTGGACGACTTCTTACGGGTTGTTGTCCGAAAGGTGTGCCGCTGACCCCGTCTTGACGGTTACGCTTGTAAACAAGCGGAACCTGCTCAATGTCTGACACCCTGCTCACTATTCACTGCTAACTGCTAACTGCTCTCTCCTCTCTGCTACCTGCTCACTACTCACTACTCACTAGTATGAGGGGGCGCGGTTTTCCACAACGGAGGTTGGCATATTGCCGCCCTTGTGGTGCGCCCCCCCTCGCACGTCAGACTGCTCACAATATGTTTACAAGCAAGTGGCGTAAATGTGATATAATATCCATAACCCAAAGGAGGGTATTATGAGGCAATGCGTACACTGCGGTAGCAAGAGC
>JAISCD010000009.1 GCA_031265825.1 Treponema sp. | reverse complement strand
GGAGTTAGACTCAAAACCCCCGGAGTTAGACTCAAAACTCTGGGAGTTAGACTTCAATCTCTGGGAGTTAGACTTCAATCTCTGGGAGTTAGACTTAAAACCCCGGCGGGGTTAAAACTACGGCGTTTCGTTAGCGAGAGACAGCCGCCTAATCGCCTCGCCCGCCAAGTAGAACGAACCTGTCACCAAGACGGGCACGTTTTTCTCTTGAGCAATGGCAAGCGTCTTATCGATAGCCATCGCCGTATCCTTGATAAGCGTAACTTTTTCAGGGTTTATGCCCTCAAATACCTCAAATACCTTTTCAGGGTAGCTTTCTTTGAAGGTTCCGGGTGTTGTAATCACGATGACGGAAAACCGCGGCGCGAGAATCTTCGCCATTGATAAGACGTCTTTACCCGCGGCGCAACCGAAGAGCAATACCCCGTGCCCGTAAATGGATACGAAGGTTTCCACGCAATAGTCGATACTGGCGCGGGTATGAGCGCCATCCACAATGACGGTCGGCGCGGACGATATACGCTCAAAACGCGCCCGTAAACGGCATTTTCTCAGACCGCCGCTGATACATTCGGCGCTTATGTTCGGAAACGCGGTTTTCACCGCAAGCGCGGCAAGCCCCGCGTTTCCCGCCTGCGCCGCGCCCGGAATGGGGATAGACAAGGTGAGCGGATTGGGGAAAAGTTTGGAAACAAGGGTAAAATCCGTGCCATCCCGCGATACAACGATGTTTCTTAATTCCGCTTCATCTGGAAAGTAGTGTACCGTGGTGGAAGAGTCTGCCTTTTCCACCGCGTCATAAAAAACAGCAAGGGCTTCGGGAACCTGTTCCGCGAGTACCAGCGGAACATCTGGCTTAATGATACCTGATTTTTCCTTTGCGATGAGGGCGATGGTGTCGCCTAGGTATTCAGTATGCTCTTTTTCAATCAGGGTGATGACGCTGACGAGAGGGCGCACGATATTGGTGGCGTCGAGTCTCCCCCCCATGCCCGTCTCCACGACCATTGCCGTACAATCTGACCGCCTCGCGCAGAGGAAAAAAAAGAGGGTGAATAATTCAAAGAAAGTGGGCGCGTCCTCAGCGCCCATTTTTTCCGTAATGGAAAGAAGCTCGTTGCCCGCGTCCACATAAACGGATTCATCGAAGAAGTCCCCGTTCCATGTGATACGTTCCCGGAAGTCCAAAACATGAGGCGAAGTGTAGAGAGCAGTCTTAAAACCAGCAGACGACAGTACGGACGCAATCATCGTGGAAACCGAGCCTTTACCTTTTGAGCCTGCTACATGAATGACGGGAGCTGTTCTCTCAGGATGCCCCGCGCGTTCAGCCAATTCCCACATACGGTCAAGGCAGAAGCCTTTGTCAGCCCGAATACGTTCAAAATTGATGAATTGGGATACCCATTTAAACACTGATGAAGACGATAGAAACATTTTTTCGTTTTTTATAGTAAAGTCATTATTCGGAATTAAGAGGGCGTATGTGAAGTATCTTCATTTATTGACTTTCGCAATTCTCGGATGAATTCAGTCGATTCTCCCATATCTTCATAATCTTCACACCCGTCGCTAAAGCGTCTTGTGATCGTACAAAATTTGTACACTTTTTCCTGTCCCAACCTCTTCTTCCATTTTCCCGCCGTACAGCGAATGCGTAAAACATCACTTTCGATTCCAGGGAGCAGTTTACAATGGAAACAGTTGGCGCAATATATTTTTCCAGTTTGAAATTCTTCTTCGTGCATTATTTCCTCCACGTTATTTTCGCGCCACATTCGGCAAAGGTTTCAAAATCGCAAAAGAGAGGTATTTGAATGGGTGTATATCGAGTACATTGGGAAACCATCCGTCTATCTCGTCGGTGTCGATGATGTTTACCGCAGGCTGGTAGGAGATAGGAAACACCGAAGCGCGATTCAGGAGGAGGTCTTCGGCTTCAGCAAGAGTCTCCCATCGCTCCTCGTCCTCTTGTAGCATAGATTTGTTTAGCAAGTCTTCGTAGTCAGCGTCGCTATAACACGCATCATTCAAGTTAGAGTCCGTCTGCCACATCTGGAGGAAGGTATAAGGATCCGCGAAGTCGCCTATCCATGTCGTTGACCCTACCTCGTAGTCATCTAGTTTGAGAGACGCGTTATAAAAAAGATACGGTACGACGTCAATCTTTACGGGAACTCCTAACGCGAACCATGACGTTGCCATAATATTCGCTATGCGGTTGGACTCCGCGGACGGCGTTATCTTGATAGTCAGCTCCGGCAGTCCCGCACCTTTTGGGAAACCCGCCTCCGCGAGAAGCTCCGCGGCTTTTTGTACATCCGTTTTGTCTATACCTTCTATTTCTGGATAATCAGGAATAGGGTAGATGAGAGTTTTTGCGGGCATATAGAGACCGCTCCGTATTTCCTCCCACGGCAGGGCGAAAGACAAAGCTTGGCGGACGCGGTAATCGTTCCACGGCTCGTTCTTCGAGCGGATGAAATAGTAATGGGTAGCGAACATGGCGTTTACCGTTATGCCGCTCCTGTCCGAGAGCGCGTCTATGTTCATGTCTCCTGCAAGCCAGCGAGCTTCACCCGAATTCCAGAGCGCGGACGCCTCGTCTCCATCTTCCGTGAATTTAACAATGACTGTGTTGAGCTTCACATTTTTCGCGTCCCAGTACTGATCGTTCTTTACCAAGTCAATGGACTTATCGCTCTTTTCCTTCAGAGAAAACGGACCATTTACGACTGGACGCGACCAATCCGCGTCTTCCGCTAGCATGGACGAATGCATGGGACTAAACGAATGATGGCAGAGCATACTTGGGAAAAACGCCGCAGGAGCATTCAGAGTAACGACTAGTTTCCCGTCCACGACATGGATGCCCACATTATCTGGTCCAGCCCGACCCGTACGGAAATCCCGCGCGCCTTCAATAATATCAAAAAGCGAAGAATAAGGCGCGTCTGGCAGAGATAACAGGGAAAGCCAGGCATTGCGAAAATCTTCCGCTTGCACTAGGTCTCCATTGGAGAACTTCGCCCCTTCACGAATGGTGAAAGTCCACTGTTTCTTATCCGAGGAAAGCTCATACCGAGATGCGAGCGCTGGAACCGGCTTCATCGTGAATGGGTGATAGGAGAAAAGTCCCTCATAAATGCCGGTGAAGATTTGGGCTTCACTTGCGTAGTAGGCTTTTCTAAAATCGAGTTCCACAGCTCCCGCCGAAAAGGTTACGGTGAGCGAATCCCGCGTTAATGACGCTGGGCGGACTTCAGCCTCGTCATTAAACGTCTTTTCCGAGTCGTTTTGAAGCGGCGCCGTCTGATCAGAAGGTGGAAAATCTTCTTGGATCGGACGCGCCGTCAGTCTATTAGCTGTAAGCACCAACACCACAGCTATTGTCAATAGTTTATTCATGTTCATCCTTGTTTTTGGTTATATCAAGCCGCTTAAGCTGATCGGCTTCTTCTTTTAAAGCGGTATAATCACTACATTTCTGGTTTGCCTTAACAAGCGCATTTTTTATAGTAGAAAGTTCGGGTTTTATGCCTTTCACGTGGTCATGGTCAGACTCGCCAACGTTAGCTTTAAAGTAGGTGTCCAGCGCGTTTAAATCGCGGGTCAGCTTTTTAAGGTCACGAAAGTTTTGCTCTAGAAAACTCAACAGTTGTTGTTCCGGTAAAGCTTCAAGCTTCGCGGCGGCGACTCCTTTGCTCACGGCTAACTGTCCAAGGTTCTTTATTCGTTTGTCGACGTCAGCGCGAAACTTAGTGAAGTTCAATTTTTTCTTGTTCGGGCGCCCCTGCGTGGTATCTGTATATTCTATCTCGTAGATGATGTCTTCCTGCTTACTGTTGAATACATATTTCATGTATCGTATAAATTTCTTAAATAAAGAGAGTTTTTTATTTTCCAACAGCGCCTTGTTTTCATCGAGTTTCGATGCTGTTTCGACAAGAATATCGGAAATTGCGCCAAGTGAATGGAGACTATCTATGAGGAAAGTTTTGAGAGGAACCTCTTTTTTTTCGGGGGCTTGTTTCTTTTTGACAACCTCAAGCGAATGAAGAACAGCTTCCTGTAATTCGGCGCCGGTTTTTCCGTAGTCTTCTCTAATGAGTTCTTCAACCAGTTCCGGGTAGAAAGGCTTTTTGGGCAGGGCTGATGCAAACTGCTTTTTGACTTTGGCAAGAGACGGCGTTTCTGTTTCAGGCATTACGCTCGTTATAGCGTCTCTCACCTCAAGCTTATAGGCTTCTTTATTAAATTCCGTGAGAATCTTCAAGTAACCTACGGCTGCCCTTGTTGAATTCATCAAATTCGTCATTGATTCGTTCATAAGGCTTATGCTCATAGCGTCAAATCCTGTCTTCATCTGCGCGACGAATCTCGCCACATAACGAGTATTGATGGAAGCAGAATCCTGCGAAAGATGAACCCAATCAATGTACCTTATCAGGTCAAATATCTTCCTAATGCGATCAATCGTTAAGAAATCGGTATCAAAATGGTAAAAGTTTACGAGAAAGTCGAGTTGATTGTCGAAATTAGAAAGCCTAACGGACATATTCTCATCTTTTTCATTTTCGGCGAAATTCCCCGTCTCCGGTGTTTGGAGTTCATTTAATTTAGCTTCCTGTTTATAAGGGTCCTCATTAACAAGTCCTTTCTTGAGAAAGGTAGAATACAGTGATGTATAGGAAGATTGAAAAGCCCGCAGATTCTCCTTGAGATCAGGAATAATGTCTCGTGCAATCCAGTCCCGCCGCACTTCAATGGCTTTGGATAACTCTTGTTTATAATCACTAATTTGGCTCATGTTTCTATTATGTCATAAGAATAAAATTAAGGCAAGATAGGAAAAAACCGGGTGAAAAAACGCTCCGTCAATAAGTATAAAGATTCTTGCAAAGGGAAAATATTAAAGATTCTGCAAATACCTATTGTGGAAAGCATCTAGTACCACCTTCATGGGTGGCTCAAGGCGTTTTTCAGCAAAGCTCCCAAGCTCAGATGGGACTCCTTTGTAGAAAGCCTCGGCGATGCCGCCGGCAATGCAAGCGAGGGTGTCCGTGTCTCCGCCTATGGAAACGGCAAGTTTCATGGCGTGTGAAAAATCTTCGCTTTCCAGAAACACGATGATGGCTTCAGGCACGGTTCTTTGACAAGTCTCGTTAAAGCTGTAGTTCGGACGGATTTCAGCGGTCGTTCTGTTGAGATCATAGCCAAATTCGCGCTCAATATGGGATTTTATTTCCTGTTTCGACGCGCCCATACGCCCAAGGAAGATAGCCGTTGCAGTCGCCTGCGCTCCTTTTACGCCTTCGGGGTGGTTATGGGAGAATTCGGCGGAGCGTTTCGCCTGAACAAGCGTTTCTTCCAGCGTCTTAAACGCCCATCCAATCGGCGAAACCCGCATTGCGGAGCCATTTCCCCAACTGTTATATGGTTTTTTCTCTTTTGCGCCTAGCCACTGCGCGAATCTGCTCCCATATCCAGTCCAAGGGTAACGGTTGCCCCAATCATTAGCCGCAGACGCATAATCTCTGCCGTTCAAAATCGCGTCCGCCATGGCTATAGTCATCACGCTGTCATCCGTGAATCCCGCATCCGTATTGAAAAGTGCAATTTCTTCTGGGTATTTCGTCTTGAAATTGTTAAATTCATAAACAGAACCGACGATGTCGCCGACTATCGCTCCTAACATTTTCTCTCCTTACACGCAAGGCGTGTTTCATAATTTCTTATTGAATTGGTGTCTGACACCAACGTTTTACGGTTTCAAGCCTTCGCCTTCTTCTGACAACGAGTAGGTTCCGCTTGCCTGCAAGCGTAACCGTCAAGACGGGGTCAGCGGTGCTCCCTTTCTAACAACACCCGTTGTGAAGTATTTAAACACCCGAAGGGTGTAAGCCTTCGATATTCCATTGCGGAGGTATCTTTACAGGACGACCGTTGGAATCGACGAAAACCCAGGTTACTTTAGCGTCGACGATTTCATCTTCGCCACAGAGTATTTCTTGGGCGATGACTCCGCTCGCCGCTCCTTTTTTTACGGGACGCGAAATAATGCGTAATCTGTCATCGGCTTTCGCGGGTTTCTTATAATCAATTTCTACACGGGCGATAAACACCCCGTAACCCGCCTCTATAGCGGCTGGATAGTCAAAGCCTATTTGTTTAAGGAAGTCATAGCGCGCATATTCCAAATAGTTAAGGTAATTAGCGTTATTGACATGACGATAACTATCGCACTCATAGGTGCGGACTTGTAATTCACATTCGGTAATCATAGTCAATATTTTAGTAGAAACATCAATATATTTCAAGGCTTATTAGCGGTAAGTGATTAGCGCTGGAGCGAAGGAGGGCGCAACAGCGGAGCGGCGATATGCGGTCCTTATTTTGGAAAGAGCGTCCCCTATTATTTGGTAGTGTCAGCCGCCGCACCTACCCGCCGTCCGTCTTTGCTCTTTTCTCATCTTATTGGCGTAACGACTCAATTCATGTTTGCAATGATTCAATTCGTGTCGGCAGTGATTCAATTCGTGTCGGCAATGATTCAATTCGTGTCGGCAATGATTCAATTCGTGTCGGCAATGATTCAATTCGTGTCGGCAATGATTCAATTCGTGTCGGCAATGATTCATTTCATGTCGGCAATGATTCATTTCATGTCGGCAGTGATTCATTTCATGTCGGCAATGATTCATTTCATGTCGGCAGTGATTCATTTCATGTTTGCAATGACTCATTTCATGTTTGCAATGACTCAATTCATGTTTGCAGTGATTCAATTCATGTTTGCAATGACTCAATTCATGTTTGCAGTGATTCAATTCATGTTTGCTTACACATGGGGGATGTGTTCACAGGAAAAGCATAGGGAAGACAGAAAGATAAACAGAAACTTTTTAAAAACTGAACCTATAATTATAATAATATCTATTTAC
>JAISCD010000102.1 GCA_031265825.1 Treponema sp. | reverse complement strand
GCGCCTAGCCCCCGTCCCCAACACCGCGCGTCTGACACCGCCGCCGTCCCCCGCGCCTAGCCCGCGTCCCCAACACCGCGCGTCTGACACCGCCGCCTTCCCCCGCGCCTAGCCCACGTCCCCAGCACCGCGCGTCTGACACCGCCCGCCTTCCCCCGCGCTTAGCCCGCATCCCCAACACCGCGCGTCTGACACCGCCGCCTTCCCCCGCGCCTAGCCCGCGTCCCTAACACCGCGCGTGTCTGCCACCACCGCCTTCCCCCGCGCGTTTCCCGCGTCCCCCAGCACCGCGCGTGTCTGCCACCGCCGCCTTCCCTCGCGCCTAGCCCGCGTCTCCCAACACCGCGCGTCTGACACCGCCGCCTTCCCTCGCGCCTAGCCCGCGTCCCTAACCCGCGCATCTCCCGCGTCCCCCAACACCGCACGTCTGACACCACCGCGCCTCTTCCCTTTGCTACCTGCTACCTGCTAACTATTAACTATTATTTGCTATGCTTAAATATTACCCGTATATGTTCGCCGTTGCTCCTGACGGTATGGTAGTATGAGTCAAGAATCACAGGCATCTCAGGCGGGACGGCATTTGTGGAACTTCCCCTTGCCCAATGAAAATACTCACTCATATAAATGTAAAGATGGTAATGGCGGTTGTCAGGAACCAGCCTTTTAATGATGGGGTAATGCTCGGAAACGTTTTCCGTCACCGGTCCAAAGCCTATTCCGTTCTCTATCTGGACAGGCATTGTTGCCGCGTCTCCGTCGGGGAACAATCCGCTTAGATCATGAAGCAACGTTTCCACCCGGAAATTCACATAACGTTTCTGATCCACCAAGGCATTGCCGTAAGAGAAGGCAAAAACCATAAAGCACCAATTCAGCATGACAACGCTTATTACCGCGGACTTACTGCGCTCGGCAGCGATACAAACGCCTATTGCGGCAATAAACACGCCGAAACCCGTCAAGGCACGGGGCGCATAGGAAGGACTCTTCAGCACGCAATAAACGCCATAGGACAGGAAAAATGCCCCTATGACCAACACGGCGGAGGCAATAAAGGCTGCGAGCTTGTTTTGCTTCGAGCTTCTGCTTGCTTGAACTGCGAATAAAATACAAATCAAAACAATGAGGACTTTCCAGATGAGACCGAAATCGTTGTTTATAGCCGTGATATACCGTTTCCAATTAAGCGCTATTCCGGGGACGAGTTGGCTGAATGACAACATTTCTGTTGAAAACCCTGACCCGGAACTTGGAACCATGAAAACCACCCTAAAAAATACCATGGAAAAGCAGAAAGAAAACGCCGCCGCCGCGACAAACAGCAGAATTTCCCTGATCGTCTTGCGCCTATGATTCCAATCTTGGTAGCAAAGAAGCAGAGTAACCACGATATAAATCCCGGAGGACGCCTGATACGTCATGCACATGATTAAGAGGGACAGTATTGAATAAAACACAAAGGTTTTTCTTGAGCCGACGAATATAAAAGGAAGAACGCTGAAAAATACTGACAACGCCATATACGGCGCGTCGAATTTATACGAGATGTTTTCCAAGAAATACGGGGAAAGCCCCAGGGCAACACCTGCGAGAAGCGCCGCGAAGTACAAGCTTCCGCCGCAGAGGATGTACACCAGCAACACCGTGCCTGCGCTGGTAATCAGGGCGGCGAGTATCTGCGGGAGCGGGGATATATCCGTCAGGTTGGGATCCGCGTGAATAAACGTAGACAGAATGTCCGCAAGATGCCTGCTCCAGCCATTCCACCCGTGATAGCCCTCGATAGCTCTGGCTAAATCGTCAATATAGGAGAAGTCCGCCTTGATAATGCCCATATATCCGAACAGATAAACGCCGGACACAAACAAAAAGGGCTTAGTAAACGCCTTAAAATCTATTTTGGATAAAAGAGCCGTTGTTTCTTCCATTATTTCACGAAGGAGCGCCCTCCCCTTTTTGGTGAGCGTGAAGAAATCAACGATAACAATAATGCCGAGGCATCCTTTCGCCCAAGCGGAAAGCGTGTTCATCCATTGCTCGTAGAAGTTCACTTTTCTGTGAATCAGGTATTCTTCGGCAAGTTGAATGATGACGGTCTGTACTGCGGGGAAAAGAACCATAACGGAAAACACAATCCCCGCGCCTGAAACAACCCCGATACCATAGCGTCCACATTTTTCTGACAGGATATTCTTATTTTTTTTCATTCCGTTTCCTTTTAAAGGCAATAAGCCTTTGTGCAAGATAATTTATTATCGTAAAAAGCCCCATTCCTGTAAGCATTGCGACATTGTCCCGTATTTTTTCGTCAAAATTCCACAGCAACCAATGCACGAATGGCTTTGCGATGCTATATGCGGCGATATACGCGACAGCGATGCCCAAGAAAAAGAAAATAACCATGCGTAACGACCATTCTTTTACGCGAAACGTAAAGTATTTGTTCAAAAAGAAGCTGAAAACACTGACCGAGACGCAATTTATCAAAGATGAAGCCCAATAGCCGAAGCCCGCGCAGTTGTACAGGACAAACATGATCGCCGAACCGATAATGGTGTTCAGCACGCCGACCAAAATGAATCTGAAAAACAGGGGGTCTAAGAAGAGTTCTTTGAGGCTGTCCCTGTTCATTTTTCTTCCTGTATGATATAATGGGGGCGGCTTTTGACTTCCGTGTATGTTTTTGCCATGTATTGCCCAAGAATTCCTACGGTAAAGAGCTGGATACCACTGCAAAATAAGATAATGCACATGGTTGACGCCCAGCCGTCAACCGGATCGCCAAAGATGAGTTTGCGGACGATGATAAACGCAATAAAAATGAAGGATAGGGTAAAAATGACGATGCCAAACCATGACGCTATGGCAAGGGGCTTTGACGAAAACGCGATGATGCCGTCTAGGGAATACAAAAAGAGGCGCCAAAAAGACCATTTTGTCTCGCCGGCTATGCGTTGGACGTTCTCATACTCAAACCATTTCACGCGAAACCCTATCCAGGGGAAGATGCCTTTGGAAAACCTATTGCGTTCATGCAACGACAAGACGGCGTTTAGATAGGCGCGGCTCATGAGGCGGAAGTCCCGTGCGTTATCAACTATTTCTATGTCGGAAATCTTTTTCATAAGGCGGTAGAAGCGGCGGGCAAAGAAAGAACGAATAGGCGGTTCTCCCTTCCTCGTTATTCTTCGGGAACCAGCGCAGTCAAACTCGCCCGATGCTACGGCTTCAAACATTGATGGGACGAGGGCTGGCGGGTCTTGGAGATCAGCGTCTATGGTAACGATATATTCACCCTGTGCTTTCTGTAACCCGGCAAGTAATGCCGCTTCTTTGCCGAAATTGCGGGAAAAGATGATGTACCGCACGCGGCTGTCTTGCGCGGCGAGGTCCCTTAACACGGCGCGGGTGGAGTCGCCTGAGCCGTCATCAACAAAAATAAACTCTAGTGTAACAGATTTTGTTTCCATGAGCGGCTTCAGCGCTCTGATCATCTCGTCATAGAAAAGGTTAATGGCGGATTCTTCGTTGTAACATGGCACGACAACAGACACAATCATAGACAGCTTCTCCTTTCAGAGGAAGTTCGTTTCGGGGTGTGCCGAAAATGACCGATATTGCACCCATTTCCGTAGATCAATCGGTATGCTATCAATAAAGTTACAATCTGCCGATAATAATAATAAATTACCCGGGGGGGGGGGGTAGCCTTGAAATGCTTTGCATAGTTTTATGCAAAGCGTTTTGTGAGTAAAGTTTTTTCTTTTTAATCATTGACAAATATTTCATTTGGGTATAGTATAGCATAGTTTGAAAAAATAGGCAAGGGTAATTTGAAGCAATTATTTGGCGTATTTTGACGCTACAGGGCGTAAGAGTATTTGCCAAGGAATCGGGCGGACTCTGTTTGCAGATACAACCGCCTTGTAGATTGGAGTTGAATCTGCGTAGATTGAAACCTAATCTATGTAGATTGGAGTCTAATCTATATAGATTGAAACCTAATCTACATAGATTGAAGTTGAATCTATATAGATTGGAGTCTAATCTATGTAGATTGAAATTGAATCTACGTAGATTGAAAACGAATCTATGTAGATTGAAGTCTAATCTACATAGTTTAAAAATAAATTTATACCTATTGACAATAAATCTAATTTGATTTAGAATAACCAAGGATGGATTTTAATTAAACTGAAATAACAGGAGGAAGCGTATAATGACGTATAGGACGGAATGGTATCCCAATTCAAGGACTGACCAGATCAACCTGATAAAAATATGGAATGCTATATTTGCGGATAAAGGACAGGCGTGGAATATTCCAACGGAACGCATTGCAAAGCTGGTAACCATCGCGCAGTTAGCGGAAACCATTTTAAGCACGGTGAATAGCGGGCAATGTACCTCTTCGGATGTGGTCAAATGCAATGAAATTTTTAAGGAAATGGAGATTGAAGCGCGTTTCATAAAGAAACACTACCTCCTTTCGCCGCCTCTTGCGATGAGTGATTTCCCCAATTTGCTTTTGTCTCTGCCGAATGACAAACGCACGCCGATTGCCGCTCCGGTTGGTCAGCCTGCTTTGACGGTAACCTATCCCGGCGGTCCCCATGTACTGACGGTGCGCTTTGCGTCCCTTCCGGGAACAGAACCGCCAGACAGCCGCGGCGATTACGGCTTTGCCCTTTATCGGGGCATCATGCCCCAAGGCGGCGCCACGGTGGAACAAGCCACAAGCGATAGGCATTATCTTATGAAAGAGCCGCTTTCCGGTAAGGAACTGTTGCATTACCGGTTCGTCCGCCGAAAGAAAGAAATAATAAGTTTTGAGCCAGAAGAGGCTGGCATGACGGTTTATTTCTGCGCGCGTTACGAAAACCAAAAAGGTGAAAGCGGGGCATGGGGTCCTGTCGTATCCGCGATTATCCCTTAATAGGTAGCAGGTAATAGGTAGCAGGTAGTAGTTAGTAGTTAGCAAAGAGGAAAGAGGGGGGCTGGGGCGATGTCAAGCGTGCGGTGTTACTTTGCTAATTGCTGACTGCTAACTGCTCTTTGTTATTGGGGGGTGGCGGAAGACCGTGCAAGCGGGCTGTAGACAGGGGGGCGCACCACAGGGGTGTGTGCTGGCGATCTCGTTTTGGAAAAATGCGCCCCCCTTCTAATGAAGAGTATTTAAACACGTTTCACGTGTAAGGGAGTTTTATGAAAAAAGAAAATCTTGATAAGATTGCGTTGACCGTCAGGGCGTTGAGCATAGACGCCATTCAGAAAGCGAACTCTGGACATCCGGGTCTTCCGTTGGGAGCCGCGGAACTCGGAGCCGCACTTTACGGAGATATTCTCAAACACGATCCGTCCGACCCAAAATGGGCTGACCGCGACCGCTTCGTGCTGTCCGCCGGACATGGCTCTATGTTCCTCTACAGCCTCCTCTACCTTTCCGGGTACAAGGACGTTACCCTAGACGACATCAAGACGTTCCGTCAAGTCGACTCGCACGCGCCCGGACACCCAGAATACGGCATTGCCGGCGTAGAAACCACCACAGGACCGCTGGGGCAAGGCTTTGCGACAGCCGTTGGCATGGCGGTGGCGGAAACCATGCTCGCCGCCCGCTTTAACACCGCAGAAGACACCATCGTTGACCATTACACCTACGTCCTTTGCGGAGACGGTTGCCTTCAGGAAGGCGTATCCAGCGAAGCAAGCTCGCTTGCAGGACACCTTGGACTCGGAAAACTCATCGTGTTTTACGATTCCAACAAGATCACCATTGATGGAAGCACGGATTTATCCTTTACCGAGGACGTTGCCGCGCGATACCGCGCCTATGGGTGGCAGGTGTTGAACGGCTCAATGTACGACTACGACGAAATCTTCCGCCTCATCGCAGAGGCAAAAGCCGAAACCGCAAAGCCCAGCCTCATCGCGCTCAAGTCAATCATCGGCAAAGGAGCGCCGCATAAACAGAACACAGCCGATGTTCACGGCGCGCCTTTGGGAGCGGACGAGGTTGCCGCGACAAAAGCCGCTCTGGGCATAAGCGGCGATTTCTTTGTCGCGCCAGAAGCCGCGGCTTACTTCAAGACGAAACAAACGGAATGGAAGGAAATCCACGAAGCTTGGCAGAAGAAGTTCGAGGCATGGTCAAAGAAAAACCCCGAAAAACGCGCGGAGTGGGATTTGTTTTACTCTGGCGCATACACGCCGGCGGATATGCCGCGTTACGCCGTGGGCGATAAAATCGCAACCCGCGCCGCTGGCAACAAGGCGCTCGGCGCTATAGCCGCGGCAAACCAGAACCTAGTCGGCGGCTCTGCGGACTTAAAGGGACCTAACGCCGTGGGGTTCGCGTCTACGCCTTTCTCCAAGAACGACCGCCTTGGCAGGTATATACACTTCGGCATCCGCGAATTCGCAATGGCGGCTATTTCTAACGGAATCAGCCTGCACGGGGGACTCCGCGCCTTCTGCTCAACCTTCATGGTATTCGCAGACTACTTGCGCCCCGCACTCCGCTTGTCCGCACTGATGAAACAACCGGTCATCTACGTGCTTACCCACGACTCAATCTACGTCGGCGAGGATGGTCCCACACACCAGCCGGTGGAAACCATTGCCGCACTCCGTCTCATTCCGGGCGTAACGGTTCTGCGCCCCGGAGACGCCGAGGAAACGGCTGTCGCCTGGGAAATGGCTATGGAAAACAAGGGTCCCACGGTTCTGGCGCTTTCGCGGCAGAATATCACGGTTTTCCAAAAAGACGATCCCGATTGGAAGAACACCATCTTGACAGGCGCTTACATTGTCAAGAAAGAGGATAACCCTGATACGGTGATTGTAGCGGCAGGTTCAGAGGTGAATCTTGGTTTGTCCGCCGCTGAAATAGCGGAAAAGAACGGGAAAAAGGTGCAGGTTGTGTCGATGTTGTGCCGAGAGTTGTTTGAACGCCAGCCCGCGATCATCAAGTCCGCGATCATCCCGCCGTCCGCGCGAGTCGTCGCCGCTGAAGCAGGCGTGAAGTGCGGTTGGGAAGGGCTTGCAGACGCTGTTTTCTCGATAGAGCGCTTTGGCGAGTCCGGTCCCGCGGATAAGGTGGCGGAACATCTGGGCTTCACCGCCGAAGCTTTGCAGTTAGTGGTTAGTGGTTAGCAGTTAGCAAAGAGAAGACGGGCGGGCGGGGGCTAGGCGCGAGGGTCAGGCATCGGGGCTGGGGTCAAGAGCAGGTAGCAAAGAGAAGACGGGCGGGCGGAGGGCTAGGCGCGAGGGTCAGGCATCGGTTTGGTGTCAAGAGCAGGTAGTAGTTAGCAAAGAGAAGACGGGCGGGGGCGGGGCTCGGAGGCTAGGCGCGAGGGTCAGGCATCGGGGCTGGGGGCAAGAGCAGGTAGCAAAGAGAAGACGGGCGGGGGCTGGGCAACGAGGGAACCAGGCGCGAGGGTCAGGCATCGGGGCTGGGGGCAAGAGGAAAGAGCAAAGAGAAGACGGGCGGGCAGAGGCTGGACACGAAGGAACCAGGCGCGAGGGTCAGGCATCGGGGCTGGTGTCAAGAGCAGGTAGCAGTTAATAGTTAGTAGGTAGCAAAGAGCAGGGAGTCGCGCCATGCCTGACACCGCCGCCCGTCTCATCGTTGCTCACTGCTACCTGTTACCTGCCCTTCGGCGTCAAAAGGCGCAATTGAGGGGGCGGTGAGCCGTACGGATAGAAGCGAACCGCGCGCGTACGTTTCGCCGCGGGGAAGATGCACCAGCAGTTTAAGGTAATTCTCCGAAACAGCAGCGACGCAATTCTCAGGCAACGAACCGCGGTGGCTTTCCACAACAGCCTCGATCACCCCGCCTCTTTCCAAACACCGATTGACGTAAACACGCCTGCCTGTACGCGCCAGCTCGGTCAGACGCGATACCCTGCGGATAATCTCCCTGTCGTTTACCCTACCCGATAGATCAAACGCCTCGGTTCCGGGGCGCGGCGAAAAAGGGAAGGCGTGTATCCACGCGAACCCGACACTCACACAAAGCTCGTAGGTGCGTTCAAAGTCGGCTTCAGTCTCGCCCGGAAAGCCGGCTATGACATCGCAGGCGAGAAACGGGTCGTCCTTGACACGCCGCAACAGCATAGCTTTCTCCTCGACAAGCTCGGCTGTATATGGACGCCGCATACGCCGCAAGACCGAATCACTCCCCGACTGCACGGAAAGGTGAAAATGCGGACGGATGCGCCTATGCGCCAACACGTCCGCCAGCGCCGACGTTACAGCTTCCGGCTCAAGAGAGGAAAGCCGTAGACGTATCCCCTCCGTTTCCTTGATGAAAAGTTTCAAAAGACCCGCCAAATCCCTCTCGCCATCTTGGTAGAGGTTGAGGTTGACGCCTGTCAAGACGGCTTCGGCATAGCCTGCCTTCTCAAAGAGGCGCAAGCGTCCAAGCGCCTCTCTCGCATTCACGCTTACACTACTACCCCGCGCCAGACGCACGCGGCAATAAGCGCAGGACTTATCACAACCATCCTGTATCTTTAGAAACGCTCGTGAATGGAGGGAAAGAGGGGTTGGGGGTTGGGGGTTGGGAGTTGGAGGTTGGAAGTTGGGAACAAGGCGCTGGAGACGTTTTTCAATTTCAGCGAATACCGTTGACCGATTCTTGAAATCAACGGCAAAGACGTTATCGCCCAGCCGCTCGATTTTTTCGCTATCAAGGCGGGCGTAACAACCGCAGACCAGAACGCAAGCCGCATTTTTTGCGGCGTTTCTGATGATCCCACGAGCCTTTTGCTCCGCCATTGAGGTAACCGTGCAGGTGTTGACGACAACAATATTCGGCTTTTGGTTTTCTGGGATAATTTCATAGCCGCGCTCACGGAATACAACCGCAAGCGTTTCGCTTTCAGTTTGGTTTAACTTACAGCCCAATGTATGGATGGAGACGGTCATCTCTGGAGGGCTTTTCGGACACGGTCGAGTCCACGCCGCACGTCCGCCATCCCCGCGTTAAGCGCGAGAGCTTTCTCGTAAGCAGACGCGGCGCTTATCATATCTCCAAAACTTTCCCGCGCATATCCAAGCCGTCCCCACCAATCCGCGTTTCTCGGTTGCCAATAAACCGCAGTCGAGATAGCAATATCCGCGTGGCGGAACCGCCCCTGCCTTATGAATATCTCGCCCATCAGATAGTAAACGGAGTCAACACGCCCGCCTTCAGATGTAAAGTTGATGTATTCTTGAAAATACTGTAGAGATTCAGCGTTTCTCCCTTGAAAGTAACTGATCTCCCCCAGAATCTCTATGATACGAGGGTCATAACGACTCAATTTCATGCCGTTTTGAGCATAGGCAAACGCATTTTGGTAATCGCCCATCTTCACAAGGCTCCAAGAGATGACAACGTACGCATCCAAATTATTCGGATTTGTAGCGATTTCATCTCTGCAAATAGAAGCGGCTCTTTCAAAATTACCCATGCGGTATTCCATGAGCGCATCAGGCTTGGTTTGAGAAAAAATCAACGAAGAGATTACTAAAAATGGCAAAACGATTAAAGGCTTTTTTCGCAAAATTTTTAATTTCTTGCCAATGTAATGAAAGCAAATTATGCGTCCATTCATTGGCTCTTAAGGGAAAATCATGGACGCTTCGTGTCTGGCATCACGCATCGTCCATTGAACAAACAACCAGCTTCCATGCGGATTTCAGATGTCGCGATGTTGCCTATAAGTCTGCCGGTCAAAGAAATCTCCACATTATCGGATGCGTTGATATTACCTTTGACCGAACCGCAGATGACCACTTTCGGAGCGACGATGTCAGCCTCGACCACAGCACCCTCGTCTATGACAAGGAGGCTTGAGGCTTTTATTTCACCTGTTACTCGTCCTCGCACAAGAAAGGGCTTCTCAAAACTCAAAGAACCGGAAAAATCTATATCTTCTGATAGAATAGTATCAAAATCATCTTCTTCTAAAATTTCATTACGTGGTTCGTTCAAAAACCTGCCTCCTTCAATCCTAATTCCACATCATCAACAGACCGAGCGACTATGGCGATACCGTTATTGCGCCTTATGGCGTTGAGGAATTCGTTCTGAAAATCGGATAACTTACCGTTTACCGTCTTACACTCCACGGCAAGAGCGCGTCCGTCAGGCAGTATGCCCAAAATATCGCTCATGCCGCGGGTTCCAAAACGAACAAAATTCCTCCCACCACCATCTTTGTCAACAAACCGAACCGCCCCTACATTCATGCGAATCGCGGGAATATTCCGCGCCTGCAAATATTCAAGACTCGCCTTCACGATTTCGTTCTCTGTCTGTTTCAAAAACGACGAATTCACTACTCTTCGCCGAACCCTTCGGGAATCTCAATGTTTGAGTACACATTCTGCACATCATCGTTTTCTTCGAGTTTTTCAATGAGCCGCAGAACTTTACCTGTATCATTATTGTCCAGAATAACCGGCGCTTCAGGAATCATGCTAATTTCCGCGCTTATGGTTTCAAAAGACTTGGCTTCCAAGGCTTGCACGACATTCTCAAAATCTTCCGCCGCACTGGTAACCTCAACCACACCGTCTGAAAGACTCACGTCTTCGGCGCCGCCGTCAAGAGCAGCTTCCATGACTTGGTCTTCCGTGTACTTTTCTCCGTCAAGAGTAACAACGCCTTTGCGCGTCAAGAGACGAGCGACCGAACCTGCTTTGGCGAGTTCCGCCCCCGCGCGCGTGAGGATGTTGCGGACATCCGCGGCCGCGCGGTTTCGGTTATCCGTAAGCACTTCGATAAGTAACGCCGCTTCGCCCAAACGAGCTTCGTAGGTTAGCTCTTCGTAACTGACTCCTTCAAGCTCGCCTGTTCCTTTTTTGATGGCATTGTCAATATTACCCTTGGGCATATTAGCCCCGCGAGCTTTGATGACGGCAGTACGGAGACGTGGATTAGCTTCCGGGTCTCCACCACCCATACGCGCCGCAATGGTTATTTCCTTGATGAGTTTTGTGAATGTTTGACCGCGCTGAGCGTCCGCCGCCCCTTTTGCGCGTTTAATTTTTGCCCATTTACTATGTCCTGACATATTCACTCCTTATTCTAAATCATATTTTCCTATGATAATAAAAAAAAAATGTTTAGTCAAGCCTCTAAATTCGCCCTGAAAATAAAACTACTAATCACAAACAAGGCTTTATAATGGCGGCTTGTTTCTTAAAGTAATTCATGGTATATTATTTCTATATATGTGACACATGGGAATTGCGGCAGGTTGTCGCGCTCTTGGGGTTCATGTAATTGCAGGACGTTGACCAAGAATCCCCGCCTCGGAGCGTGAGTTGTCAATGTAAGGAGAAGCCAGCATGGAATCAGTGGAAAGAAAGATAAAAACATTTAAGCGCGGTTTGCGTTTATCCACGCACAAGACCGCGACCGAAGGCAAAGCCATTGAGACGGCGCCTGTGCCGAAACAAGTCGTCATTCCGGTAAACCAACATTTTGGCGCGCCGAATCAAGCGCTCGTCAAGGTTGGGGACTATGTGAAACGCGGACAGAAAATCGCGGACGCCGTTAAACCCGGGTCAATGGCTGTGCCTGTTCACGCCTCGGTCGCTGGCGTTGTCAAGAAAATTGAAATGCATCTTCAATCGAACAATGCGCTTGGACTGTGTGTGTTCATCGAAGCCGACCCGGAGAAGGCGGACTCGGATACGAGTTTTATGCCTCCTCTGGACCCGCAAACCGCGTCTAAAGAAGACTGTCTCGCTCGTGTCCGCGAGGCGGGCATAGTCGGTATGGGCGGCGCGGGCTTTCCTTCATACATCAAACTATCTCCGCCGCCGGCAAAACTCAGCAAGATTGACACTATCATAGCTAACGGCGCTGAATGTGAGCCTTATCTCACCATAGACGAAGCGGTGATGACGGAAAAGCCTCACCTGATCGTGCAAGGACTCGCAATTAGTATGCGTATAACAGGCGTCAAGCGGGCGATCATCGGCATGGAAGACAACAAGAAGAGCCTCGTCCCCATCATGGAACGGGAAATCCGCCTTGCTGGACTTGAAGATGCGGTTACCGTGGGGTTGTGCAGAACCCGCTATCCACAAGGCGGAGAGAAGATGCTTATCACGGCACTTACCGGCAGAGAGGTACCGGCTGGTGGACTGCCAATGGACGCGGGCTGTATCGTGCAGAACGTCGACTCTCTTGCGGCGATAGCCGAAGCTTTCTCCTTGGGCAAACCTCTCATTGACCGTGATTTGACGGTCAGCGGCGGCGCGTGCCGTACTCCTAAGAACATCCGCGTGCCTATTGGAACCATTCTTACGGATTTGCCTGAAATGTTCATGAAGATTGACTCTTATTCACTGAAGAAGATAATTTTCGGAGGTCCCATGATGGGCGTATCCATGGCGACGTTAGACATTCCTATTCAGAAGAACACATCTGGCATCATACTGATGACAGCCGCGGAAACCGTGTCAGACACGGAAGGTCCCTGTATCCACTGTAGTCGTTGTATCCGTAATTGCCCGTGTCGACTCTCGCCCGCGCTCATGAACATCGCTCTTGAGAGTGATGATCTTAACGAGGCGGTGAAAAACGGTCTTATGGACTGTATGGAATGTGGAAGTTGCGCCTATATGTGTCCCGCGCATATAAAGCTTGTCCAGCGTTTCCGCGTGGGCAAACAGCGTCTACGGCAGAGATAACATGAAAGCGGACATTGAAACGTTTTATTCCCGCATGGCGGAAGTCTGTTCCCATTGCGCGATTGCGTCTGATAGACTCGTGCGGTGGACTATCATCGCAAACCCAAGCGCCGGCGGGTTTACCATGCCGTCGCGGTGGAAAAAGCACGAGGCTGCTCTTTACCAAGTGGAATTTCCCAAGAAACCGTCTGCTGAAAGGGCGCCGTATACTCCTATTCGGCAAGATTCCCCCTATGATGGGCTGTTTCTAACGGCGAAGCCCAAAGACGCTGGTAAATTCGCCAAGAAATTGATCGATGGCATGGGCGATGACGATGCTTTCCACCTTATCATAACGGCGGGAGGGGACGGCACGAGCCTCGAAGTGTTGAGCGCCCTGCTCTTATCAACAGAGAAAGACAAGAGTCTGAAGGAACGGTACGCGATTCTCCGTCTGCCTATGGGAACGGGCAACGATGGGGCTGATGCGTGGGAACTTAGCGGGACGCTTGATCTTCTCCTCAATGCTACGCGCGTGGAGTTTGCCCGTGGGTTGCGCCTGTCAACCTCCACTGCGGACAAGGGCGGCTTTCTGGCTTTCAACATACTTTCCGTGGGGCTTGACGCTTTTGTTACGCACAATACCAATAAGATGAAAGGCAAGCTACCCGGTGATTTCTACAAGTTATGGGTTGATGTCGCGGCGCTGTTTTACGATAAGATTTACCATGTTGGGGCTATGTCTGTTAAAACTTTTGACGAAACCATGAAGCAGACGGGGGAATTTCAAGAACCTCTGCTTCTTTTGGCGGTAGGCGCGAGCGGGTATCGTACTTATGGCTCCCACAATCGGATACTTCCTGACGAGCGTAACGTATGCGCGATACGGCAGACGTCTTTATTCCGCAAGATAGCGCTCAAGAAGCAAGTGCGAGAGGGGACGCACGTTGGTAAACCGCAAACGATATTGACAAACGCTTTTCGCCTTGAGTTTCAAGGCGCCTACCCTATTCTGGCTCAAATGGACGGCGAGACGGTTCTCCTTACTGAAGAAGATTATCCGTGCGCCATCACCCTCACCGAGCCGTTAATACCGATATTATCGCCACACCCTTCGGGTGTTTAAATACTTCCCAACGGTTATTGTTTGAAAGGGGTCGCCGCTGACCCCGCACCCTTCGGGTGTTAGACGACTTCACAAGGGTTATTGTCTGAAAGGGTGCGCCGCTGACCCCGTCTTGACGGTTACGCTGGCACCCTTCGGGGGGTTACATACTTCACAATGGTTGTTGTACGAAAGGTAGTGCCGCTGACCCCGTCTTGACGGCTACGCTTGCACGCAAGCGGAGCCTGCTCTTTATTAGCAGGAAGGGCAAAGCGGATCACTTTAAAACACCCGCAGGGTGCGCTTGCAAGCAAGCGGAACCTCCACGTTGTCTGACACCGCCGCACGTCTCGCCTTTCCTCTTTGCTCATTACTAACTGTTCACTGCTACCTGCTACCTACTACCTATTCACTAGTATGAGGGCGGGCGCGGCGTGGCACGCGCCGTATGCGAAGAGTTATCGCGCCTGTTGTTCCTAA
>JAISCD010000033.1 GCA_031265825.1 Treponema sp. | reverse complement strand
CGAAAATTCACCGTTTCAGAATTGACGAATCTTATAAAGACCAATCTTGAAGAGGCGTTTCCTGAAATCAAGGTTCAGGGAGAAGTGTCGAATTGCCGTCCTTCGAGTACCGGACATCTTTACTTCACATTGAAAGATGAAGGCGCTTGCATTTCCGCAGTAATGTTTCGGAATCGCTATCGGAGTCTTTCCTTTGAGCCGAAGGATGGTATGTTACTCCGCGTAACCGGCAATCTTTCCGTTTATCACCAACGAGGAACGTATCAAATCGTATGCGGGGAGATGGAGAAGTGCGGTGAAGGCGACATTCTGGCGCTATTGGAACAGCGGAAGCGGATGCTTGCAGACGAAGGGCTTTTTGACGATAGGCGAAAACGACGTCTTCCACGCTTTCCAGAGACGGTCGGAGTAGTGAGTTCTCCAACAGGCGCGGCGTTGCGGGATATTCTCAATATACTAAACCGCCGCGCCGCAAACGTCAACGTCGTTATTCTACCCTGTCCAGTTCAAGGTGATGAAGCCGCCGCAATCATCGCAAGGCGTATTGAACAGGCTAATCTCTGGAACTTGGCGGATGTGCTTATCGTAGGACGAGGCGGCGGCTCTCTCGAAGACTTACTCCCGTTTTCCGAAGAAGTCGTTGTCCGAGCGGTCGCGGGTTCGCGCATACCGGTGGTGAGTGCAGTAGGACATGAAATCGACTGGGCGCTCTCCGACTACGCGGCGGATCTTCGCGCCCCAACTCCTTCCGCCGCGGCAGAACTTGTCAGCACGAACTGCGGCGCCGCATTAACTGCTGTCCATAGTATTATTGATAGTATGTATCAGTCCATGAGAATGAAACTCGACAAAATCAGACTCCTCGCCAAGCCGTTTGACACAGAAGATATAGAATATCGTTTCCGCTCTATCCTAGAACCGCGTTTAGCACGTTTTGACGATGCCAAAGATGCTTTGATTATCTCTCTGCAAAACCGTGTCATAGACATACGCCGCAAGCTGGAACTGGAACGGCGGACTCTCGAAGCCGTAGACCCAAATATGGCTTTACGGCGGGGTTTCTCCATCGTTACAGACGCTGATACGGGAAAACTCGTCAGAAACGCATCCTCTGTTCAAAGAGGCGACCGTCTCAATATCAGATTCATGGACGGACAGGTCAAAACGGTCGTGGAATGAGAAAATCTTTATCTTCAAAAAAATATTTACAAAAGATTATCTTTCTATTATACTACTAAAAGTCATTTTTAATAAAAGGAGTTTATATGCGGTTAATAACAAGGTTGGATTTCGACGGGTTGGCGCTAAAATACGGTGGTGGTGGACATAAACAGGTCGGAACATGTCAGATGCCGTATGCCGACACAGAGCGTGTTATGGCGGAAATTATCGCGGCGGTGGAAAAATAGGAATTATTCATTTCCTTAGTCTTTTGATTATTTTTTAATCAAAGCTATTGACTTTTTTCAAATATGGGGTAAAATTATATATATGAATATGGATCTAAAGGGTATGTTAACGAAGGAGACCGTTTGTCTCCATTTAAAAGGAACCACTAAAGAAGAAATTATCAATGAATTAATTGATATACTTGTAATGGCGCATAAGATAACGGATCGGGAGTCTGCCCTTGCCGCGGTGATAGAGCGGGAGAACAAGATGTCAACCGGAATGAAGCATGGCATTGCCATCCCTCATGGGAAGAGCCAAACTCTGTCAGACTTGGTGGCGTGCATGGGTGTGTCAGATACGCCTGTTGAATTTGATGCACTAGATAAACAATCGTGCCGCATCTTCATTATGACGCTTTCGCCGATTGAAAAAACTGGTCCCCATCTACAATTCCTCGCAGAAGTGAGCCTCCTCTTTAAAAGCGAAGAAAAGCGCGGACAAATTCTCTGCGCTCAAACGCCGGAAGATATTCTCCGTATCTTGTCGGAGTAATTTACTAATGAATGGTGAATAGCCATCGTTACCCAAAAATCTGCGATAAAGAATTCGGGTAACGACTGCTATTCACTACTTTCTCCTCTGCCCAGAAAACCGAAAAGACTTCCTAAAACGCCACCTGCAATATGGGCGAATTGTGAAATATTATCGCTTTGAAAGACTTCTAGTAACTGTTGTCCCAAATAAAGGAACAGCACGAGAATGAAAGTCAGTGGTATTTCCCCTTTCTTGAAATTAGTGAATGAAGCCAGAAGTATCATCATAAACACAATGCCTGAAGCTCCGAGCAATCCTGTTGTGAAGAAGACGACGTTTAGCAATCCGGTCGCCAAAGCGGTAGTAGCCATCATCAGAATCATGTCTTTTGAGCCGTAACGCATTTCCAACATGGGTCCTACGAGCAAGATGATTGAGAAATTGTTGACTAGATGAGACCAATCCGCGTGTCCTATTACATGGGTGAAGAGATTGACGATATTTCGGACTCCGAAATGAAAATCACCATGACCGGGCACCATAAACCACTGATTAATGAAGTTAGGCATCAAGAATTGGTTTAGAGCCAATACAGCGGCGCTTATGAAGGTAAAAGTCAAAATCGTCGGTGAATTATATTTTAGTTTCATAATTATTCCTTTATATTAAACGGCAAAACCAAGAAGCTTTTCGTCTGGTTTTGTCAAAAATTCTTCTTTGCAGAACAAGGTTATTCTTTCAAAAGAAGGCGTTCTGCCATAAAGCACGTAATCAGTGATAGACTTGCGGGCGATGTTTTCGATTTGCCCACCTGAAAAGTCGAACTGCTGAGCGAGCGTCTTTACATCGTCGCTTGAAAGCTCAGGCGACATATTTTGCCATATAGCTTGACGCACTGAAAGACCAGGTTTCTTAAAGTCTATTTTGTACAAGAAACGGCGCTCAAACGCCTTGTCCATATTTTGGAAGAAGTTCGTAGTCGCTATAAGTATGCCTGAGAGCTTTTCCATCTCCTCAAGAATAATGTTTTGCAGGCTATTCATCATTTGGTCTGTTGAACGACTCTGGACGTCTAGCTCGAAACGCCGCGATATGACGGCGTCCGCTTCGTTGAAGAGTAGTATAGGCGTATGCTCCAGATTCTTTACTGCGGAGCGGTAGTTATCAAAAATCGTTTTAAGATTCTTTTCACTCTCCCCCACCCACTTACTCTGTATATCGGTAATGTTCACAGGTAAAAGGTCGCGCTCGGTCTTACGGGCTAACTGGTAAGCGGTTTCCGTCTTGCCGGTTCCGGGCGCACCGGAGAATAGACACGCAAATCCACTCCTCAAGCCTTTTTCAGCAAGCCGCTTCTGTACATCTTTGAAATTGTTCTTCGTCAAAATGGATGTAAGCTCTCGTACACGCTCGGATTCATTCTTATTATAAAACATCTGTTTCGGGGTAATATTAGCCGACAATATGAGAGAATCCTTCCATTCGAGCTTCTTAAGTTTGAGGCTCATCTCCGCAAACAGACTCTCCCTTGTTTCCAGCGTCAAGGTGAAATGCTCGCTATCTCCGAAGAAGTCGTCTGCGTCTTCATCTTTTTCTATCTTTTCAATGAGCCCTCGCTTTAAAAGTTCATGTTCCCCGTCAAACAAGGCTCTCGTAACGTTCCTGTAAGAAGCGTTATTAAATATCCCGCCTATATCGCTTACGCCGATATTTTCATCGTTATAATTCACGAACCGCTGGCAAAAACGTAGAAACAAGACAAGATCGTCTCGCGCGAGCTGAAGCGCCTTGAGCTTTTGGGTGAGAACGAGTCGCGTATTATTGTCAATGAGGATGTTTAATTCCTCGACAAACGCCTCGTAGGATATTTCGCTATTGCCTCGTCTATCAAACAACTTATCCAATACATCAAAAAATTCGTCGATAGACACATTTTTGTAAGTCTCTACAACGTACGGTTTGTTAAAACGCAGAGACTCTATCGCTTCAGTCGGGATGCGATAAGAAACCGAATCTCCTTCAGGTGGTCTACGGCAAAAGAGAAGTTTTTTTCTTTCGAGTTCTTCAAATTCGTTCAGAAAAGGAAGCATTTCAAGGCTAGTTAAATTGAAAGATGCGGCAATTTCCCGTAGATATATGGCTGAATCCTCGAATCTGGTAAGAAACTGGGCGTATATGACGGATTGCAAGGCAGAAAGATGAAACCATTCCGCCAGTGCCTTGATATGAATCTTCGCCTTCTCAAAAAAAGAATCGCTAAAAGGAAATTCGGTTTCCGAAATACTTTCCGTGAGTTTCCGTATATGAGTCAAGATATTGATTTCTTTATAGACGACGAACTTTCGTACGGAATTAGGAACTTCCGCGAGTTTATTCAACGTGAAGTCGAATCTTTTGAGAGAGTGGAGGTTTTTGATAGATTCTGGCAGTTTTACAAGCTTATTATGGCTGACATCCAGAGTCTCAAGCATGGCAAGCTTGTCTATGTTTTCAGGCAATTCCATAAGATCGTTGTCATTGACCTTGAGTTTCTTGAGAAACGAGAGCGTGGTAACGGCGTCCGGCACTTTTTTAATCCGATTATTACTTACATCTAAAACCTCCATCAACGAGAAAACCACGATAAAAGAAGGGATTTCTTCGAGTTTATTCATGCTTATATTGAGAGACTGTACCATTTCTGGATCAATATCTTCAAACATATCCTCTGATAATTGATCCAAATCCAAACCAGAAAGGTCAAGAGACGTTTCCCAGTTTTCAGAAAAATGTTTTATCCGTCTACGAGCTTCTTTCAGCCCGGTATTTTCTATAGCGAAATTATTCATGTTCATTCCTCATAAACCGTGTCCAACTGGACATCTGAACATTTATATTGTTTAATGTATTACACTTGGGAGAAAAAGTCAATGATTAGCGAAAGTGTTTACTGGGTATGCTATTTGCGGGGTAAGGTAGATTCGGAATGAATGGGGATAAAGCGCGTATTTCCCCATCTTTTTCATTGAAAGACAGCCTGAATGCTTGACATTTATAGGAAAATATGCCTTAATTATCGCCATGGTCCAATAGCTCAGGGGATAGAGCGGCCGCCTCCTAAGCGGCAGGTCGGCCGTTCGATTCGGCCTTGGATCAAAACGTCTATCATTAACTCGCTTCTAGTTTCGCAAAATTATATTTATTATTGACAGTATAAAACATAGTATTACCTATTCTCCTGACAATAAATTAAAAGATTTCATTGATTTTGAAGGAAAAGCAAAAGAGTTGCCTATATCGTATAGTGCTTTTGAAAAGATTTTTTTGTCAATATTTTGGGAAAACAACTGATGGAGTGGATGTTCTATTAAAATCATTAAATTTTGTTGAAATGATAAAAGAATGAAAACAAGATTTACTGCACCTAACAGGTCTGTATGCGTTCCGCACTCGTTGGGCATCCCAGGATTCCGTGCGCCTAGGTCGGCTACGCCTCCCACGGCTCACTATACCCACATTTTTGCAACCCTGGACTTTGTTGCGCAAAGCCCTTATACGGGCTACAAAAACGTCGCATACAGCCGGAACGATAAAAGGGAGACCGTTGTTGACTATTTTATTTCCACTCTGGCGACATCGCGGATCGTGAGACGAACTCCGCGCGCCTTCAAGCTGTTCACCGCGAAATCCTGTGCATTGAAAGTCTCTTTGGTTATTTTGACGCGAGGACTCGCGGTGTAAAACAAGGTAAAGGAAAATTTCTTGCGCGGATCAATAACGAGAATCTTCGCGTCGTCAAGCGCAAGCGAGTAGTTGCGGTTCATAATCCACCCTTCGATGACGCATCGTTTGATATATGTGTAGCCTGTTTTTGGTTCTTGGTAGACAACGGTGAAAACCATGCCCGCGAGCGCTTCCTTATCGGCAACGCCGATCCACCACGCATTCTCGCCGATGAAGAGCTTTTCCGGTAGGTCCTGTACTACATACGTCCCGTTGTTACGGATGAAAAGTACGCGGTCAAAAGGTGATAGTTCCGCCACACTCTCTCCTGACACAGAGGTTCCTAGATAGCCGGTCGTACGGTCGTATTTAAGCTGAATATCTTTTTTTACCACTTCTTTCATGTCAATCTTGCCAAATTTCGCCACTTCAGTACGGCGTTTGCCGCCTCCCTCTATGGCGCGGACTTTGTCAATGATTCTATCCAAAAAGTTCAGCGTGTAAGCTGTGATATTCTTGAGATGCGCGTTGATTTCTTTGAGCCGCGCTTGAATAGTATCCATTTCAGCCTTCGCCTTGTTTATATCGTAAATAGAAATGCGGCGAATTGGGATTTTGAGCAAAGTTTCCACATCTTCAGCGCTCACGCCCCGCGGTTCAACCTCTTTTTCAAACACTTCAAAGCCTGCAATCACAGCTTTTTGTACGCCTTCGGAGGTTTTCATTCGTTCAATCATTTTGTAAATGCGTTCTTCGATGAAAATTCGTTCCAGATTGCGGATATGCGCCTTATCAAGTAGGTCTTTTTTCTCGACTTCAAGTTCTTTCGTGAGGATTTTGACTAGTGCTTCTGTATGATGCGCTATAATTTCGCTTACAGTCATCACGATCGGCAGTTTGTCTTTTATTACGAGCAAATTAACCGATATTGATTGCTCACATTCAGTCCACGCGAAGAGCGCCTTGACGGTTTCCTCGGAATAGACGCCGCGAGCGAGTTTTATCTCAATCTCTACATTTTCGGTAGTGAAGTCGTTGATGGACTGAATCTTGATGCGCCCGGCTTTGGCAGCGGTTTCTATACTGTTGATGAGGCTCTCGGTTGTCGAACCGAAAGGTAACTCGCGTACGACGATGCGTTTGGGGTCAGAAACATCGAGTTTTGCCCTGACGATGACCTTACCAATACCGTCCCTGTAATCGGAAACGTCCACGAGTCCACCGGTGGGGAAGTCTGGGTAGAGGGCGAAAGGTTTTTTCAAGAGACAGGCTTTTTCGGCGATCAGCGCTTCGACGGGGTTGTGAGGTAGAATCTTAGTTGACATTCCCACAGCGATGCCTTCCGCTCCTATACATAGCACCACGGGGATTTTCGCGGGGAACAGCACCGGCTCCTTGTTGCGTCCGTCGTAAGAATCCGCCATTTGGGTCAGTTTCGGATTATAGAAAACGTCTTTTGCCAGCAGAGTCGCCCGACACTCTATGTAGCGGACCGCTGACGCGGAGTCGCCTGTATAAATATTGCCGAAGTTGCCTTGTTTATCGATGAATAGGTTCTTGTTGGCAAGCACAACGAGCGCGTCTCCTATAGAGGCGTCCCCATGCGGGTGGTATTTCATGCAATGCCCGACTACGTTTGCGACTTTGTGGAATTTACCGTCGTCCATCTCAAAAAGCGAGTGGAGGATACGCCGTTGAACAGGCTTTAATCCATCCTCCATATCTGGAATCGCCCTATCTTTGATAACGTAAGAGGCGTATTCGAGAAAATTCTTGTCAAATAGGTTTTTTATGTATGCCACGAGGGAGAGGATAACATTTTTTCTAGGAAGGATCAACAGGCTAAACCATCAAGGCTTATGATATTTTTTGTAGGATAAAGGCAAGTATGGTTACGAAAAACTCGACAATATAACGCTGGTTGTAGTTTTTCGTAACCTGAAACATTCAATAGATTTTATTTATAATTTTTTGATACTACTTACGTCTATTTCGATTTTTGTAAACCCTTTTTCAACTTCTCCTGTTATTTCAACAGTATCATTGTGATCTATCGAAAGTCCACGCCAAAGTCTATTATCTATTTCAACAATAATACTTCCGGTATCATCGGCGAATAGATATTTTTCATCGCCCAAAGATTGCTCGATTTTTCCCTGCAAAGTTACCGGATAATCATCCCGCATACCTTTTGCCGTCTCAACAGTTACAATGCTTGCATTAGGGCCCCTGTAACCCTCTTGGGCGATAAGTATTGACCCAACAAACGTCAATACCACGATAAGACATATTAAAAGTCTCTTATTCATAAAAGTCTCCTTATAATTTAGTATCTTTAATACTATAAACCTATTTTTCTTTAATATCAAGGGGGGTTATATAAATTTTTTGTACGTATCTGAACGCTTATGAATCGCTCGCTGAGACTTCAAACGTTTCTGAAGACTCTGATATATAACTTGCGGGCGATTCCCCAAACAAGGAGAATGGCGGCTATTCCTAGAAAGACACGAGGCAACCAGTCTCCATGTTTTGTGTAAAAAGAGATTTTTGACGATAAAGGGACGGACGCTGTGATTTGCGTTTCAGTGAAAGGCTCCGCCATGACGAGGATTTTGCCATTAGGGTCTATAGCGCACGTTTGCCCCGACGCAGTAGCGCGGATCATTGAACGCCGATTCTCCACTGAGCGAAAGACCGCCATCGAGAGATGTTGCATCTGAGCGGAAAGACTCTTTGACCATGCGTCATTTGAGAGGTTGACAATCAATTCCGCCCCGTTTCGCGTAAAATCTCGCGATAAATAGCCGAATGTGTCCTCGAAACAGATCGGCGTTGAAAATTTGACGCCGTTCACGTCAAAGACAGTGAGTCTGTCTCCCTTCTCCCAAAAATGAGTGTCTGCCTTTTCCAAAATACTATAAACAAAGGGCAATTGCTTTCGGTATGGGAAATATTCGGTCAGCGGGACAAGGTGGACTTTGCGATATTGGTCAATGATTTCGCCTTTTTGAAAAATAAGCACACCGTTATAGTCTACGCGGTATTTTTCAGCCGCATCGGGATTTTTTTCAGGTTCACGCCTTGCGTCATCGTTGCCAATCACGAAAGGAACGTCCTGCACCTGTAGATAGTCCAGCAAGTCCTTCACCAACAGCCACGAAACCCCATCGTCACGATAGGTTTTATGCCAATAGATACGCGGCACAAATGCAGTTTCTGACCATACAACCATATCAGGCTTTTGCGCCAATGCTATATCCGAGAGACGCCTCAGTTTTTCAAAATTCTTGCGGTATTGAACTATATCGCCTATCCATGGATCGTCATTTTGTTGAATCATGGAGACGCGCACGGACTTTGCATCCGTATAGTCGGTTTGCGACGTAAAGCCGTAGACAAGCGTAACGATAAGCGCGACAAGCCATACGGCGAAAGGGAAAAGCCGCGCCCGCAGAGGCAAGCGCGGCGCCTCTACGAGACGACGCATACGCAAGCCAAGCGACTGTTGCGAGGAGGAACATAGCTCTGTTCCCCATTTTCCCGCGGCAAGCCATGCGGAGGGGAATACAACCAGCGCGGATACGCCCCATACCCCGAAGATGTCCGCTATTTGGTTGACAGGCAGAACATTCCACTGTGAATAACCAATGATGCCGTAAGAGTAGCCCAAAAATCCCAAAGTACGGACATATTCAAAACACATCCACAGTACCCACTGGAGGAGATAGCCATGTCTTGGGAAGATAATGATCGCTGTTTTTAATAATGGAAACAGAATAGCGAAGTAAATGAGGTAAATAATCCCCACGATAATGCCGGCCAACGGGTGAAAAGTGGTGAGCCAGTAGTTGAAAAGGCTATAGGCACTAAAGCCATAGAGCGCGCCCCAAAACACGCACATTTTAACGCCGGATTTGGCAATAAGCCAAAAAACCGGCGTCAAAGCGAACCATGCAAAAAAGGGAAGACCCTCTGAAAAAATAAGATTAGGAAACGAGAGCGTAAAAAGAACAGCTCCCAAAAGAACAGCAGTGAAACAGGCGAGATGGATTCTCATTTTTCGAGAGAAGTAATACCCCACACCGCCTGTTTTAAGTCGCGTCCTGGTCTAAAAACGGCAATACCGTGGTCATGCACCGAGACGATTTCTCCGGTTCTGGGGTTATGAGCTCTAGTACGCCCTTTTCTAACCTTTATCTCAAAGGTACCAAATCCTCGAAGTTCAATGGTCTTGCGAGCGATAAGAGCCGTTTTAATTTCACGAATGAAAACATCAATGATACATCGTATCTGGTCTTGTTTGAAGTCTGTTTCTGTAGAAATAGATTTGAGAATTTCTGCTTTTGTGTATTTTTTTTTCTTTGTCATAAGAACCTGTCATTGAGCCGTTTTAAGCGTATTGAAGAGTTTTTGCATCCTTGATTTCTTGCGCGCAACGGTATTTTTATGGAAAATACCTTTACCGGCCGCAGTATCAAGCTTCTTGATGGTCTCTCTCAAATTCGTTTCCGCCGCGCCTGCGTCTTTGTCTTGAATGGAAGTCGTGAATTTCTTTACACTTGTCTTTATGGCGCTTTTAGCCGACTTATTCCTTATGCGGCGTTCTTCACTCTGCCTATGCCGCTTTTCAGCAGAACTTTGTTTTGTTGCCAAATGTTTCTCCTTTTTTCAAATTCGTTCTAGTTGAAATCCGAAGGGCGACGTTCCACACGCTTACAATTCCCACACTCGGCTATGATCTTTTTCTTGCCGCTCTGGGACAGCTGTTTTACCTGAATCTCTCCACCGCACGAACAGAAAAATTTCTGTTTGTTAATTGACGTACGAGCATTTTTACTTCTTGCTTGAGCCATTTCTCTCTCCTTATAATTGAAATTGAAGTTATTGGGTTATCCCCGATTAGAAAACCCTTTCTTATTTATATCACAAACAATCAATTAAAGTCAATGGGATAAAACAAAAAAATTACGATAAATACTGAAAAAACTTTTCGCTCGCCATCGCCCCGACAACACCGGTGTCAGACACCGCTCACAAGCCGCTACCCTGACACCGATGTCTGACACCACCCGGCCATCTTTCCTCCCTTGCTCATTGCTCACTGCTCATTGCTCTCACAATTAGCGGTATTATATGCCCGTTATCAATGTTTGTTTATTGTTTAGAAAGTGTCTTACTGCTTTTACTTGTTGTGATATGAGTCATACTTGTCATAATATGAGTCATACTTGTCGTAATATAAGAAATACTTGTCGTAATATAAGAAATACTTGTTGTAATATGAGTCATACTTGTCATAATATGGTAATACTTGTTGTGATATGAGTCTTACTTGTCATGATATGAGTCTTACTTGCCGTGATATGCGCCATACTTGTTGTGATATGAGTCATATCTGTTGTTTTGTGAGTCATACTTGTTGTTATATGGGTCATATCTGTTGTTATATGAGTCATACTTGTTGTTTTGTGAGTCATACTTGTTGTTATATGAGTCATACTTGTTGTTTTGTGAGTCATACTTGTTGTTTTATGAGTCATACTTGTTGTTATTTGAGTCATATCTGTTGTTATTTGAGTCATATCTGTTGTTATTTGAGTCATACTTGTTGTTATAAACGAGCGTCTGTAAAGCCTGTAGCAATAACAATGACTGAATCAATCCGCCCTTGTCAAAAAGATTTCTTCATGCTACAGTATTGCTATCGTGGATTATTCAAACAACATTGCAGTAATTGCCTGTCCGGGCGGACAAGTCTTCGCCGACGAGGTGGCGTTTCACTTGAAACAATGTTTCCACCGCCAATTTGAAAAAACCGTAGTCAAACTGTCTGAGCGTTTCAACGGCGATCCCTTGTCCATTATCAATAAAATCAACTTCATAAACGACATTTCTCGTTCCGTTCCTTCCTCAAACGACGACATAGACAAATTTCACGCGCCCCGTATCAAAGTTCCAGTCAACTTCACCATGTTCGCAAACGGCGAAGTCAAGGCGGAAATCATGGAGTCCATACGAGGCAAAGACGTATTCATATTCCAAGACGTGGAAAACCGTTTTCCGGTGCGTTTCAACGGCGATGATCGCAAGATATTGTCCGTCAACGACCACCTTATGACGCTTTTCGTCGCCGTTGACGCGGCAAAACAGGCAAGCGCCGACAGAATCACCTTGGTTCTGCCTATTTACCCCTATTCACGCCAGCACAAAAAGAAGGGACGGGAAGGCTTGACCGCAAGCCGTTTGGGGCAACAGCTCGAATTCCTTGGCGTAAACCGTATTATCACGCTGGACATACACTCGCGGGAAATCGGCAACTCGTTTCGCGCGATGACGCTCGAAAATCTCCACGCCAGCTACCAAATCATCCGCACCCTGACTGAACTACCCGGCGTGTTGAACGACGACTTCGTGGTGGTCTCCCCAGACACCGGCGCGGTTGATCGTAACAAATTCTACGCCACGGCTCTCAAGAAGCCGCTTGCCCTGCTCTACAAGGAGCGCGATTACTCAAAAGTCTCTAAAGACGCCCTTGATTCCAACATCGCGGAGATAAAGCTCTTGGGGGATGTTTCAGGCAAGACCGTTTTCATGGCTGACGATATGCTCGGCACAGGCGGCACGCTACTCAAAGCTATGAAATTCTTGAAGGAACAGAACGCGGGGAAGGTGATTGCGGCGATAAGTCTGCCTTTGTTTTCGGGAAACGCTATAGACTACTTCGACGAGGCGTATAAAAACGGGCTTTTCTACCGCATCATCGGCACAAACGCCGTCTATCAGGAACTAGAACGTGAATGGTATATCAGCGTCAACATCACCAAACTCTTCGCCCAAATCATTGAGCGTCTGCACGCAAACGTATCTTTGAGTTCCCTCTTGGACAACCGCGACATCATCGTGAATTTCATGAACCACTGACGCGGGTTTCAACGCAAGAAATGCCACACAGGGGTTGATAGTTCTGACGAGAAGGGGTTAAAACGGGAAAAGTCCGGGAGCCATTCTCTATCAGGCGATAATTCTTGATAAAAGCCGTCCACGCCGAACTCGTCAAGCCATGTGAGGAGGGTTTCGTATTCAGTTTGGTCTACATAACGCGCGGGCGTGCGGACGCCCATCGGCGTATATTGGGTCATAAGCGAAAGCAAAGCGCGGTCTTGGGCGTTTTCGGCAAACCATTCTATTACGGCGCGGGTGGAATCAAGGCGGCCGGGCAATACGAGGTGGCGCACAACGACCCCAGACAGCATCTTCTCCCCATCTTCGTGGGCATAAGAGAGGCGTTTTGTCATATTCAACATCGTGAGGATAGCCCGCGCCGCGACTTCAGGGTAATCGGGTGCGTTGAAAAACGTTTGCGCTGTTTCCGAGTCAAGGGTTTTCATGTCTGGCAGGAATATATCAACAACGTCTTTCAGCAAGGCGAGCGTGTCTTCATTTTCATAAGCCGAAGAATTCCACAACACGGGGAGGGTCAGCCCGCTTGCTTTCGCCGCCGCGATGCCGCGGACAAGCGTGGGTGTCGCATGGGTTCCCGTAACGATGTTGATATTCTCCGCTCCGTTTTCCTGCAAAGCAAGGCAAATTGCGGCAAACTCGTCTATGGAAACGGCTCTGCCCAAGCCTTGTTGTGAAATCTGGAAGTTTTGACAAAAGGCGCAACCTAAGTTACACCCGCTCACAAAGACCGCGCCTGAGCCGCGCTTGCCCGCGACGGGCGGCTCTTCCCCGTGGTGGAGGCTCGCCGATGCTATACGAAGGCTCGCGGTCTCCCCGCAAAAGCCTTTCTCACCGCGAAGCCTGTTTGCCCCGCACCGCCGCGGGCACAAGCGACAGTTCTCGTATTGTCTTTCCTCGTTCATCTTAAACTCTTTTCTAGCCGCTCGATTATCCGCTTCAGGGTTTCATCTTTCTCAAACGTGGTGGGAACCGTGTCTTCTTGAATGATAGTTTCCCTTTTTCCCATTGGCTTTTCCATTATTTCTTCTCTGGGTTCTTCTATCCGTCTGATGGGTCCGCGGCTCAAGCGGAACGAAATGCCCCGTACGCCCATGCTCGGAAACCGTCGTTGGAAGTTATCCAATAGTCTTTGTTGTTTCGTCTGGAGTATCTGTATCCAACCCGGATGGTCGGCTTCTATAAGAAGCACGTTTCGCTCGAACTCCGCAATATGGGAGTGATCAAACGCCGACGCTATTCTTTCTTCTATAGTTATTGTCTTCCACGAAGCAAACAGCTTCGTCATGTTTCGGACTTTCTCCGCGAGGCGCTCGTCGAACAAAACCGAAAGAAGCTCTCCCGCTCTTACCATCTCTCCCTCCCCCAGCCGAAGGCTGTTTAACGACTTCACACGGGGTGTTGTCCGAAAGGCACCCTTCGGGTGTTTAAATACTTCACAATGGTTATTGTACGAAAGGGTGTGCCGCTTCCACTGACTTGACGGTTACGCTTGTAAACAAGCGTAACCTCCGCGTTGTCTGGCGCTTCTGACACCAATTCCCAACAGGGCGTTGTCTAACAGAACAAGACGCTTTAAAACACCCGAAGGGTGCGCTTGCAGGCAAGCGGGGTTCCTATTCGTTATTAGGAAGGGGGCGCTGTTTCCAAAACATCTCGGCACACAGTCGCCTTTGTGGTGCGCCCCCCTGCGCTCGGTTCCCCATTTACGTGGGTCTTACGCTACCCCCCAAAAAGGGTGCGCCGCCGCAAGGCAGGCGCGGAACAGGACGCTTTAAAACACCCGAAGGGTGTCATCTAACCACCAGCCGAAAGGAGACAAACGGCGAGTGGAGGGCGGGCGGCAAGGAGGCTTTCTCTCCATCTCGGCTAAAGACGGTGCGTTCAGGCGACCCCACGTCCGCTATACTCTTTGCGTCAGCGGAAAGAAAGTCAAGCGGCGCAAAAAAGTCTTCACACCACTCGTATTTCTGCCCGTCGAAGGCAAAACCCGCCCTTGCCGCGGTTTCCAATTCACCCTTAAAAGGAAGCCGCGCCGTTTCGAGCAGCGGAGGCTTCTCTTCCCCATCGTCTTTTCCTATCTGCTCCGCAATCCATTCGCAGTAGGCTTTCGCCGCGAACCACGAAACCCCTTCTTGGGAAGCCTCGGTAGGACTTCCCGCCGTCCATTCGGGCGCGGTTCTCAGAAAGAGTTCCCATGACCATAGGGGAATCGTTTCTGAAAGAAAGAAAGAATCGTTTCCTTCTATGATTTCCGTGAACAAAAGTCCAGCGATTAGGACTTCCGTCCCTTTTTCCGATGGATTTTTATCTGTAGGATTCGCTTTCCTCCTGCCCCATGCAGAATCCGCGACTGCGCCCAATTCAGACGCGGGTATTAAGCTGGAAAAAGCCGATACAGCCGCGGGATTTTTGTTGAGATAAGCGATGATATTTTGGGTTGACGCAAGCAAACTTAACGGGGAGGTGGCTATACCCCCGTTATCCACGAGGTACTTGGCGCGGATAAGGTCGCGGAGACTTGCGCGAGTGCCGGCGAACCGCGCCGCGGCTTCGAGGATATTGTTTAGAGCGCCCGCATCTGACGGGGTTGCGCGGTAGGCGGCTTCGGAAAGCGGCTGGGGTATCTGATAAGCGCCCGTCGGTTCGCCCACAAAAGACCAAGCCGCAAAGTCAGACGCGCCCAGGGCAAATACTTTCTCAGGCTCCGCGCTTGCCAACGCCGCACGGACACTCTGCTTTTCTGGGAAAAGCAAAGAGCCGAAGAGTCTGCCTTTAACGTCAATGGTCTGTTCCTGCGGAGAAAAACCCGGAAGGCTTATTTTAACGACGTGTTCTCCTTTAGGCACGAAAATTTCAGCAGGCGTCGCGGACTGATACACATCGTCCACAAAGACCGCGGCTCCTTCTGGCTCGGATTCGGCAAGCAGAACGGTTCCGGGTTTAGAAATCCCCGGATAAAACAGAACAAAGAACAAGACGGCGACTATCGCCACACCGTAGAGACAAGCAAGGTAAACCTCTGGCTGAACGCCGAGAAGCGGCTGGAGACGAACTTCGTCTTCAGGCAGTATTTCCAATTTTTTATTTTTCCAAAACATAGCGGTTAGTATACCGAACAAACGGAATCCTTACAAGAGGACGGCAAACTGTGGAACGCTTTCGCGTCCAAATCTACTATATAATAGAAGAAAGATGCGTTTTTCTTGAAAAAAATCGCCTTATGATTTTTAAAAAACTCTTGACGATTTTAAGCACGCCTCGTGTACAAAGAATGTTTGGAGCGGAGGAAGGCGCGATACAAAGGCGGGCGCATGCGATCTCGTTTTGGAAAGCGCGCCCCTCTTCTTGAGGATTTACTACGAAGTCAAATAAGTAATTGGTGTCAGAGGTATTAGACAACGCGGAGGCTTTGCCTATCGGAGACAGCGACGCACCTTTGCGTACGCCGCCCCGTTATGAAGTCATTAAACAGGCGTGCCTTGAAAAAAATCGCCTTATGATTTTTAAAAAACTCTTGACGATTTTGGAAAATCTCCCGTATGTTTTTTAAAAAACTCTTGACGATTTTAGAAAATCTCCCGCATGATTTTTAAAAATCTCTTGACGTTTTTTAAAAATCTCTTGATCATTTTCAGAAGAATTCTTGGCGATTTTGTAAGAACTCTTGGCGATTTTAAGCACGCCTCGCGTGCAAAGAATGTTTGGGGGGTAGTGGAAGACCCGCACACTGCGGGCGTTTAAAAGCGTCTTGCTCCGCCCCATTTTTATATGCGGGAAGTGTGCGGGTCTGGAGCGGAGGGGGGCGTGACACAAGGGCGACTGTGTGCCAATCACGTTTAGGGAAAGACGCGCCCCCCTTCTTGAGAATTTACTACGAAGTCAAATAAGTAAATGGTGTCAGAGGTATTAGACAACGCGGAGGCTTTGCCTGTGTACAAGCGCACCCTTCGGGTATTTTAAAGCGTTATGTCAGGGTCAGCAGGGCTTGCTCTGTTAGACAACACCCTGTTGGGCATGGTGTCAGAGGTATCAGACAACGCGAAGGCTCCGCTTGTCGGGGTCAGCGGAGACCTCTTCTAACATCAAGGAGGTTCCGCTTGCCTGCAAGCGTAACCGTCAAGTCAATGGAAGCGGCACACCCTTTCGTACAACACCCGTTGTGAAGTATTTAAACAGCCTTCGGCTGTTTGCGGGCTAGTTTTATTAGGGTGACAAGACAGCCGCCTGAGTAGAACGCCACGTTGAAAGCCGCGATGCCGAGCATACCCCACTGCCATTCTTCCCAAATGCAATGAAACACAAGCATGAGCGGCGTCATAAAACCTGTAATGCCTACGGTTTCCGCAAGCTTCTGCTCAAACGAAATGGTGTTTTCCGCCTCGCTCTTGCCGACAATGTTCTTATAAGCCTGATAAGCAACGCGGGCGAGCAGGTTTGCCGACGAAGTAACGCCTGTTATGAGCAGAATCCACCACCAGCCAGTGCGGAGATAAATATAGACACCCATAGAAAGGAACATCGCGCAGTACGCTACGAAACCCATCACCGCGTCCGCCCATGCCCCCCACGGCGACGCCGTTTTCGTTACCCGCGCCACATTACCGTCAACGCAGTCAAAGACGGAGAATATGTTGAGCATAACCGCCCCCCAGAACGGCGCCCAAAAGCCTTCCATACAGAAAAGCACGCCCCCTCCAACACTGAACAACGCGGATAAATACGACGTCGTATTAGCTTTAAGCCCCAGTTTTAACGCGAGATACGTCAACGGCACAGCGAGAGGACGAAGAACGAACTTCGTCCACAGCCCATCGGCTCTCTTCTTCTCTTCAGGCAAAGAATCAACAATCTCTTTGAAAGTATACATCAGTCCTCCTTAATTGACCTTTTCTATACTTGACAATTATTCACAAATTATCAATACTAGGAACATGTTTGTTGTTCATGTTCTCGAACCTTTTGCATCAGGCGTTACGACCGCCGTTATTAGTATAACACAACAGTTGCCTAAAATAAACCATCTCATTATTCACGGCTCAAGAATGTGGGTTGACGAAATTAAAAACGTCAAGGAACAATTCCCGTCTTACGTTACATTTATCGACTGGCCCTTTGCGGGAAGAGAAATTAGTTTGAAGAACGACCCAAAAGCGCTTATTTCGCTTATCAATATATTGAAAGAATATAAAGATGCTGTAATTCATCTTCACTCCTCTAAAGCGGGTTTCTTAGGGCGGATTGCCTGTAGGTATCTGGGCATCAAGCGAGTTATCTATACGCCGCACGGAGCGTCTTTTATCAGAACCGACATTAGTGAACGCGACCGTTGGTTTTTCCGCCTTTTAGAGAGAATCGGCGCAGCTTTCGGCGGCATTGTGGTAGGATGCGGGAAATCAGAGGCGGAACTCTATCATAATTTGGGAGGAAACGGGCTTTTTGTGTCTAACGGCGTTCCCGTTTCCCCGGTGAAAAAGAATGAAAACGCCGACATTATTACCTTCGTGGGCATAGCGAGCGTTCAGAAAACCCCTGCTTTGTTCAATAAAATAGCCGCGCGGGTGGAAGGTAACTTCTTCTGGGTCGGTGATGGACCGCTCCGCACTGCCCTGCAATCCCCCAACGTAACGGTTACCGATTGGGTAGACAAGGCGGCTGTCGACTCTTACCTGAACCGTACCTTTATATACCTCTCGACGTCTGCGTGGGAAGGCTTACCTTTCGGGGTGCTTGAAGCCATGAACGTAGGATGCGCCCTTCTCTTACGAGACGTCCCGGGTAATAGAGACCTCGTAGTGCAGGGCGAAAACGGCTACCTATTCACCGGCGAGGACGAGGCGGTGACTCTCCTCAAACAAATGCTTACGGATAGAGTAAAGACGTGCGACATGGGATATAAAAGCCGTGACATTGTGAAAAGAGACTATTCCGTTGAAAAAATGGGACGTGAATATCTTGAAATATACGAGAAGCTGTCTGGAAAACAGGAAAAACAAACGAATAAAGCAGTGTGAAAAGGAGTGGATATGGAAAACAAGGAAATCCGAATCGCAATATCTGGTAAGAGCGGGTGCGGAAATACCACGGTGAGCCGACTAGCGGCTGAGAAGCTGGGGATCAAATTTATCAATTTTACGTTCAGGTCCTTGGCTCAAGAGAGAGGCTTGGACTTGCGTAAGGCGCTTGATCTGGCGGACAAGGACGACACCTGGGATAAGGAAATCGACAGGCGCCAAGTATCCCTCGCTCTGGAAGGGAGTTGTGTGCTTGGATCGCGGCTCGCCATCTGGATGCTCCCTCAAGCGGATTTGAAGGTTTACCTCAAGGCGTCTCCTGAAGCCCGCGCTGGACGCATCATCAAACGGGAAGGCGGCACTCTCGAAGAAGTCGTCCGTTTCACCACGGAACGGGACAGCCGCGACCGTGAACGCTACCTCAAGCTCTACAACATAGATAACGATGTGTTTGGTTTCGCAGACCTCGTCATAGATACGGATAAACTATCTCCTGAAGCCATAACCGAATTGATTATAAGCTGTATCTAGCCCTTCCTACTCCTCTTGTATTAAACGGTTTTTTGGGATATGCTTTTTTTATGAATGAATCGGTAGGAAAATTGCTTGACGGGCTTCAGAAAGTCATAAAAGGCAAACAAGAATTCCTTGAACTGCTCATCGCCTGCGTTTTGGCAAAGGGACACGTCCTGATTGAAGATAATCCGGGGTTGGGCAAGACTACGGTAGCAAAGACTTTGGCGCGGCTCATCGCTGACGAGGACGGCGAGCCGCTTATGTTTAAACGTATACAATTTACGCCCGACCTTCTGCCTTACGATATTACCGGCGTAGACGTGTTTGACCCTGATACAAAGACGTTCCGTTTTGTGCCGGGACCCGTTCTGGCGAATATCGTGCTGGCGGACGAGATCAACAGAACCGCTCCGAAGACGCAATCCGCCTTGCTTGAGGTCATGGCGGAACGGCAGGTTACAGTCGGGAACACATCTTATAAATCAAAAGAGCCTTTTTTCGTCATTGCTACGGAAAACCCCATTGAAAGCGAAGGTACTTTTCCCCTGCCGTCCGCGCAACTCGATAGGTTTATGCTACAGCTCTCCTTGGGTTATCCAGATCGGGATGCGGAGCTGGCGATTTTTGAAGACAATCCCGCGGAAGAAACCCTATCTAACCTTGAGCCTGTTATAACGCGGGCTGAATTCTTACAAGCGCAGGACGATGCGAGTAAAGTTTTTTGCCATCAAAGCCTAAAGGAGGCGGTAGCCGACGTTGTTCGCTCTACCCGCGCCCATGAAAACATCACTCTGGGCGCCTCGCCTCGTGCTGGCTTGCACCTTCTCGCGGCGTCCAGGGCGTTGGCTTTTGTTCGAGGACGAGACTTCGTGATTGACGAAGACATAGCTATTCTCTGCGGTCCAGCTCTTTGCCACCGCCTCAAAACAAGCCGTTCAATCAAACCCGCGGATATTCTTCTTATAATACGGGTAATCTGCGCGGAAATTCTCAAAAAGAAGATCGTATAAAAAGAAATGTTCCCAAAGCCATCGTTTTTAGGCGTTTTTACCTTTTTTATCGCTATTCTCTGCTTTATTATTGGGCATTTTCGCCATGAAATAGGTCTTATTTTCATCGCCTGTGTGTTTTTGGTGGTTCTCAGTTATTGTTTCATCACGATTCTAATCATCGGACTCGTTTTTAGGAACGAAATGAAAACCTCTTTCCACGTCGTTTTATCGGAAAAGGTAAACACGGGCGGGCAAGTTACGGTATCTGTCCCCCATTGTCCGCAATTTCTGAAATTGTTGAAAATACCCGGTATCCTTGTCCGTTGTGAAACGAAGCTTTTAACAGCTGATAAGAGGCTGATTCGTTTCATTTTTGATCCTTTGCGTCCAGAGGGTTTTATTGCGAAAGAGCGAGGCGCATATTATAGAGACAGCGAGGCGTTCATCTTTTCAGACGCGATGGGTTTCTTCTTGCTGAAGAACGCCCTATCTATCCTTCCTGTTCCACCACTCCTTGTCTTGCCGAATCCCGCGCAGGAAAGCGCCAGTCCGCCGGTAAAGGGCGGAGATATGCAGAGCATTGGCGCTAGTGTTTTAAGGGGTGAAAACCTCGTGGATCACAGACCCTACGTGCCCGGAGACGATCCGCGGCGAATCAATTGGAAGCTTTTCAGCCATGCCAGAGAGCTTTTTGTCCGTGAAGAAGAAAGGACGCCGCCTTTTCACTCAAGTGTTCTCCTCTTCCTTGACACGCGAACAGATGAACCCTACACGGATTCCGCGCGGCAGGCGGTTGATGAACTCTGCGAGAAAGCTCTCTTCCTCGCCCGTGAATGGACGGCGCAAGGGATAGATGTTCATATCGGATTTACGGGAGAAAAGGATACGCAAAAGGACGCGGATTTTGCGGAAACGTTGGCGTTTCCCGCGTCCTGTACTGCTTCGGAGTCTTTTCCTGCTTTTGACGACAAGCGCGGTATAATTATTCTAAATGTTCAGGCTGTAGGCAACGCTTTGACCGTCGCCCGTAAAACCTAGCCTTTTGTTTTCCTTCATTTGTAAACTCAACGTGTTTCTTTCCCAGAAGACCCCGTTTGAATACCCTTGAATGGCGCTATGGTCTTCTGCCAGCAACAGCCGTTTTTCTGCCCAACAGCAGTATTCTTCATTGATTTCAATACCCACATACCTGCGGTCTAACTTTTTTGCTGCAACCGATGTTGTTCCAGAACCCAGAAACGGGTCTAACACCATTCCCTTTGGAGGACAACTTGCCAATATTAGTTTGGCAATTAACTTTTCTGGTTTTTGGGTAGGATGATCTGTATTTTCCGGCATAGACCAATACGGTACAGAAATATCGTCCCAAAAGTTGCTTGGATATGTCAGCCGAAAGTTACCGTTACCTGTTTCTTCCCAGTCTTTTGGTCTGCCATTTTCTCTATACGGCGCGATTACCCTGCGTTTTTGTTTTACCGCGTCTACGTTGAAATAATATTCTTCGCCCCTTGTCCCGAACCAAATATCTTCTGCCGCGTTTTTCCAGTTTGCTTTTGCGCCTCTGCCTTTTTCTCTCTGCCATATTATTCTGTTCCGAACTATGGTAAACTCCCGCATGATTTGGTATAGGCAGGATGTACTCTTCCAGTCTCCGCAAATATAGACGGAACCGGTCGGCTTTAACGTTCTTATCATTTTGGGGAACCACGTTTTTAAGTATGCTAAATACGCCTCATCATTTGTCTTTGAGAATTTTAGGCCGTTGAAATCCTTGTCCAGATTATATGGCGGATCGATTAGCAATAAATCAACGAATTCCGCGGGCAATAAGTCTATAATCTCAAACAAATCCCCATATATTGTTTTATTTGTTATTTGACTAGGCGTTATTTCCTCTTTATTAGGGGAAAACAACCTTTTCTTAAGCGTATTCCGTTCATTCTCTGAAAGAGTCAGCGTCCTATTTCTGCGAGACTTTTCTTTTTCCATTGTTAGTTGTGGAGGAGGTATAACACGTCGCCGAAGACTGCGAAGACCATGAGACCGCATATAAGAACCACGCCGACCGTCTGAAAAGCGGCGATAGCTTTCGGGTGCACAGGACTTCCTTTAATGATTTCTACCATGAAAAGCAGAATGAGTCCGCCGTCAAGGATGGGCAAGGGGAGAAGATTCATCACGCAGAGAGCGACGGAAATGAGACAAAGAAAGTTAGCCATATTGCGGATGCCGTCTCCGAAACTCTCGGTGAAACCCGCGGCCGCGACGTCGCCCAACATATACGTGATACGCACGGGACCTGATACCGCCTTGGTGAGGTCAATGCCTTTGAACAACAGGGCGAGGCTCTTGACCGAAATAGCGAGCGTTTTCCACATTTCCCGTACGCCCTTGGCAAGAGCCGCAAAAGGCGAGAGGCTCGGCGTGCGGTATTGAAGGCTTTGAAAATAGACGCCTAGTTCCGCGCCGCCGTCTGTATAGAGCGGCGCAATATCCGCCTGTAAAACCTCGCCGCCGCGCTCAAACTCGATGGAAAGAGTATCTGGTCTTTCTTGCAGAATGGGAATAAGCGCGACCGAGTACTCGACACTCTTGCCGTTTACGCTCAAGAAGCGGTCGCCTGCCAGCAAACCCGCGCGCTCGGCGGCTCCGCCCCTGACCGTTTCGCTTATGATCGGCTCCGCCCAATAGTAGACGCCGATTTTCCCTGCGCCGGTTTCCTTGTCAAGGCTCGGCGTAATGATCAATTCTTGCGCCGCGCCGTCTCGTTCAACCGTAAGACGGAGGTTTTGTTCCGGGTGAACGGCGATATTTTCCTGAATGTCGCCGTATGTGGCGATAGAGTCGCCGTTGATTTCGATAATACGATCCCCGCTCCTCAAGCCCGCGTTATCCGCAGGGTAACGCTCGGTCGGATTCAGGTCGGACGCGAGAACGATACGGTTTTCCATAGTATTTACTTCAAAACCCACGCCCCAGATTATGGAAAGTACGATACCAGCGAACAAAAGGTTGAAGAACGGTCCCGCGAAAGACACGACGATACGCCGCCAAGGTTTTACTCCAAAGAAAGAACCGGGCGTCGGCTCTATATGGTCGCGATTGGCGTCAAAAGCTTCTTGAAATTCATTTTCCCCGTGCATTTTACAATAGCCGCCCAGTGGAAACATACCAATACGGTATTCAACCGCGCCGACTTTCTTTTTAAGAATCGGTTTGCCCCACCCTATAGAGAAAGCTTCCACGTCTATACCGACGAGCCGCGCCGCGAGAAAGTGTCCCAATTCGTGAACAAACACCACAATTCCAAGCCCTATAAGTCCCAGAAGGATTTTTAATATCAACATGAAGGTAATATAACACAAAACACGAAGAAAAGATATACGGCGGGTGAGTGGACGGTTCGCTTCCTTTGATTGACATCTGAGGCTCTGGGGCGTTTCGCCTATTTCAAGAAATTGAGGTTATTGCCAACGATAATGTAAACGTAACGCAAACGAAGGTGTCAGACACCGCCGTCAAACCCTGCCCGTTGCCGGTGTCAGTCACCGCCGCCCTCGTTGCGTGGTGTCAGACACCGCTATCAAACCCTGCCCGTGCGTGGTGTCAGACACCGCCGCCAAACCCCGCCGTTGCGAGGTGTCAGACACCGCCGTCAAAACCTGCCATTGCCGGTGTCAGCCATCTCCCGACCGCCTCCCAACGGGCGTTATATGAGGTGTCAGACATTCGTGTGAAAATTTGTGAAAGAGTATTGACATAACACCTCCTTTGATATATACTTTTTTCAAATGATGTATAAAAAAAGGAGTATAAATAAAACATGGACAAACCATATTATGCAACACATGACACACCGCAGGCGGCGAGCCGCAAGAGCGGTATTGCTGACAAGAGCCCCCCCCCCCGTTTCGTGTACATTTAGTACTAAGTACATATAATTCCTTTCAAGACAATTTTACCCCGGTATCACCGCCATATTCAGCCGCATCCGCGGCAAAGGATATTGCTTTGCGGGGATTCCTTTTGCCTCATAACAAAGTTGGCTTTGGCTTAAAAGCCATTCCTTTTGAGTCGGAGTCCGTCCTGTTTGAGTCGGAGTCCGTCCTGTTTGACTCGGAGTCCGTCCTGTTTGAGTCAGAGTCCGTCCTGTTTGAGTCAGAGTCCGTCCTGTTTGAGTCAAAGTCCATTCTGTTTGAGTCAAAGTCCGTCCCGTTTGACTCGCAGTCTGTCCTGTTTGACTCGGAGTCCATGGACTTTGACTCGGAGTCCGTGGACTTTGACTCGGAGTCCGTGGATTTTGACCTGAAGTCCGTGGATTTTGACCTGAAGTCCGTGGATTTTGACTCAGAGTCCGTGGACTTTGATCTGAAATCCAAGCCGTTTATTTTCAAAATAAACGGTACGATTATACCCTGCGGGCGTTTTGCGCCGCGCAAGGAAAAAAATATCCTGCGGACGATTCACGTCTCGTAAGGAAAAAAGGAGACAAAATGGCGATAAGAAACGATTGGCTACCCGCTGGGCGCATAGCGATCATAGCGATGTGCCGCAAGTGGATAGCGTACCTTACTGAAGTCCTGAGAACGGCTTGGGGCATACCCGCGGAACAGTTTGCGGCGCTGAAAGCGCTCTTTGAGACCGCGGAGGCGCTCTTGCAAAAGACGATGGACGAGGCGGAACG
>JAISCD010000006.1 GCA_031265825.1 Treponema sp. | reverse complement strand
ACCGTTGTCTATGGCATAGCGGACCATTTTTATTGCTTCCATTTTATCTTTGGGAAACCGCATACAACCCAGCCCAAGTCGGGATACGTTCAAGCCGGTATTGCCTAATTGTGTATATTCCATAATTTTTCCTCTTTTTACGTGTACTATTTACAACCAATCTTATAGCTTAATTATTTGTTTTGTCAAGGATAATTTTAGGCGTAATAGCGCATAACGATGTGCTGTACGCCCGTACTACAATGCTCCTGTATAAAAACGGGCGCGACCGTCTGCCTTTTATCAGCGATCATTCCAAAACCAATGACGAACCGGAAGCCTTCATAACAGTGTAGAGGTCCTTTCTTTCATGCGCCATTTCATTTCGCATTCCGGCAACGACAACTACCTCTTTAACATCAAAATTCAGAAACTGAAACATATCCTTTGTATAATCAAAATACAATCGGAACTTGTCGGCATCAGGATTACCCTGAGTAAACACAATGATCAGTTTTTTTCTTGCGGCATTTGTTTCCTTGAAATAGGGAGAGAACCGTGGCGAGAACTGCGAAGACGCAAATAACCGGTCGGTGAATATTTTCGCTTGGGCGCTCATCTGTCCCATGTAAACGGGCGTTCCGAGAACAAGGGCGTCGGCTTGCTCAAGCGCATCATAGAGTTTCCGCATATCGTCGTTAATAACACATCCCCTGTCGCCATTTTTGCATCCCCAACAACTACGGCATGGCTTAATATCAAGGTCGCTGAAATGCCATGATTGGGTTTCCGCGCCCTGTTCTTTTGCGCCTTCGAGTATTTTGTTTATTGTCCATGCGGTATTTCCTTCTTTTCGCGGACTTCCGTTAAATCCGATGATCTTCATCTTTATATCCTCCTTACCAATTCTGGTTAAACCACTATATTTATTCAATTTCCTTTTGTCAATACATTAACGGCGTAGCCGCTTGGCATAATCTTTAACCAATTTAGGCGCATTGTGCCTAACGTTCCGTCTGTTTACGGCGTTGGTATTGAATAAACTTTTGATTTGGCGTATGATTATGAGCAGGACGTCTGAAAATCCGTGGATTTTGGACGCATTTCGAGGTTTTAGAAGGATTCTTATAATGACAATATGGAGTAAACTTTTAGTAGGCGCGGCGTTAGGGGCGACGCTGGGGTTCTTTTTGCCTAACGGCAATCAAGCAATAGGCGAGGCTCTGGAATGGCTTGCTAATTTCGCCATTAGCGTTGGGCGGTATACGGTTGTGCCGATGATAGTTTTTTCTCTGTGCATCGCGGTTTATGAATTGAGACGGGAAGGCGGGTTTTTATCCATGCTGTTAAGATGCTTTATCTTAGTGGTAATAAGCGCGGCGTTGGTGATCGGCGTGGGGCTTGCCGCGTCAATACTTTTCCCGCCCGCCCGAATTCCCATTACGCAAAACGGACAGATTGAGAATATCTCACTCTATACCCTCCAAAACATCGTGGACATCTTTCCTTCAAATATGTTCTCTGCCTTGATGAGCGACGGCGTTTATCTATTTCCTATATGTGTATTCTCTCTCTTCATGGGGCTGGGATTATCCTACGATAGGAATTTCACGAAGCCGGTTATATCTCTTGTCGATTCTCTTTCCCGTATATTCTACCACATCGCTTCCTTTTTTTCCGAAGTCTTAGGCGTGGCTATCGTCGCATTGAGCGCGTATTGGACTTTCCGTTGGCGGGGTGTTGAAAGGTTATTACCCGAATTTGGGAGTCTAATCATTTTCTTAATAGTAACGAGTATCCTGATCGGTTTCGTCATCTTCCCTTTGTTGTTGTACGTTATCGTGAAAGACAAGCCGCGTCCGTGGGCTTTGGTCTACAGTTCCATCTCTTCCGCGCTGTGCGCTTTTTTCTCTGGGGATATTAATTTCACCTTGCCGGTAATACTTAAGCACATGAAGGAGAGCCTTGGCGTCCGTAGGCGTGTAACTGCGATAACCATGCCGTTATTAGTTACTATCAGCAGGGCGGGGAGCGCTATGGTTGCGACGGTTTCTCTTATCGTCGTCATCAAATCCTATTCGAGTCTTGGCATTACTACTATAGATATTGTCTCGATAGGAGTACGTGCGCTTATCATCTCCTTTCTGCTTGCTCGGCATCCGGGGGACGGCGCATGGGCGGCGCTTGCGACGCTTTGCATGGATTACGGTCGAGGCTTTGAGGCGGGTTACCTCATTCTGAAACCTATCGCCTTCTACCTCGTCGCTATCGGCGCGTTTCTTGATGTTATGATTGCTAATTTCGTGGTTTATACCATCGCAAAAATCAGTAGGTTGCAGGAAGACAAGGCGATACAGTCGTTTATATAATTAGGGGGATGCCATTATGAAGAAAGATTACATTATTGGATGTGGGGTTATCGTCATCATAGCCGTGCTTATAATCGGCGGGAGCGCTATCAGAAAGGCGCAATTAAACGGGCAGGAGGCGGAACGTATCGCGGATATTAGTAATAGTAAGTCTCCGCAGACCATAGACGATCTAAAGAAAACCATCACGGCTTACGAGAAACAGCTCGATCAGTTGCTCAAAGCAAGCTCAAAGACCGCCACATACTGGAAGATTCTCGCCACTCGCCTGCAAGACAGGGGGCAACACGCGGAAGCGTTAGAGGCTCTGCAAAACGCTATTGAACACGCGCCTGAAGACACAGCTTTATTCTATATGACGGGTATATCCGCGGGGATTATGGCGAAATCAGGTGTGGCTTTTCCCGGCGTGGAGAGTAGAAGGCAGGCTTATTTCTCACTCGCTGAAGAGAGTTACCTTCGTTCTATAGAATTGAAACCTGATTATGACAAGCCGCTCTACGCAATCGGCATTCTTTACGCCTTCGAGCTAGATAAATCCGTAGAGGCGATTCCTTACCTTGAACAGTATATAACATTGAACGCTAAAAACCCTGAAGGCGCGGCTGACGCTATGTTCGTGCTTGCGCGGGCTTATTACGCCGTAGGTAACAATATCAAAGCCGCGGAACTTTACGACCTCATTCTGAATACGAGTAAGAATCAGGATAAACATACGCAAGCCGCTCTTTTACGCCAACGGGTTTTTAATTAGGTAATAACGAATGACTTCGGACGAGGATACGTCCCGTTAGTTTCAGTCTGCCACCACCCTACCCTACTTCGGAACTTCAGCGTGCTATTCTGAAGCGAAGGCGGCTCTGCGTAAACAGGCCTGTTATGTGTCGTTTGGTCTGCTTTTATACTTTTTCCATAGCCTTTGACATGGCCGCCTTTACAACCGACTGGAACGATGCCCACAACCTTGTAGGCGTGGAAAACAAGGCGCGGCAACTGCTTGAACTGATTGAGGACATCAGAATGGCCGCCGGAAGCGATTCCGCCCACCATGCCCTTGAAGTCTATGCCGATTTCAAGGCCGCTACCGACCGAAACGTTCCCGAAGCCCGCGCCGCCTATGAACAGTTGAAGGCTACCTACCCTAGCAAAAGCCGAAAACACCGGAAAGATGAGACCAAACAGACCTAAAAAGGCGCTAAAAGCGAAGAAAATGGGACTTTTTGAATAGTCCGGTATGCTTTTAGAATACCTGACTATTCTTTTAGAATACCCATCTTTGTTCCGAGTATACCCCGACTATGCTTTTTGAATAGCCGACTACTCTTTGGGAATACCCAACTCTGCTTTTTGAATAGTCGGCTACTCTTCGAGAATATCCGACTATGTTTACAGAATACCCGTCTCTGTTCCGAGAATACCCGACTATGTTTTTTGAATAGTCATAAAGAATAGGAATATGCCCATATCCATTATAAGAGACCCTAATGATAACAAGTCATAAAGTCGTTTGTTTATTTTAAACTATTTTTATCATTAGAAATAATTTT
>JAISCD010000113.1 GCA_031265825.1 Treponema sp. | reverse complement strand
GGCAAGCGCGCAAAAGAGCAGGGACGCTGAATAGGAATCGGCTTTCTTTTGTTCGAGGACGTTCTCCACGTCGTTGTAGAGCGGTTCCGTTTGAATGTCAACAGTGTCGAGAATCCAATCGTAAATATTCTTTGCCTTAACATAAGAGTTCCGTTCTCGTCCTACAATGGTTTCCGCAAATCTTTGAACTTTATCGACAGGTAATAATAAGGTCTCTTGTAAAAACGCATCAGGCATGGAGTTTCGCCGAGGTACATTCGATGAGTTTATATTTGTTTCCACGCTGTAAACATCCACAACATAGGATAGCTTTATGTCGATATTAGTATCGGAAGCAACATCTTTCATTTGAAAGATACTCGTTCCTTGGTAGTTTTCGGCTATGGGCTCACTGTTGCGAGACAAGAGTTGAATATTCGGCTGGGATGCGGATCGAGTTGGTTCTGGAACCCAAACATAGAATAGGTTCGGAGTGGAGGCGTCTTGTATCTTTATATTGACTGAATATGAAATCGTATAACTGCGTTTGTCTTTGAAGGTTTTGAACCCCGGTTTTCCTGTTACTTCAAAATAAACGGGAAGAGATTTTCCTTGCGACGTATAAACCTCAATATTACCGCTTATTGCGCCGTCTGGAACATGTACTCTGATCTCCTCGCTCGTCCATTTTTCGTCTCCGAATCTACTGTCCATTGCCTCCATCGTGATCTGTGTAGAGTTTTCCGCTGACCATGTAAAGAAGACTCCTCCATTTTCAGCGTTTGGTCCAAATCCGCTTCCTCGTATGCTTGTGAGCGAGCCTATAGGCGCTGATTTTGGTCTTATTTCGTCTATGATGGGACCTATCTGGCGGGTCATTTGAGACGATTGTGGTATGTTATCGCGGTTCGCGAATAGAACGGGGTTGCTTTTCTGTCCGTCTCTATGTACGTAGATGAGACCAGCATCTCCTAATTCGGGGAGTTGGACTCGAATAAAGGTGTTTGACCATTCGAGATACGACGACGATATTGGCTCTTGTCCTGCAATAGTGATGTAGGACATTCCTTTTTCATTGCCGAAGTTATCGCCAATGATATTGATAACGTCGCCCATGTTGCCGATTTTCGGGTCAATAGCAATGATAAATGGCGGTGCTTCTTTACATGAGGTTAATAGGAAGATTGAAAATACAAGAAAGGTTTTTAGTGTGTAGAGAGAGTCAATTTTCATTGTTTCTCTGAATTCCCGCATCAGAATGCGACGAGGATTCTTCGACTCTTACAGCGTCTTCTGGTGCGTCTTCTTCTTTATAAGGATGGAGTCTGAGGAGGATTTCAATAACCGACCCATTGGGGTTGGATGAGCCAAGGGGCAAAAAATAAACCTCCTCGCCGAATATAATCGGGATAGTCTGCATGGTGGCTTGGTAACGCATACCTTCATGGGGAACGTCAACCCAGATTTGCCCTTGTGCGACAAGTATATTACGCCCGTCACGGCGTAGGTAAGGGGTAAATTGAGCGATGACTACGATGTTTGCCCCAACAAGTTTTATACTCACCGCTTTTCCCGGAATAGTAACTTTTGAACTTTTTGAGTTCCACACTTCTTCGTTATCGTTTTCCAAAATTCGCGCCGTTATATCAATTACAATAGCCTTATCTCTAAGACCGGGTAGTAAAGATTCAATGTCTTGCGAAAGAGCGGTTCGCGCGGGAAGAAGCAAAAAGGCGCCTAGTACAGAAAATATTTTCCAATAAATCATCGTGCGCCGGATCTCCTGAGATAATCTGCCGCTTTAATAATCAGAGGCTCGCCTGAACTAGTGAAGTTCTTGGTTTCAGGAAGCCGTATTATCATATATTCTGACCCGTTTTGTTGACCCAGATACTGCATAACTCCATTTATGTCCGATGTCGGAATAATGTTCTGTACATCCATCTCCACTCCGCTTTCCACAGAAGCCATAGGCGCGGACTGAAGCATCTGGACAGGCGAGAAAGAACGGACCAACGTAAATAAAAAAGCGAGAACAAAAACTACCATCGCGGCGGCGACCGCGGGCAATGGTAGAGAGATTGATTTACTCCAAAATGCCGGCTTACGCCTCTCGAAATAGGGGGCGAGGTTTTTGAATACCCGCTCCTTCGCCTCTTCCTCATGAGAAGGCTTCCCTGCTTCTTCCCAAAGTCCTTTTGAGTAAGAGCGGAATTTTGCAAGCCGAGAAGCGCATTTTGTACATGAAGCGACGTGAGTCTCCATTCTTTCTTTCCACGGAGAAGGAAGCTCTCCATCAAAATATACAGAAAGAAGCTGTTGTGCAGGACACATCTTAAACTCCTCGTGGCGGTTCCACCGTCTCTTGTAATAAGCTACTCAGGCGTGTGCGCGCCCGAAATACCCGTACTTTTACATTTCCTTCGCTTATGCCAAGCACGCGCCCGATTTCTTTGTAGTTCATGTCGGCATATTCTTTCAAAATCAAAACCATGCGTAAATTCTCAGGCAATTTCTTCAGAGCTTCCTGAACATCCGCCTTGGTCTCCTTTCTTATAACCTCTATTTCTCCGGTTTCCGTAGTCCGTGCGTCTTCACGGAAGGCTTTCTGATACGCCTTTCTTTCCCTGTCCTTGCGTTTCACATAGTTCAACGCCGCATTTTTAACTACTCTTATAAGCCAATATTTAGCGTCATCCGGCGAGGGGAACTTCATGTTTTTTTCTAACAGACGGAAAAAAGCATCTTGACAGAGATCTTCCGCCGCCACCTCACTATTGGCTATACGAAACGCAACTCTATACAAAATGGGAAATACCGTTTCGTAGAGTCTGCGGAACTCTGTCTGCGACATGTATTCTCCTATCTACTTAAACAAGTTTTCTCTTTTTTAGTTACGAAGAAATCATGTCATAAGAATATGAAAAAGTCAATGCCTTCCACCTATTTTGAGGTACACAGGAAAATACGGTATTCATTCATAAGGCGTGAAAAGTTCAAAAGAATTAGAAAAAACTTGTTTTCAATCGTTTTTCTTTCTCAAAACGACTCACAGCCAAGGCGATAAGTCTGTCTATAAGGACGGAATAGGAAAGCCCAGTCGCCCCCCATAGTTTGGGATACATACTGATTTTAGTGAATCCCGGCATGGTATTAATTTCGTTGACGACCAGCGCTCCATCTGGCTTCAGAAAAAAATCGACCCTGCCGAGTCCTTCACAGCATAGGGTCTTGAACGTCTTGACAGCCATGTCTTGGATAATTTCGACCGTTTTTGGCGGCAGTTTCGCGGGAATCTCAAGACGCGCTCCTGTTTCATCCAAGTATTTTGCCTCGTAAGAGTAAAATTCGTGGCTTGAGACTACTTCTCCGGGCAGAGAAGCTAAGGGTTCCTCATTTCCCAACACAGAACATTCAATTTCTCGTCCCTGTATGTATTCTTCCAGAACAATTTTTACGTCATATTCAAATGCTCGTATGAGAGCTTGCCCAAATTCTCCCTCGCTATAAACCTTGGTAACTCCAACCGAAGACCCCATATTCGTCGGCTTTACAAAGAGGGGCGTACCAAGTTTGTCCACAGCGTCGGTAAAGGATAGGCTCTCATGGGATTTGAGCGTGATGAATTTGCCGATGGGCAGACCTGCGTCTCGAAGGAGGCGTTTCATCACATCCTTGTCCATACTCACCGCGGAAGCAAGCGCTTCAGTTCCTACAAAAGGTATGCCAGCTAGTTTCAATAGACCTTGAACCGTTCCATCTTCGCCGAAGGGACCATGCAGAACAGGGAAAACTACGTCAATTTTAGTCGGCGATTCTAATCCATTGATCAATAAGACGCCTCTGCTTTCCGGGGTGAGCGCGGCGATTGGCGTGTCATAGGGCTTAAAAGCACCGCCTTTGGCGGCTTGGGTATTCAACGCATCCTCGGATGTCAGATGCCATACGCCACTCTTGGCGATGCCGATGAGAATCGGATGGTATTTGTTTCTATCGAGGACGTCAAGGACGTTCTTTGCCGACTGAACCGACACCTCATGTTCCGCGGATTTTCCGCCAAATAGAATAGCAATGTTAATCTTCTTTTGCATAATAGATATTATAAACCATTTTTCATTATCATTACAATACTTGTCTATACAAATGAAATCTATTATAATAAAAAAATGCTAATTAGAGAATTATTATGCCTTAACGCGGAAGGGCAAGATGCGACTGTCCGTGGATGGGTCAGAACAAAACGGGAACTCAAGAGCCTTATATTTGTCGAAGTGAATGACGGGTCCTGTCTCTCATCTATACAATGTGTATTCGACCACAATAACGATACGTTAGCGGCGCTTGGCACAGGTTGCTCCGTTGAAGTAAAAGGCAAACTCGCGCCATCCCCGTCTGAGGGACAAAAGACTGAGGTTGTCGCGGAAACCGTCTCGCTCATTGGCGGCGCGGACAATTACCCTTTACAGAAGAAACGGCACTCGATGGAGTTTTTGCGTGAAATCGCCCATTTACGCGCCAGAACCAATACATTCGGAGCCGTAGCCCGTATGCGCTCACGGATCGCCTTTGCTGTACATGAATTTTTTCAGAACAGAGATTTTCATTACATTCACACGCCCGTCATCACCGCAAACGACGCGGAAGGCGCGGGTGCGATGTTTCAGGTTACCACGCTGGATATAGATAAAGCGAACAGCTCGCCTGTTGACTACTCGACGGATTTTTTCGGCAGAAAAGCCTTCCTTTCCGTGTCTGGTCAACTTGAGGCGGAAACTTACGCAACCGCGCTTTCCCGTGTCTATACCTTTGGTCCGACGTTCCGTGCCGAAAACTCTAACACGGCACGGCATCTCGCCGAATTTTGGATGATTGAGCCTGAGGTCGCCTTTGCGGACTTGGAAGACAACATGAGGCTTGCCGAAGATTTTCTGAAGTTCCTTTTCACGACCGCGCTGGAAAAGTGCGCCGAAGACCTTGCTTTCTTCGATGCGCACATCCAAAAAGGCGTTGCCGACACTTTACGAAAGGTCGTGGAATCGCGTTTTGTTCACATCGCCTATACCGAAGCTATCAAAGAGCTGGAAAAGCAGAGTGGAAAATTCGAGTTTAAGCCGTTTTGGGGGTGCGATCTACAGAGTGAACACGAAAAATTTCTTACCGAGTCGGTTGCCGACGGACCTGTCATTGTTACGGATTATCCCAAGGAAATCAAAGCTTTCTACATGAAGATGAACGATGACGGCAAGACGGTACGGGCGATGGACGTGCTTGTCCCTCGTTTGGGGGAAATCATCGGCGGGAGTCAGCGCGAAGAAAGCCTTGAGCGGCTTGAAAGCCGCATGACGGGGCTTGGTATGAATGTAACGGACTACTCGTGGTACCTCGACTTGCGGCGTTTCGGTTCTGTTCCTCATTCAGGCTTCGGCATGGGTTTTGAGCGGCTGATTCTCTACATTACCGGTATGGCGAACATCCGCGACGTTATACCATACCCACGCGCGCCCGGACTCGTAGCGTTTTAGGAAGTTTTAGTAACTACTGACCGTGCTGACGGGTTTTGAATAATGTAATCCACGGATAATTTGAAAAACCATGAAAATACAGCTAACAACAATAGACAAGCTACTCGTCGCATTGATTGCCGTCGTTGTGGTGGTTGTCTTCTTTATCAAGATAAGCAAGAAAACCGTTCAAGACGCGATGGCTGGGGTTATCGGCAGACAGCTTGTGTTCAGTCACTCATGGCAGAACGAAGAGGCGCAAACCGTTCTGCGGAAGCTTGCCGATGACTTTGAAGCGCAGCTCAATGGAGATGAGAATGGGAAGCTCACCATTGTTCTACGCGACTATCCAGCGGACTATGTGGAAACTATGCTTACCACGCCGTCCACTGAAGATGGTGATAAAAAGAAAAGAGACTTCCTCACCTCTGATATTTTCATTTTTAACTCACATATACTCTATGAAGCTGTCCAGAACGGCTGGCTTGCCTCTCTTGCCGATTACCTCCGGGCAGACGACCTACAGACCGAGACGCGGGAGGAAGAATGGGCTATTCCGCTTACATCTGATATTTATATGCTTTTCTACAACATAGACGCTCTCACGTCCCCCGGTTTTGATAGACCGCCCAAAAATTGGGATGAATTCAAGAAATATGCCCGTATCTTGAGCAGTCCGGGTAAATACGGGTTGACGCTTTCTTTGAATGCGGACGATGATTACCCTGATGTCTATCCGTGGCTCTGGGTTACAGGGGCGTTAATGATGAAGGATGGCAGTCCGAATCTAGGTGATGCGGCGATTTCAAACACACTGCAGTTTTTCGCGGACCTCAATCAAGACGGGGTTATTGCGCCGGGTAGTTTTCACAAGACGAAAAGGCAAAAAATCAAGGAATTCACAGAGAATAAAGCGGCGATGATGATTGGTTCCATCGAGGATATTGAAACGGTACGTCAAAAAATGTACGAATCCAGCTTTGGCGTCAGTACCATTCCCGTGCCGGACAAATTTTCCGGCAAGCCTATTTTCGGACTGATGACTACATTCGCTGGTATAGGCGCTCGGAGCGCTCTGCAAGAAGAGGCGTGGGCTTTCCTGTCTTTCCTCTTGGAACACAGTTCCGACATTGCGGCCGCGGTTCGCGCCCTTCCGGGAAACGGCAACACGCCGGTTCCCGCCAAGGAGAGTCCGTCGCTGGCAAAGGTCTACGATATGTTTGAAAGTAGCGACACCGTTGAGGAATTGAGCGGTATGCCGAACGCCCGTAGTCTCGCCCAAATATTCTGTACAGAAACGGCGTCTATGCTCGATGAATCCCAGTCTCAGGCACGGATAAAACGGGAAGAACTCAGAGCCGCCGAGTCGGAACCCGCGATCATAACCCGTTCTATCGACTCCATCACCGCGGAATCCGCCCGCAAGACCGTGGCGTCTATCCAAAGGCAATGGGAGGGTGTGCTGTCTAAACTTGACCCCCAAAACAACCCCAATACTGTCGAATAAGACATCATACCGCGGAATCAAAAAAATATTCAGTGATAAGAAATTTATTCAGAAAGACAAGAAATTCATCTGGAAAGATAAGAAATTCGTTCAGAAAGACAAGAATCTTATTTGGATAGATAAGAATTTTATTCAGAAAGATAAGAATCTTATTTGGATAGATAAGAAATTTGTTCAGAATGATAAGAAATTCATCTGGAAAGATAAGAAATTTATTTAGAAAGACAAGAAATTTATCTGGAAAGATAAGGTTCTTATTCGGAAAGATAAACCATTTGCGCGGAGGGGTTAAACCACTGCCAACAAGTTAGAGTGGATTGGGGGGTGGCGGAAGCCTGCCGCAGGCAGGCTGGAGACAGGGGGGCGCACCACAAGGGCGTCTGTGTGCCGTCCTCCGCTCTGGAAAACCGCGCCCCCCTTCTTAACTTGTTGACAGTGGGAGTTAAACCCCCTGCCGCCGCCCTGCTTTATAACCATTCTATTTTTCGCTGAAAAAGAAAATTTATTGAAGATAACACCTCTTGATCTTTATGACAAATATGTTTTATGATAATACTTGGTTGTTGAACGTCTGTTTTGCGACCGATTTGAAATCCAATATATAAGGAGAAAACTGTGCCCTGTGGAAGAAAGCGCAAGTTGCAAAAGATTGCGACTCATAAAAGAAAGAAAAAGCTTCGAAAGAACCGTCATAAGAGCAAGTAACGGGCAATGGAAGCCGGTAATTCCCGAATTGGCTCCCACAAAGACGTGTAAAAACAACATGATCGCGCCTTTGTGGGAGATTTTTTTATATTATGACAAATATTCTACAAACCATCCACGATCCTGACGATTTAAAGCGTTTAACTCCTATGGAACTTACGGAACTTGCGGTTGAAATTCGTAAAGCTATCATAGCGGCGGTAAGCGAAAACGGCGGACATTTGGCGTCGAATCTGGGAGTCGTGGAACTAACCATTGCTTTACACCGTGTGTTTCATTCACCAGAAGATAAAATTATTTTTGATGTTGGTCATCAATGTTATACACATAAATTGCTCACAGGACGGCAGGAACTCTTCCCGCGACTCAGGCAGATTGACGGTCTGGCAGGCTTCCCAAAGCGGAGTGAAAGCGCCCACGACCCATTCAATACCGGACACGCATCAACTTCTATATCAGCCGCCGTCGGTCTTCTGGCGGGTGAAAGACTCAAGGGCGGTAATGGCAGGACAGTGGCGATCATCGGGGACGGCGCCCTTACAGGAGGTCTGGCTTATGAAGCGCTCGCTCACGCAGGACAGCTCTCACTCCCGCTTATCGTCATCCTCAATGACAACAAGATGTCTATTAGCCCCAATGTAAGCGGTCTCTCCAAGTATCTCAGCCGTCTTTCCATGAAAGCAAAGTATCAAAGTTTCCGCCGCGGTTTTGATTCTACCGTTCAAAATATTCCTCTCTTCGGAGAATCTCTGTTCAAAGGCATAAACCGCATAAAACGCGCGGTCAAAGCTGTTTTTTATACGGATAATTTTTTCGTGGACTTAGGTTTTGAATATGTAGGTCCCATAGACGGACACGACGAGCCGCAAATAGAAAAAATCCTCCAAGATGTGAAGAAGCTTGACCATCCTGTCGTCGTTCACGTCATCACTAAAAAAGGTAAAGGCTATCGGTTTGCCGAGGAAAATCCAGACGTTTACCACGGAGTCTCCTCTTTCTCAGTTGAGAACGGCGTCGATCTTCTAAAAACTAAAAAGAAGTACGGAGGGCGCCTCTTCACCGATGCTTTCACCGAAAGTATCATGGAACTCGCCGTACTCGACTCACGGGTTCTTGCCGTAACCGCGGCGATGGAGAGCGGCACGGGGTTAGCGCCCTTTAAGGAAAAATTCCCCAGCCGCTTTTTTGACACAGGCATCACCGAGGAACACGCGGTAACCTTTGCGGCAGGACTCGCCTTACAAGGGTTCAAGCCTATTGTCGCTATATATTCAACTTTCATCCAACGGGCTATTGATCAAGTTATCCATGACGTGAGTTTACAAAACGCGGGTGTAATATTCTGCCTTGACCGCGCGGGTTTTGTTCCCGGAGATGGTGAAACTCACCAAGGGCTTTACGATATTGCCCTCTTCCGCGCTGTCCCGAATATGACCATCCTCGCGCCAGCCTGCCAGAGCGAGCTTAAGGCTATGTTGTTCTACGCCTCGGCTTGTTCTACGCCGGTAATGATACGGTACCCAAAAGCGATCCATCCCGATGATCGATACCTCCTTACTGCCCCCATAGAGACGGGCAGAGGGGTATTTGCGCGACAAAACGGCGGGAAAATCTGCATCGCATTCTCTGGCAGTCTCTACGCGCAGGTTCTTGACGCCGCGGACCGTCTTACGGAACAAGGTATCGCCGCCGATCTCTACAATCTTCGCTTCTTAAAACCTGTAGATGAGGAGTACTTGGTATCTTTAATGAATGTCTATGATACTTTCGTCGTCGTTGAGGAAGGAATACGCGCAGGCGGTTTCGGCGAATACGTAGCGTCTCTTACAGAACGGCATGTCTGTTCAACCTGTCTCTTGACTCTTGCGGTCGCGGAAGACGCCGCCACGCTCGGAACTCGCGAGGAACTGTTGCGCCTCAACGGACTCGACGGCGCAGGCATAGCAAGGAGCGCCGCCGCAAGGCAGGCGCCATAAGTAGGAGGGGGGCGCGGTTTTCCCTAAACGGAGGATGGCTCACCGTAAGCCTTGTGGTGCGCCCCCTTGTCTCCGGTTCCCCCTTCGGCGGTCTTCCGCCCCCCCCCCAAACCCACACGGTGGGTGTCTGACACTGACACCCCTAACACCCGTGCCTCCAGCGTGTTAGTGTTAGTGTCAGACGTGCGGGTTAGTTGATGACTAAACTTGACCTCTGACTCCATGAATTCAAAGCTTGACTCTATGAATTCAAAGTCTGACTCTATGAATTCAAAACCTGACTCCATGAATTTAAAACTTGACTCTATGAATTCAAAGCCTGACTCTGTGAATTTAAAGTTTGACTCTATGAATTCAAAACCTGACTCCATGAATTTAAAACTTGACTCTATGAATTTAAAGCCTGACTCTATGAATTTAAAGTTTGACTCTATGAATTCAAAACCTGACTCCATGAATTTAAA
>JAISCD010000097.1 GCA_031265825.1 Treponema sp. | reverse complement strand
CACCTACGCGTGAGAGCACCTCTCACCTACGCGTGAGAGCACCTCTCACCTACGCGTGAGAGCACCTCTCACCTACGCGTGAGAGCACCTCTCACCTACGACTTAAATTAAACAGCAGTTCTGGCTATTTAGCCAGAACTGCTGTTTGTCATAATGTGAATTAAAAACGTCTGTACTTATTAAAGACTCATCTTGATGAGGTCTGTGATTTTAGATTGCTCTTTTTCAATTAAGTTCTTGAATTCTTTCTCGTCAAGCGATTCCTTTTTAAGGAGAGCGCCTGCCACATCGTCAAGCAGGGAGCGTTTGGCGTTCAGCGTATCTTTGACTGTGGCGTATTGCCGATCTATGATGCGGGCGATTTCCTCGTCAATATATTGCTGGGTATTTTCCGCGTATTCGCGGTGAAAGCGCGGCTCTTGGGATTCGTTGCCAAGCATACCCGCGCCCCGCATGGTCAACGCCATGTTACGGAAACGGTCGCTCATGCCGTAATCGGTTATCATCTTACGGGCAATGTCGGTCGCCTTACATAGGTCGTTTGCCGCGCCGGTTGAAATTTCGCCGAAAACGACGTCTTCCGCGGCGCGTCCGCCCAGAAGCACATTGATTTTGCCCAAGAGTTCCTCTTCCGTCATTAAGTACCGGTCTTCTATCGGCATTTGCAAGGTATAGCCTAGTGCGCCGAAGCCCCGCGGAATGATAGAAATCTTCTGCACAGGGTCGGAACCGGGTGTAAAAGCGGCTATCAGCGCGTGTCCGGTCTCGTGGAACGCTATGACGCGCCGTACGTTCTCCGCGATGATGCGGTTCTTCTTCTGCAAACCTGCGACTGTTTTTTCAATGGCTTCCTCGAAATCTTTTTGCGACACCATTGACCGTCCCCCGCGCACCGCAAGCAACGCCGCCTCGTTCACTACGTTGGCGAGGTCCGCGCCCGCGAAGCCAGACGTGATACGGGCAATCGCTTCAAGATCAACGGACGGTCCTAGTTTTACCTGTCTGGAGTGAATCTTCAAGATAGCTTCTCTACCTTTAAGATCAGGCTTATCAACAAGCACCTGTCGGTCGAACCGCCCCGGACGGAGGAGCGCCGGGTCAAGTACGTCAGGACGGTTAGTCGCGGCAAGGATGATGAGTCCGCTCGCGGCGTCGAAGCCGTCCATTTCCACAAGGAGTTGGTTCAAAGTCTGTTCTCGCTCGTCGTTGCCGCCTGCGATGCTGTTGATTCGGCTCTTGCCGATGGCATCCAGCTCGTCGATGAACACGATGCACGGGGCGCGGTTCCGCGCTTGGCTGAACAAGTCCCGCACTCTGCTTGCGCCCACGCCTACGAACATTTCCACAAAATCCGAGCCACTGATACGGAAGAACGAAACACCCGCTTCGCCAGCTACAGCCCGTGCCAAAAGGGTCTTACCTGTGCCGGGGGGTCCCACCAAAAGCACGCCTTTGGGAATTTTACCGCCAATATCCGTATATTTTTTCGGGTTCTTCAGGAAATCAACCACTTCAACAAGCTCGTCCTTTGCCTCGTCCACGCCGGCGACGTCTGAGAAGCGGGTAACAATGCCGCCCTCAGCCACGACAAGCGCCTTATTTTGCCCGGACGAAAGCACGCCGTTGCCCAGATTACCCATTCGTTTCATCAGGAAACGCCACACAATCAGAAAGAATACGATGGGTAGTCCCCATGTAAGAATAAAGTTAAAAATGATAGAGCCTTCCCGCGAAGCCGCGTAATAGCGGACTCCGTGAGCATCAAGGAAATGTATGAAATCCGGGTCGTTCAATGGTACGGTGCGATACACCAATTCAGGCGTTTCCCGTTTCAGTAAGTTTCCGACCTGCGGTTGCGGTCTTTCGACGGATTGGTATCCAGTGAACCACGAGTCGTTTAGCTCGACCCGCTTGATCTCGCCTGATTCGATTTTTACCTTGAACTCAGAAAAGTCAATAGCAGGCTGAGCCTTACTGGTAAAAGCATGGTTAAATACGGCTATACCTGCAATCAGAACGGCGATATATACTAAGGAAAATTTCCAAAAAGTCGGCGATTTCAAATTTACTCCTTCTCCTACCGATATTTTTAAAAAGCATGAAAGGTTCTGTGTATTATAAGAGCTGTCTCCTTTCTTAATTTTATAATATAACAAAAAGAAGACGGTTTGTAAAGGCAATTTATATAATATAGAAAAGATCAAAAGCGGTTCGTGTTCATAAAGATCGGGCTTAATATGGATATATTGTTTATAAAACCGCAAAGAAAGAATCTTGTATATTATACCTTCACAGCTCTGTGGTAGCTTCTCATTTGCGGATTATTCATTCATATTTTTCCATGCGATCTACGGTTTGATAAAATCATTGTAAGACGTACTAGAGAGAAATTCAAACATCATCGCCAAAAGTGGTAGTCTCTGTCTTTTGCGCCCGCTCTATAGGATATACTTGCCCAAGTCTTGGTCTTTCACCAAGTTGATAAGCTTTTCGTTTACGTACTGCTCGGTGATAACGACCCTTGTCGGTGCAATATCAGGCGCGTCAAAAGAAAGCTCGTCGAGCAGAGCTTCCATAATGGTATGAAGCCGCCGCGCTCCGATGTTTTCTAACTTTGAATTGACTTCTGCCGCAAGTCCCGCGAGCCGATCAATGGCATCATCCGTGAATTCTATCTCCACATTTTCCGTCTTGAGCAGTTCCATGTATTGCTTGGTAAGAGCGTTTTTCGGTTCTGTCAATATGCGGAGAAAATCTTCCTTGCCCAAGGAATCCAGCTCCACACGGAGCGGGAAACGCCCCTGTAATTCGGGAATCAGGTCCGACGGTTTTGAGACATTAAATGCGCCTGCCGCGATAAAGAGAATGTGGTCGGTGTTTACTTGTCCCCACTTTGTGTTTACGGTGGCTCCCTCCACGATGGGAAGAATGTCACGCTGAACGCCTTCACGAGACACATCCTGTCCTCCACCGCGTTCTCCTTTTGCGGCGATTTTGTCGATTTCATCTATGAATATGATACCGGTCTGTTCGACCCTTTGCTTAGCCTCATCGTTGACTTTTTCACGATCAATGAGCTTGTCGATTTCTTCCGCCATAATGATTTCACGAGCGCGGGCGACCGTCACTCGTTTACGCTTCTGATTGCCCCCGAAGCTATTGAAAATACCGGAGAGACTGGACTCCATATCTTCAAAACCGCTACCCATCATTTCTATACCCGGAAGTTGGAAATTCTGGTTCACGGAAATCTCTACCACCTTGTCTTCGAGTTTACCAGCGCGAAGCATTTCACGGAATCTTTCCCGCGAGGCAATGTCTTCGGGAGTCTCCTGTCGCGGCTCTTCTGGCTTGCTTTTGCCTTTCTTGTCAAAGATGGGTATACCAACCTGTATAGCCGTTCCCATTATGGACGGACCAGAACCCTCTTCGGGGTTTAAGGAAAAAGCGCCTACCGGTCTCACTATGGGACCGGGCTGTTTTTCCTTCTGTTTCTGCCTTTTCTTGGGAAAGAGAAGTTCCAGAAGGGCTTCTTCCGTATGCTCTTCGGCTTCACTCACCACGGATTCTTGCATTTCCTGCTTCACCATTGTGACTCCCACCGACATGATGTCTCGAATCATGGACTCCACGTCTCGCCCCACGTAGCCCACTTCCGTATATTTGGTAGCCTCCACCTTGATGAACGGCGATCCTGCCAATTTTGCGAGTCGCCTTGCAATTTCGGTTTTTCCAACGCCGGTAGGACCAATCATAAGGATATTCTTCGGAGTAATGTCCTCTTTTATACTGTCTTCCAACTTGAGTCGCCGTGTACGGTTTCTCAAAGCAACTGCGACAGCACGTTTGGCTTTTTTTTGCCCTACGATGTACTTGTCAAGTTCCGCGACTATCTCACGCGGGGTTAATTCTTTCATATTTTCTCCTATGATTTTGAAAGTAAAGAATTTGTGTCAGAATCTTTACACCCATAACTTCTATTCTTTATCTTTTCCTAATTCTTCAATAACAATATTACCATTAGTGTAGATGCAGATATTGCCCGCGATTATGAGACTCTTTTCAGCGATTTCCGCGGCGGTAAAAGAACTGCCTTCAAGGTAAGCCAGAGCCGCGGCGTAGGCATAGTTGCCACCAGAGCCTATTGCAAGAGCCGATTCAGCTGGCTCTATCACATCTCCATTTCCAGATATGAGCAAAATCTTATTGATGTCGGCAACGAGAAGCAAGGCTTCGAGCTTACGGAGAGTTCTATCTGTGCGCCAGTCTTTGGCAAGCTCTACGGCGGCGCGAAGCAAATCGCCGGAATATTCCTTAAGTTTCGTCTCAAATAAATCAAAAAGCGTAAACGCATCCGCAGTCGCTCCCGCAAAGCCACAAAGTACCTTCCCATCCATGAGTCGTCGTACCTTCCGTGCGTTGTTCTTCATAACCGTTTCACCCATTGTGACCTGCCCGTCTCCAGCCATAGCCACCTGCCCGTTCTTCCGCACCGCTAGAACAGTGGTAGAACGAATCCTATTCTTCTTGTCCATATCCATTCCTTTTCTCATTTACAAAATTAGTAAAATATACTACCTTTAGAAGAAAAATTCAATATTATTCTATAAATTGGTTTACAACAATTTTAAAAAGAGAAAGTACACAACAAATAGACTTTACCGCGTGCTGATAAAGACTAAGTTACGAATTCATTTCACAGGAAACACATCAAAACCCAGAGCTTTGAGTCGCGACATGGCGGCGTTTATGTTATCTTCCGTGGAAACTATAACAGCCCAATAACGCTTATTATCCCTTGTTCTCGGTATGTATTCTACAGAAAAACCGGCTTGTTTTATTTTTTCCGTGAGGGCTTTAGCGTTTGCCTCTTCACTGAAAAGTCCAGCTTGCAGAATAAGTCCTCCTGTAGGCTGAATGGGAAGCGCCGTATCGTTGTTTTTTGCGGACAAAATCCATAGAGGAGATGGAAAAGCGCTTACCGCGCCCACGCCTTGACACGCGAGAGATTCTGGGCTGGTAGGATATTCGGAGAGAAGGCGCGTCTTGTAGACGTTGTTTCCTGTGAGCTTCCAAACAGTGTAATAAATGACCGGTTTGTAAGCCTCGTAAACAGGGTCTGAAAGAAGGCTAATGATAGGCGCAGTATCGCCTCTGTTGAACACTTCTATTTCCGCCATGAGAAAACGGGCTTTTATAGCGAGACAGGAGTCGCCTGCGAGTAGGATCATACGGGCGTTTGCATTTGCCCTATCAAAATTACCTATCGCGGCAAAGCAGAAAGCCGCCTCCATCAGATACTCATCATTTCGCTTGCCGGTAAAAGCCGCAGACTGCCATGCAGTCGCCGCGCCTTCTATATCTCCGGACAAATGGGAGAGCTTTGCCATACGCACAAGATGCAAGCGCTTTTCGTCGTCGTTTGTCGTGGAGCGGGCAAGCCGTCCAAGTCTTTCAAGCTCGGACTCTACATTCTGGGCGTAGACAAACGACGGAAAAGCGGGAAAAAACGCCAATACACAGCAGAAAAAAACCTTAATCTTGGTTTTCTGAAGGTGGAAGAGGAGATTCTGTTTCAAGTTCACCTCCTTTTCGCCTTTTGATTCCCTTTTTCTCTTTTGATTTCTTTCTAAAAATGAATGAAAGAAAAAATGGTATAGAGGCGATAATTCCGAGAATAAACGAAGCCAATGATATAACATAAACCGGCTCATTATGAAATGTGTAAAGCCCAAAGAGCGAAATATCGCAACTGCTATGCTGATTGGACAGAACAAAAGTAAGCGCGGCGACCAAGATGATAATAAATTCAATCAATGCAACCATAAAAACTCCTTTAATATATATAGAGAGGCGAGAGTAAGGGACGGCGAATAGAAAGCCTTTTGATAAACTTTCTATTTCTCCAGCTCTTTCCCCTTGTACGTGTTACCGTTCAGCGCCTCAAGTCTAATCTCCGCGAATTCCCCAATACGGGAACCGTCGCCCGAAACCACTACCATTTCATCCCGCTCGGTACGACCGATAAGCTCGCCCGCGTCTTTTTTAGAGAAACCTTCAATCAAAACCGTAACCTGCTCGCCAATACGGGCGTTGAGCAATTCCGCGGTGATCTCTTTTTGCAAGGCGATGACAGCAGAAAGCCGCCTTCGCTTCACTTCGTCTGGCACACGATCAGGCAAGGAAAATGCCGCAGTCCCTTCACGCGGGTTGAAATGGTATGTATAGGCGTAAAGGAATCGTACTTGCTGTATAAGATCGAGAGTTTCCTCGAAGTCCGTCTCGGTTTCGCCCGGAAAGCCGATAAGAATGTCGGTTGAAAGGGTTACATCCGGCAGAGCGGCGCGAATTTGGTCAACAAGTTCCAAATATTGAGCGCGGGTGTAGCGTCGATTCATCGCGGTAAGAACGCGATCCGATCCATGCTGAACGCACAGATGTAAGTGTCGGCAAAAACAGCGATGCCGCGTTATCGTCTCAATAGTTTTTACCGAAAAATTCTTAGGATGACTCGACAAAAACCGTATCCAGCGGATACCGCCCTCTATTCTCTCGATTTCTTGAGCGATCATTTCAAGAAGCTCTCTGAAAGAAACGTTGTTCCATTGGTAAGCGTTGATATTTTGTCCCAAGAGCGTGATTTCCCGCACGTTTTTGGTGGACATTTCCCTGATTTCCG
>JAISCD010000077.1 GCA_031265825.1 Treponema sp. | reverse complement strand
TAGTTCGTTTTGTGATCCGGAAGACGTGCGGGCGAGGGCAGGGTGCGAGGGATTGGCTCGAGTTTCTGGTTTCGGGCCTGGGGCTAAGAGGAAAGAGCAGAGAGTAGTTAGTAGTTAGTAGTTAGCAAAGGAAAGACGGGCGGGCGGGGGCAGGGCGCACGGGCTAGGCGCGAGTGTCAGGCATCGGGCCTGGTGTCAAGAGTAAAGAGGAAAGAAGAGACGGGGCGGTGGTGTCGGGCGAGCGCGGAGGCTGATACCGAGGGGCGAGCGGCGTGGCGGCGGAGTAAGCAGGCGGCGGCTGACAAAAGAGCAAAGGGAGACGGGCGGGTAGGGTTATGGCGCGATGTCAGCGGCGTAGTGTCAGAGACGCGGGTGTTAGACGCGGCGGTATCTGACGTGCGGTGTCAGCGGCGTAGTGTCAGACGTGTGGTGTCAGAGGCGTGGTGTCAGAGGCATGGTGTCAGACGCGCGGGTGTTAGACATCGGGGTTCGGATGTCTGGCGTGGTGTGGGTCGTAAACAGAAAGCTCGGCGTTCCCCGTCTTACTTAAATAAAAAAAATGTAGTACAATACACCAATATGTTAAGAATAACCTTTCCTGACGGTTTTTCCACCGTCTGCGCTTTTGGGACAAGAGTCGAAACCGTGCGTGATTTTGGGCAGGAACGTTTGGCGGCGGTGAAAGTCAATAACGAAACAAGACCGCTTTCTTTCCGCCTTGAGGTAAACTCTTTTATAGAGACCGTGCCTCTTGATTCCCGTGAGGGTGTAACCATTTATCGACGCTCGCTCGCCTTCTTGTTGGCGCTCGCGGCGCGGGAGTTGTTCCCTGATCGCAGACTCTGTATCGGACATTCGCTCGGTAACTCGTATTATTACACGTTTGCTGACGGGAAAACGCCTTTACAAAAGGAAATCGCCGCGCTTAAAGCACAAATGGAGGCTTTGGTTCAAGAAAACCTGCCTATTACTTTTAATTATATAGCATACTCCGAAGCTGTTGATATTTTCACCCAAAACAAACAGACGGATACACGGCTTCTTTTGAATGAGCGATGCAATTCTAAGATTCCAATCAATGAATGTAAGGGTTGGACTGATCTTTATGTGGGACCGCTTGCGCCGCGCACAGGTTCGCTTAAAACTTTCGACCTTATGCTTTACCAAGACGGGTTTCTCCTGAGGTTTCCCCATTTTAAGGATGGAGACAAACTTGGCGCCTTTGAGGATAGTCCCGTCATATTCTCTGTTTATCGTGAATATAAAAAGTGGGGGCGTATCGTGGGCGTCAATACTGTGGGACGGCTTAATAGTCTTATCGCAAACGGTACGGTGAAGGACTATATAGGCGTAGCTGAGGCGTTTCAGTCTAAGAAATTGGCGGAAATTGCGGATAAAATCTGTGAACGGCTGGGAACCGTCAAAGCCGTATTCATTGCGGGGCCGTCTAGTTCAGGCAAGACTACTACCGCAAAGCGTCTTGGTATTCAATTAAAGGTCTTGGGTATAGAACCTATTTTCATAAGCCTCGACAACTACTATGTGGGCGGAGATAAAACGCCGCGTGACGAAAACGGTCAGCCTGATTACGAGCGTCTCGATGCGCTCGACGTGCAGTATTTGAACGAACAGCTCTCCGCGTTCTTCAAGGGCGAGGAAGTAATCATACCACATTATGATTTCAAGACGTGTAAGCGGCGGGACGGTGGCGTTCCTATAAAAATGAATGAAAAATCCATGCTTGTGATTGAGGGTATACATGGTTTGAACGATGCGCTTACACCTTTGATTGATAAAAGCCTCAAATTCAAGCTCTACGTCTCCGCACTTACTCAGTTGAATCTCGATGGACATAACCGCATCCCTACGAGTGATAATCGGCTCATCAGGCGCATGGTGCGAGACCATCAGTTTCGTGGTACACCCGCAGAAAAGACGATACACATGTGGTCCAGCGTGCAGAACGGCGAGCGTAAGTATATTTTCCCGTTTCAGAACACGGCTGACGCGGCGTTCAATTCGTCTTTGGATTACGAGCTTGCGGTCTTGAAGTTTTACGCAGAACCGATACTCCATTCCATCAAGCCCGATCAGGCAGAATACGCTGAAGCGGTGCGTCTTCTCTCTTTTTTGGTGAATTTCGCTCCTATCCCTCCTCAGTATGTGCCGGGGCAGAGTATTTTGCGCGAATTCATCGGAGAGAGCGAGTTTAAGTATTGATTAATAATAAAGGGAGGATTGAAAATGGAATACCGATTAGAACGAATTGGAAACCTTATCCAACAAAAAATAGGCGCTCTCATCACGGAAGGGAGGGTCAAGGACCCGCGGGTCAATCCATTTCTTTCAATAACCCATGTATCTGTGTCAAAAGACCTCACGTGGGCGGATGTCTATGTATCCACGTTCAGGAATGAAACGAGTCTTGAGCGTGGAGTTGAAGGGCTGAAGAGTGCGGCGGGTTTTATTCAAAAAGAGTTGAGCCGCGAAATTCGTATACGCCAAACGCCTCGTCTACGTTTTCACGTTGATACAAGCCTCAAAGAGGAGTTTGACCTCATCCAAAAAATTGAAGAAATTAAAGAAGAACTTACTAATAAATAAAAAGTCAACGAACTCTATTTTATTCGTTGACTTTTACGAATCTACGCTAGTTTACGGCGTTATGTAGAGTTTTCCGTACAGCGCCCGCGCCTGAAACAAATTCTGCAAACAGAGCTTCCACTCTTTCGCCCAATCCTGCTTGGTAAAGGTTCACCGCGAAAATTTTGCTATCGCTCAGAATCGGTTCCAAAGCCGTGTGGAAATCGCTCTTTCCCCCAAGGGTTATGCCTTTCAAGCACGCCGAAAGATACTCGAAGAGCGGATCAGGACTTACTTGAAAAGCGGCACCGTCGTCGTCAACCGCCAAAAGATACCGCACCCATGCGGCAAGAGTGAGCGGTATGAGGCACAAATCTTGCGTGTTAAGCGCAGGATTTGCCATATACGCCTTTATCGTTTCACCAAATCGTATGGGTATTTTCTGAGACGTATCGCAGGCTATGCGTTGAGGTGTGTCTGGCATAAAAGGGTTTGGCAGGCGTTCATTTATTACTTGGTCAATGAACGCTTTCGGCGAAACGATGAGGGGATCCACGACTACTGGTAACCCTTCCTTGTACCCAATAATCTTCACGAGCTGAACCAGGTCAGGGTCTTTCATCTCTTCGCTGATTTTCGTGTAGCCCAGCAGACAGCCGAAGATCGCCAGTGCGGTGTGTAGAGGATTCAGGCAGGTACAAACTTTCATCTTCTCCATTTTATCGACAGTTTCACGATCGGTGAAAAATACACCGGAATTTTTGATTTTCTCAAACGGAGGTCTTCCGTTAGGGAAAACATCTTCGATGACAAGATACTGAGTTTCCTCAGCATTGACAAAAGGAGCGATATAGGTCTGTTTTGCAGTAATACTGATGGTTGTATCGGAAAAACCGGCATCTTTGAGCATTTGACTAACGGCTTCATCTGGACGTGGAGTGATTTTATCAATCATAGACAAGGGAAAAGATACTTTTTCAGGATTGTTGATGTAATCAAGGAAACCCTTATCTGCATATATCCACTTTTCCACGAAGGTTGAGACAGCGGTGAATAGTTTTTCACCATTGTGAGAGCAATTATCCATACTCACAAGCGCTATGGGTAGGTTCTTTTTGTAACGCTCGAAGAGAGCAACGACAAGTTTACCGATATAGGATTTCGGCACGTCAGTGGACGAAAAAGTACGAGTGATATCTTCAGCTATATCAGGCAAGAGATCACCGCCTCGTCCGGTAAGGTTATAGCCTTTTTCCGTGATGGTAAAACTCGCCATTTTAAGGCTTTCTGTGGCGAAAATTTCCCGTAGAATGGCAAAATCATCTGATTTGTCCAAACGTAAAGCTTGGGCGACAGACCCAATAATCTTTTTCTCGATACTACCATTGCCTTTGAGGGTAACAGATAATGTGAGACAGTCATGAGACAGGAATACCTTATCGATAATTTCACCATCATAGCCTTCAGCAACAATGACACCAGTTTGCGTTAGCCCTTTTTCCAAAAGGTTTTGCTGAAGTACGGCTGGAAATGCACGGAATATATTACCCGCGCCGAAATGCACCCATTCAGGTGTGATTTTCGTTTGCTCAAACATCGCCATATGGTTGAATTTCGGTAGAATGATGCCAATATTCTCCCATTGAATTTTGTTTTGCAATTCTGCATTGTTTAGTTTCATAGGATCATATTACTTTGCTTTTTCTTGAATGTCAACGACAAAATATTCTTTTTAAATATAAATTATGATCAAATTATTATTTTTAGGGGTGGGAGGAGTGGAGGAGGGAGAGCCTGGCGATGACCTACTTTCCCGCCGGAGGGCAGTATCATCGGCGCGGGAGGGCTTGACTTCCGTGTTCGGGAAGGGAACGGGTATGACACCTCCGCCATAATC
>JAISCD010000061.1 GCA_031265825.1 Treponema sp. | reverse complement strand
AAGGCGACCAACGGGTCTGAGCGCCCGCGGCTCTTTGCCACGGGGTCGTATGCCTATTTCCAAACGGACGACGCGGAAGTCATCGCTGACAACAGCGCCGCCGCGGCAACCGAGCTGGTAATCGCGACCTACACGGGCGCAGGTACTAATCTCGTCATAACGCCCACGCAGACAAAATGGCAGAATCTAGAAGACGCGATCACCGCAGCTTTTGGCTATGAGATGACACGGGCGGAGAACGCGGAAGCGGCAGAGGCGACCGTGCGGGAGAACGCTGTCGGTGCGGAGACGAACGCCCACATAACCGCTATTAACGCGATCAATCTCACGCTACAAAACACGGTACAGCACATCATATTGCATGAAACTAATGGTTTCACTCCGCCTTATATATTTCCGAATATCCCGTTAAATAAATTGACGCGCGTCTCAATGTGTATCCCCGCAAACAAAGCACGCATTCTTTATTTCCTATCGGGGACTTTTAGTGTGTGTACCCTCCCCCCCCCCCACACACACAATTTTCACCGCTCCTATTACAAAGTTAGGCGGTGATGTTTTTTACGAATCAACAATATCGGTTGACGATAGAATAATTGAACTTTTTATTACAAAGACTGCTACTAGCGGCTCGACAGGAGAGTTTCCAACTATTTACGCATCTGGCGGCAACTATACCATGCCGTATATAATCGGCGAAACATTTCTCTCTTTTACTACGACGGGAGCTGATTATAGAATCTCCCTGCCTGACACTGGCGTTTATAGGTGCTCCGCGAATTTTGGAGATACGCCGAATAAAAATAATTTTAGTGATATAATTTTCCCTAAAGAGAATAATAATAGGATATTAGACTCCGCACCAGATGGTATGGTCGCCGCAGGCAAAGTATTTCTTTATCGAATAGTTCCTATCGCTTGATAATATGATGATTATGAGAAACAGAGACACAAGGTCACCAGAACGGGCGCTTGCGTTGCGCGTAGTCAAGGCGTGGCTCCGTCTTTGGAAAGTATACAAGGCGGATGACCCCAGCGTTCCGCGGAGATGGGCGGATGGCAAGTTGCACACGAAGGTCGGGGACGCTTGGGTTGTTGTTTCGGAAGTGGAGATGGACGAGAAGCCCAATATGTTCGGCGAAAAGAATGACAGTGGCAAGCCCACGTCCAAGCGGAGCTTCCCTGACTCGGAAAAGAAAACCAAAGCAAGAGAACTTTCAGTTGCGGACTGGGGAACACCTGCTGAAGTCAGGGAAATGTCAAGAATGCCGTGTCAAGTTACAAATCGGAAAGAAGTAGAGCAAGCAATAGAGAATATCATAACAAAAAATAGTTCAGAGAAACACTCTTTTGTAAATTTGATAAGCCGAAATGGTTTGAATGCTGTTTTGAGGAAATCATCTATAGGGAAATTAGTGAGTAATGTTCAGAAAAAGAATATGCCGTCTAGGGCTTTATGGACAGCCACGGCTAACATTGATAAGCTCTTTGCGAATGCAATCGCACCATGGGATTTTGACTTTAGACCTGATAGAGACAACAGCGATTTAAAAAAACGACACGTAGTTTATTCACCTATGGAATATGAAGGACGTATTATACCTACAATGATTCAAGTCAAGGAATATAAAAATACTAAACATGACAGCAAGCTCTACTCTGTTGAGGTGATTGATTTTGATATTGAAACGAAAAAAGAGATGGCGGATATATTACCGACTGGAAGTGAAAAATCACAACTCAGACCAGCTCGCAACGCCACCTCTTCAAGAGAAGACAACGGTACATTAACGGGAGGCACTGTAAATAAATCAAGCGCCCAAAACCGTCCCTCAGATTGCTCTCTCAATAATAGTATAGCACATTTATTTGATTCTGTCAAGGTGAAACGTGTTCGGCGGGCGGCGAATTACACGTACGGCGCTATAGCCCTAGCTTGCTTTCTGCTTATCACCGCTCGCCTTATATCTTTATCGCCGGAAGCGCCGCTACCGCCGCTCGCTTCAGCCGATCCGTCGCCTTCGCATACTTCGCCACTTGTTCTATCGACTTATGCCCGAGCAACTTCGATACCGTGTAAATGTCTACTCCATTCTCTAGCGCCAAAGTCGCAAACGTCCGCCGCGCCGTGTGCCACGTAACCTTCTTAGTCAAGCCCGCACTCGCTCCCTACCGCTTCAGATATTTATATAACATTTTCCGCTTAAGCAAAAAATGAAATACTGGCTCTTCATTCCCATACGCCTTGCCGTCCGTTATCAATGCCTCCGCAACCTCAGTTAACGGGATATACACAGGATTCTTCGTCTTCTTTTGCTGCTTGATTATCTGGAGAGGTCTCCGCTCGATCTACCCCCACATCAGCGTCTCCAAATCCGAAAGCCGTAACCCTGTCTGGCACGCAAATAGAAACGCCTGCCGCACCTCTGTTCCTACATAATCGACAGGTTTCACATCTGCTAACTGTTGTAACTCTGCCGCACTCAAGAATATTAATTCGGTCTCCACAACTTCTATCCGCGGCACTGACACCGCAGGGTCATGCATTATAATGTGGCTCCGCTACCGCCTTGCGCAACGCCGCACGCAGTGTCTTTTCGTAATTGTTCACGCTGTTCTGGCAAACCTCCGCATCTCGCAATAGATAATCCTGAAACCCCTCCAGCCAGCGACCGTCTATTTGTGAAATCAAAATTGTCTCCCCGTTCCGAAACTTCTTTACATGATAGATACAATTCCCTACTATACCCGGACTAGCATAATGTGCTGAAAACTCCGCAAGATAAGTCACCAATCGTTTCTTACCCGCAGCAGGGTCTTGGATATTCCACTCGCCCGCAAGCAACTGGGTTTCTTTTTACGACCGGCACAATTCGGCGAGGCGCATAACTTCTTTATTTTGCTCTCGGTCTTTGGTGAGCGACAGATGGAGCGCTTCCCAGCGGCGATTCCCGTTCTGGTATATGTCGAGGTAGAGTTTTCCGCGGCTCTTACGTATTTTTACTCCCATAATTCACTTACAATTCATTTACGATGATACTGTATACTATTGCTTAAAACAAGTCAAGAGTGCGTAAGAAATATTTTTTATTTTTTATATTGCAGAGAATTGCGTAATGTTGCGTAGTATTGCAGAAATTATAGTCATTCTGATAAGTATAGGAAATACCTAATAAAATTCTGAAAGATTTTATTTCGTAAAGGTTGACGAATACACCGATGTTTGTTATGCTCTTTGTAAAGGAGTGGTGGTAATATGGCTGAATATGGAAGTCAGCGCATTCTTGGTAAAGTCATTGTCCTCTTATTGCTTATAATAGCTATGACCGCAGGTGCTGTCGTATGGTTTGATTATCTTAACGTCATTGACGCGAAGACTCTGCTGTCGCCGGTTTATAGGTTCATAGGTAGAGAAGGGCGGACTCAAGAGGCGTTTCCTACAGATATGGATATTTCCCTTGACGCAGAAAGGCTTGCAATAAGTCAAGAGGCTATAAGGCTACACGAGCAAGAACTAGAAAAACAGGAACAGGATATAGAGACCCGACGTGGAGAAATTGAACAGATGGCTCAAGAATTGGAAGCAAGGCAACAGTCTCTTGAGGAACGAGAAAATTCATTCAACGCTTTAGTGAAAGAATCTGAAAGCAAAGATAGAAACGTCATACAAAACGCGCGCTATTTGACCGGTATGCCTCCGCAGAACGCGGTAGAAATCATTGGCAGAATGGACGATCAAGACGCAATAGACGTTTTTCGGAAGACTGAAGAAATCGCCAACGCCGAAGGTTCCGCTTCTATCGTATCGTACTGGATTTCACTCCTGCCTCCTGAACGTGCCGCTGAATTACAGCGCAAGATGGCAAATAGACCTCAAGGTCTCAACTGACACGAATTTAACGAGCGAGCGCTTCGTGAAAAATGAAGTTTCTTGTCTACTAGCATGGTGGGTAGATGATTACTATATGTTGAAAAAATACTAAAACGCACATTCTTCCTCGTATTATCGAACTCACAATCAAGCAATGTTTCAAGGTTCTATACGTCTTGATCTTGTTTTACAAAAGTATTTGTAATATACATAAGCAAAAGATAGCTAACATGAAGAATTTTGAGAAACGCTAGAATTTATTCAATGCTTTAACGAAACAAGCCGAAAATGAAAGTAAGAATAAATTGGAGGTTTTGTGTCGATTCAGATAAGCGCTCAAACACAGCAAACGCAGGCGAATGGTGCTGTAAAGAAAACCGCTCAAAAAGTGAACAAACTTGGCGCTTTTGCCAAACTGCTTGATGGCTTGATTTCTAAACAATTACCAGGGGAAGCTGGAAAGCAGACTGTTTCAGCAAAATCAAAAGCTTCCTCCAAAGTTATTAAAAATATTCATGCAGATACTCAAATCCCACCAAGTCAGGTTCAACAGACTGAAAAAAAACCGCAACAGAAAGAAACTCCGTTTCTTCTTGTTGTGTTCATGGATAAGAACACGCAGATTGAGGCGGTGGAGAAAAAATTCTCCAATATGCAGACGAAAGCCGCGGGTGGGAAAAACGCAGAAACGCTCCCTGTGGAGGCAAAGGACGTTCAGTCTGTAATTGCTAAAGCAGGGGGGAACGGACCTGCCAAGTCAGACGAAGTTGAAAAAATCGAAAAAAAATCGTTAAAAGTGGAGCAAGCCGTCCAGAAAGATACTGCTGTTCGTACAGCAATTCCTGTTTTGACTTCCACAAGTGCAGTCATTTCCGCAAACGAGTCTTTCGTGGAAATTGGAGAAAAAGTTCGGTCGTCTAAGGTGGATAACCGCATTGGACGGAAAATACGGGACAAATTTGACGTACAGGATGTCCGTACGGAACAGAAATTCGTGGTACTTGAACAGACAGCTCGCCAAACTCCGAATCGTTCAGAAACTGTACTTGATATGGCTGTTGACCTCCGTTCAAATACAGCCGAGAACACGCCCATTGACCATAAGTCCCAGACATTTGCGGATATGTTGACCCGCCAGCTCGGCAGTGGGCTTTCTTCCGATATTGTTAGACAAGCCGCGATAGTGTTGAAGGATGGCGGACAGGGTGAGATTCATCTATCTTTGAAGCCTGAAACGCTTGGCAGTGTAAAGATTCGACTAGAAATGTCCGAAAACAAAGTAATGGGGCATATTATCGTTGACAGTGGGGATGCGCTCCGCGCCTTTGATAAGATGGTTCCTTCGATGGAACAAGCGTTTAAGGATAGCGGTTTTGAAACGGCGACCCTTAGTGCCAGTCTTTCAAACAATAGTGGACGCAGAGAAGATTCTTTTCAGAGAAATAACTTTGAAGAAAAGCCTTTTTTTTCAGAACGGTTCGTCGCACAGACTTACGACGACGCCTTTTCGGTAAATAGTTATGCGGAGCGTCGCTCTGAGTCGATAAATTTGTTGGTATAATTTTTAAGGAAATAAAATGATACAGTCGGTATTAAGTATGCAAGAGCAGGCGGAAGCCGCCCGCATCGTTCAAGAACATAATGCAAGGGTGAATAATGGACGATTGCCACAACAACAGCTCGGAAAGGACGACTTTCTGAAACTGCTCGTTACGCAACTCTCTTACCAAGACCCTACTGCGCCTATGAATGATAAAGAATTTGTGGCGCAGATGGCGCAGTTTTCTACACTCGATCAGATGACGAGTGTGGCAAATGACTTCGCCCGCCTCAAGGAAATGCTCTCGTCAGGCGAAGCGGCAAATGCTTTGGGTAAAAGTGTGGAGCTTATTGATAATGATACAGTCGTTCAAGGAACAGTTCTCGCTGTAACCCGCGGAGTAAATCCACAAGTCCTGGTCAATGGCGAGTATTATAATTGGGAACAAGTAACGAAAATTATAGACGGAAAAGAAGTAGTCAAAAAAGGAGAAGAAAGTTTATGATGCGGTCATTGTACTCCGGTGTGTCCGGACTTCAGAATCATCAGACGAGAATGGATGTTGTCGGTAATAATATTGCTAACATCAATACTACTGGTTTTAAAAAAGGACGCGTCCAATTCCAAGATATGCTCTATCAACAGTTGCAGGGCGCGGCAAAGCCTACAGACACACTTGGTGGCGTGAATCCCAAGGAAGTCGGTCTCGGTATGGCGATAGCCTCTATTGATACTATTCACAACCAAGGTTCATTCCAGTCAACAGGAGTTGGTACCGACCTTGCCATTCAAGGCACTGGCTTTTTTGTGCTGAAAGAGGGTGAGAATTCTTACTATACGAGAGCGGGTGCATTCAATGTTGACTTGGACGGTACTTTTGTTAATCCAGCAAGTGGCATGAAAGTACAGGGTTGGATGGCGCGGGATATTGGTGGACAACAGATATTGGATGTTTCTCGCGATACGGAAAATATCATCATTCCAGTTGGATCCAAAGACCCTGCGCGGGCGACGACGGTAGTCAACTTTGCGTGTAATCTTGACAAACGCCTGTCAGAGATTCCTGTGGAAAATCCTACTGAACTGCAAATCAGGCAGGGAACATGGAATACGGCTATCAAAGTTTACGACAGTTTCGGGGAAGAACACACTTTACAGGTAGATTTTACTAAAGTGCAGGGAACGCCGAATAGTTGGAACGCGGTCGTTTTAGTTGATCCTGAAGCCGAAGCGCCTACAAACGCCAGTATCGGGTTAGGAGCTGAAGCCCCCGCGGTCGGCGGTGTGAATAACTTTACTGTAACTTTTTCCAATAATGGCACTCTTCTTGCCGCGGCGGACGGAGCAGGCAACGCTTCAACCGAAGGCAATGTAGTGATGAACGTCGCCTACGATGTACCAAATACAACCGCAGGTGAAGACGGCGCCGCAGTTCGGCAGGAATTCACTCTGAATCTGGGAACGGTCGGAGGTTTCATAAATTCAATCACTCAATTCGCGGAAGCTAGTACCTCCAAAGCCGTTTCCCAAGATGGTTATACCATGGGTTATCTGGAGAATTTCAAGATTGATCAAAGCGGCATCATCACCGGCGTTTATACTAACGGTACGAACCGTACTATCGCGCAGGTCGCGCTTGCCAGTTTCCCCAACCAAGGCGGATTAGAAAAGACAGGGGATACGAATTTCGCGGTTTCTAATAACTCAGGTGCGGCGAATATCGGTCCTTCAGGGACGGCTGATAAGGGAAAAATCATCACTGGTACGCTGGAAATGTCCAATGTGGATATGGCGGAATCTTTTACCGATATGATTGTTACCCAACGCGGCTTTCAGGCAAACTCCCGCACGATTCAGACTGCTGATCAACTCTTGCAGGAACTATTGACGCTCAAAAGGTAGAAAGGTGGGGAATTGGCTCTTGTGAGTAGGCTTTGAATATTTACTCACAAGAATCCTCATTCCTACCCAAAGAAAATCTATTACAATAAAAATATGATAAGAGTAACACGGCTTGACGGGGTTGAATATTATCTCAACCCCCACCAGATTGAATATATTGAAATGAAACCGGATACAACGATACTCATGTTATCCGGTAAACACATTGTAGTAAAGGAAAAGGTAGAAACGGTCATTGAGCGGATTGTTGAATATCGTAGCCTCATTGGCGCCTTTAAAAATGAGGAGTAGTTTGTGAATACAGCAACTATTTTGGGATTGGTCGGGTCTCTCGGTATGTGCGTCATGGCTGTATATACGTCCGGTGGTACTATCGGGACGTATTTGGACATACCTTCATTCTTTATGACCGTTGTTGGGTCTTATCTTGCGCTTTTTACCTTCTCGTCGATACAGGGTGCGCTCGGTATGTGGGGAACTTTTGGATATGCCATGAAACTGCACGACTACAATCAAAAGAATGTAATTCAGAAGCTTTTGACGTTCTCCGATAAGGCTCGACGTGAGGGTCTATTGGCGCTTGAAGAGGAGCTTGAAGACCTTGACGACGAATTTATGAAGAAAGGTTTACGTCTTGTGGTTGATGGTAACGACGCGGAAATGATACGTGGTCTGCTTGAAACTGAGCTTAATCAGATGCAGGAACGGCACGGCGTAAAAATCAGGGTAATAAATATGTGGGGAACTCTGGCGCCCGGTCTTGGTATGTTAGGAACGGTCGTCGGTCTTATAGCCATGTTGAAAAACTTGGAAGACAAGAGCGCTCTT
>JAISCD010000042.1 GCA_031265825.1 Treponema sp. | reverse complement strand
CGTACCCCACACATACACCCCGCCACCAAATTGTGCGGAATTGCCGCTGATCGTCCCCTCGTTCTGCGTGAACGTACCGTTTACACCCACCCCACCGCCGCCTCTTTCTGCGGAATTGCCACTGATCGTCCCCTCGTTCTGCGTGAATGTACCGTTACTACTCACATACACCCCGCCGCCGTGATCGGAGGCAGTATTGCCGCTGATTTCCCCGCCGCTCTGCGTAAACGTACTCTTATCCACATACACCCCACCGCCGTACTTGGCAGAATTGCCGCTGATCGTCCCATCATTCACCATAAACGTACCCCACACATACACCCCGCCACCAAATTGTGCGGAATTGCCGCTGATCGTCCCCTCGTTCTGCGTGAACGTACCGTTTACACCCACCCCACCGCCACCTCTTTCTGCGGAATTGCCACTGATCGTCCCCTCGTTCTGCGTGAATGTACCGCTACTACTCACATACACCCCGCCGCCGTGATCGGAGGCAGTATTGCCGCTGATTTCTCCGCCGCTCTGCGTAAACGTACTCTTATCCACATACACCCCACCGCCGTACTTGGCGGAATTGCCGCTGATCGTCCCCGCGTTCTGCGTAAACGTACCGCTACTACTCACATACACCCCGCCACCAAATTGTGTGGAATTGCCGCTGATCGTCCCCGCGTTCTGCGTAAACGTACCGCTACTACTTACATACACCCCGCCACCAAATTGTGCGGAATTGCCGCTGATTTCTCCACCATTCATCGTAAACGTACCATACACAAACACTCCACTATCGCCAGAGTTGTCGGCAGTATTTTTATTTCCGCTGATCTTCGATCCGTTTTCCATCACCAGTGTTCCCCCGCCATTCACTACCACCAGCGAAGTCGTGTTATTGCTCCGCCCCTGCAAGGAGACATTGTTCCCCAATGTCAGCGTTACACCATTTCCTACAGTAAAGAGGCGACCGTCTGCGCTCAAGCTAACCCTCCGCTCCGCGGTTCCCCCGTCAAGGGTTACGCTCACCTTCTTTCCATTGTAGGAAAGTGACTGTAGCGCGAGGGTCTCGTTGTTTTTTAAGGTAACCGCGTAGTTCCCACCGTCTACCGCGTTGTTCTTGATCCATGCCAACGACTCGGCAAGCGAAGAAGTTAGATACGTGGTCGTCAATTTCCGCGCGAGGCTCTCCATCGCCGTTATACCGCTGTCCAACGTTTGATAATCAACTGACCCGCCTGCTACCTGCGCCCCGGATTCGAGGTTGATGATTGCCGCGTTGAACATATTCTGATCACCCAACCGCCGCGCCGCAATCGACAGCACGAGCCGCGGATTATCCCCTTTACCTATGTCTACCATGTTTTCGTCCGCGGTGATCCCGCTCCCTTGGTTGTCGTATTCCATCTGTACCTGTTCCAGCGTTGCGGTGCGCGGGTATACCGCGTACTTCCGACTCCTGATGAGATTGATAGACAGAATCTGCGCCAAAGTATCCGCAACCTGAGTGTCAATATTCCTGCCCAACTGCACCGGCGTTACCGCCAGCTTTTCCAACCGCGAGGCGTCTATCTTCGTCGCCTCAATAATATTCCGCGCCATGTCAGGCAGTTTGCCCTGTATCTCCCGTATATTCACATAGGTCTGAATGTCCCCAGCCACCTGCCGCAAATCGTCTATCTTCAAGATCGCAATAGTCAGAAGGTTTTGACTGCCCAGCTTCCCGATGTTCCCCGCGACTATGTAGTTCGCGCCGAGTTGCTTCCCGATAGCCATGATGGTATCTGGGTCAGTCATGCCCGCGTCTGCTTGAAACTTCCACTCGCTTCCAATAGCCTGCGTAATGCTGGTGCGGGGGATGGGCGTGAACACCGCGTTTAATTCACGGTTAAACGAGAACAACTCCGCTATGGTCTCGCCTTCCTCCTCCGTGCCGCCGGTAAACGGCAACACAGCGAGGTTGTCTTTTGCAAACACCGCACCCGCAACCGCAAGTGCCAATAATACAACCGCCAATTTCCTAAAAATCATAAAAACCTCCATAATTAAAGAAATCAAAAACGCGCCCGTGCCTGCGTGAGAATACCGCCGCGTGGGTCGAGGAACTCGGCGCATGAGGAGAGAATAGCGCGGCGCACGCCGCAGATATTTTGTTTCGTCTATATGTAAGATTACATAGCGGGGGGGGGGGCCAAAGCAGTCGCAACAACTTTCATGTGGGGCGCGAAACTCTGTTGAGAATGATTAGTCGTTTTGAACGTTTTTTCAAATTTCATACACTTATTTTATTCTTAATTACCAAGAATTGTCAAGCGATCTTTTATAACAAATAGCAAATAGCAGAGAGGAAAGACGGGCGGGCGGGGTCAGACATCAAAGGCTTCGCGCGGGCGCACGGTAGCAAAAAAAAGACCGTCTCCAAGCCCCATTCGGAGACGGCCATCTTACAAAAAAGGAGGCGCATATGCGCTGTGATAAATATACTATAACCACTCGATGTTGTCAAGCATATAATGAAAATTATTATCGCCGCGCCCGCATTTTTATCACCTTCGTGACGGCGGGAACACCGCCGAGCCATTCGCATTGGTGTCAGACATCCATAGCGAGGCGCGGAACGCCGCCGAGCTACCGCGCGTGTCTGCGCCTCTGACACCGCCGCCTTCCCCCTGCTAACTGCTAACTACTAACTACTAACTACTAACTACTAACTACTAACTACTACCTGCTCATTACCGCACAGTCAAGACGAGGTCTTAAAACAAACCGTTACCTTGGTTCCCTCGCCCTCGTTACTATCCAGAGTAAGCTCCGCGTTATGAATAGTGGTTATGTGCTTAACAATGGCAAGACCAAGCCCGGTACCACCCGTCTTCTTGGAACGCGATTTGTCCACGCGATAAAACCGCTCAAATACCCTGCTTTGCGCCGACTTGGGAATACCAATGCCCATATCTAACACAGATACAGTAGCCAGCCCGTTGTTTTCCATCATGTCAACCGTTACAACCCCACTCGACTTGTTGTATTTTATCGCGTTGTCTATCAAGTTAAAGAATAGCTCCACCATCATAGAACGATTCGCTCTGACAATAACGCCTCCAGCGGTAACGTCGTTTATGGTTACGGAGACGTTTGACGCCATAGCTTTCTGCGTAAGCATCTCTACAACCTCTCTGATGACGACCGCGAGATCCACAGCGGTAAACTGTTCGCGGCTTTCTTCCTCATCAAGGCGCGACAGCAACATAATATCCTCAACCAGCATGATCAGACGCTCTGATTCGTCTTTTATCTTATGGATAAACGCGGCTTTGTCGTGATCCAAGACCATGCCGCTATCCAATAACTCCGCGTAACCGTATATACTCGTAAGCGGTGTTTTCAATTCATGCGAGACATTGGCTGAGAATTCACGACGCAGTTTCTCCGCCTTCATCTTTTCCGTAACGTCAAGAAAAAGCAAGACCGCCCCGTTGTCCATAACAGGACTGAAATATACGCGGTAATCCTTGTCCGCCCTTTCCATGTCCGTCTCGCCGCGACTGCCTGTCAGCGCATTGCGCGTATATTCCAAAAGCGTAATATCCCGCAGAAGTTCAAGGATATTCTTCCCTTCCATCGGCGTGTCCACGCCGAAAATCCTCAGAACGCTCTTATTCGCGGAGAGTATGGTCCCCCGACGGTCAAGCAGAGCCGCTCCTTCACTCATGTTTTCCATAATGGCGTTTATCGCGTCCGACCGTTCCTGTAAAGATACAAGTTGTTCAGCTATTTGCGAGTGCTGTTTCTCAAGAGCGCGGACAAAGGGAGTTAGCTCGTCATAGGGCACGGTAATTTCACCATCAAGACGCACGGTGTTAAACGGCTTGACAATACGGTTGGTAAGCCTTCCAGCCACGATATAACAGATGATAACCGCGCAGATCAACACGCCTAAGACGGCAGGCAGTACCCGTCCAAACAATGAAAAGAAACTGCCGGTAGTCTTCGCCGCGCGTAAAATATACCCGCCCGACAACTCTACCGCATAATAATACGTTTCCTGCCGTAGGGTACCAGAGAATCGGCGGCTTTCTCCAAAGCCGATATTCCTTGCGGAGAGAACTTCTTCTCGATCCGCGTGATTCTCAAGGTTTTCCACACCAACGGTATTGTCGTATACCACATCCCCATCCGCGTTTATAAGCGAAATACGCATATCCTCCGTAATAGCGAGAGACAGCCTGCTTGATACAAGCCCGCCAAACTCATCCGCGCTTGAGCTGATAAGAATATCCTTGAGGAGATGCGTCCGTCTTTTCACATCCGATTGCAGGTAAGCTGAGAATTGATGATAAAAAATGAGGCATAATACGCCTGATGCAAGGGTAAGGCTTGCGCTGGTGAGTAGCGCCATACTTAAATAAATACGTTTCTTCATAGCTTACTCCTCTATCTTATACCCGACGTTGCGCACGGTTTTGATAATGCCACCTGCGGAACCCAACTTTTGCCGCAACGACTTGATATGCACGTCAACGGTTCTGCTCTCCCCCAAGTAATCGCCTCCCCAAATGTGGTTAAGTATGATCTCACGGGTTAGAACGATGTCTTTCTTACGCATGAGGTAATGGAGTAATTCAAATTCCTTGTAGGTTAGGATTATTTCTACCCCGTTGACAAAGACGGTACGCTTGCAAGGAGAAAGGACAATACCACCAATGGCAAGTACAGAGGGCGCGTCTGTTTTCGGAACACTCCTCCGCAGAACCGCCCTAATCCGAGCGATAACCTCTACCACGGAAAAGGGCTTTGTGATGTAGTCGTCCGCGCCTAAATCAAGCCCTTTGACCCGATCATGCTCCGCGCCTTTCGCGGTAAGTATAATGATCGGGATATTTTCCGTTTTCTTGGACGCCCGTATCTTTTTGAGAAGCGAAATCCCATCTTCGCCGGGGAGCATGACGTCTAGCAGTATCAGAACAGGAGGTTCCGCGTTAGACACTGCGGCGTTAAGAGCCGTATAAAAAAGCGTACCATCCGCGTAACCGCCCACGTCAAAACCAGACTGGGTCAAGGCGTATACCAGCAATTCCCGAATATTATCGTCGTCCTCTACCACGCATACTCTATGCAATTCTTTCTCCTTATCACGCACTGAAACAACCTATAAAACCTGTTTGTCTTTGTGTTTGCCTGTTATAGAAAAGATCACCCATTCGGCAATGTTGACCGCGTGATCCCCGATGCGCTCATAGTATTTCGCTATTTGTAGCAGATCAAAGGCTTGTTCGCCGTTCTCCGCATCCTCGTGAACCAAGGCGATCAAGTCCTTTTTCACGGTTGAAAAAAGAGCGTCTACCGCGTCATCGCGGGTAATGACCGACCGCGCTAGTTCCAAATCCTTTCGGACAAACGCGTCTATGCTTTCCGTTACCATCTTGCCCGCGACTTCCGCCATCTGGGGAATATGCTCCAGCTTGGTGATGTAATCTTGTGTGGAAAGGTCTACGCAAATATCCGAAATATCCGCGGCATGATCGCCAATACGTTCCATATCGGTGATCATTTTCAGCGCGGTAGAAACTTGTCCCAGGTCCCGCGCCACAGGTTGTTGCCTCAGAATCAACTTGAGGCATTTAGACTCGATGTCCCGTTCCGCTTCATTGATAACCGTGTCGTTTTCAATGACCGCCCGCGCCTCGTCCGCATCCCGCAGGACCAGAGCCTTCGTCGCCCTAGAAATAGCGCTCTCAATCAAAGCGCCCATTTCAATCAATGTATTGTTTAGTTCCAGAAGTTGCTCGTCATAACGTCCGCGCATCATCCAAACCTCCCTGTTATATAGTCCTCGGTACGTTTATCCGAAGGCATCGCAAATAGCCGACTAGTAGCGCTGTGTTCAATGACCTCGCCGAGTAGGAAAAATACCGTACTGCCGCTGATCCGCGCGGCTTGTTGCATGTTGTGCGTTACAATAATGATACTGTACTTTTCCCGCAATGTCAGCAACAGTTCCTCAATTTTACCCGTGGAAATCGGATCAAGCGCACTAGTCGGCTCGTCTAATAAGAGTACGTCAGGGGAAACCGCTAAAGCTCTCGCTATGCAAAGGCGTTGTTGCTGACCGCCCGACAGTCCCAGAGCTGGTTTCTTTAGCCTATCCTTCGCCTCGTCCCAAATTGCGGCATCGCGCAGTGATTGTTCAACTATATCGTCCAGATCGCGCCTTGATTTCACGCCGTGCGTCCGTGGACCAAAGGCTATGTTGTCATAAACGGTCATGGGGAAGGGGTTTGGTTTCTGAAACACCATGCCGACTCGTTTACGCAACAAACTAACGTCTGGATATGCGTAAATATCTTTGCCAAAAAGCCGTACGCCGCCAGAAACGACGCAACCGTCCACAAGATCGTTCATGCGGTTGAGCGTTTTGATGAAAGTGCTTTTCCCGCACCCTGAAGGACCGATAAACGCCGTTATCTTATTGGCTTCAATTTCCATATTAACTTCTTTGAGCGCTTGAAAAGCGCCGTAATGTACATTCAAATCGGTAATTTCAAAACAATTCACTTTTCGCTCCATTTTTTAGCCCGACACGCTTGGATAGAGACGCGGACGCCGCGTTTATCAGAATAACAACAAGCAACAGTACCACAGCGGTCGCGTAGCCTTCGCCTGTATGAAGTCCTTCGCTGGACAGGGCGTACATATGAACCGACAAGGTCCGCGCGGATCGCATGGGGTTTTCAGGGATCTGCGCCACGGTTCCAGCCGTATAGATCAGAGCGGCGGTTTCACCCACGATGCGCCCTATCGCAAGAATAACGCCTGCGGATATGCCCGGAGCGGCCGCGGGTAGCGCTACCCGAAAGATCATCCTCAGTCGTCCTGCTCCGAGTCCAAAAGCGCCTTCGCGCCATGTGTCTGGAACAGACCGAAGCGCTTCCTCCGTAGATCGCAAGATAAGCGGCAGTATCATAACCGACAGGGTAAACGCGCCAGCAAGTACGGAAAACCCCCAGCCGAGAAAGGTAACGAAAAACAGCAGTCCGAACAGTCCGTATACAATAGACGGTATTCCCGCCAGAGTTTCGGCGGTTATGCGAATAACCGCGACGGTTTTACTCCTGCGCGGCGCGTACTCCGTAAGCCAAATCGCCGAAAAGACGCCGAGGGGTATCGCAATCGCCAGCGACAGGAGGGTTATGATAATGGTAGAAATAAGCGCGGGTGTCAGAGACACGTTTTCGCTCGTATAAGTGAGAGAAAACAACCGCGGCTTCAGGTGTGGGACGCCTTTCACCATTATAAAACCGATGAGGTACAGAAGCACTGCGACGGTTATACTTGCCGCTGTCCATGTCGCGGCACGTAGTAGTAATTCAGATTTCTTTTCTTTCCGCATCTTCTTACACAAATAAAATTATTTTTCCCGTTTTGTTAATACGGAAAAACTCATGTTTACAAGGAGAATGAACACAAACAGCGCTACGCCTGTAGCGAGTAGCGCCTCGCGGTGTAATTCCGCGGCGTAACCCATCTCAATAACGATATTCGCCGTCAGTGTACGCGCTCCTTTCAGCAAGGAGACGGGCATACGCGCCTGATTACCTGCTACCATGACGACCGCCATTGTCTCACCGACCGCGCGTCCAATGCTTAACACTACAGCGGCGAGTACACCGGATTTCGCGGCGGGTAGCTCAACGGCGAAGACCGCATGGTAATGCCCGGCTCCGAGCGCCACCGCTCCTTCGTAGTACTGTTCGGGCAGGGCGCGGAGGGCGCTTTCAGATATAACGATAACGGTTGGCAGGATCATTATTCCGAGTAGTATACTGGCGGATAAGATGCTGTTTCCCACCAACGGGACTATCGCCGCCATGCCGAAGAAGCCATAGACTACCGAAGGGACGCCTGCTAGTAAATCCACTGTTGGCTTTACGGCGCGATAGAGCTTTTTAGGGCAGGCTCGCGCCAGAAATACCGCGGTCAGAATCCCGATAGGAACTCCGATGATAACGGCGCCCGCAGTTATGTACAAGCTGCCGGCGATCATTGGTAATATACCGAAAGACGGCGGTATGTCTGAGGGACGCCATTCCTTTCCCATGAGAAAGGCGACCGTCCCGATCTTCCCTATTGCGGGAAGACCGTTTGCCAGCAGAAAGAAACAGATCAACGCAAGGGCGAGTATGGACGCGACCGCGGAAAGAAAGAATACCGCGCTCATAAGTTTTTCTTGCAATACTTTCTTCATTTGGCTAGCGGATATATCCGCCCCGCGCTTGCTCTGTTTCTCCTGCTGGTTTTTCATTTGATCACCTGCGCCCACCGTGTCGTTTCCCCGATAAAGATAGTCTTCACCTCGTCTGTGGTTAAGTTCGTTACCGGGTTTTTCTTGTTCACAATAATCGCTATGCCGTCAATGGCGATCTTCACGGGGACAAGTTGAGTGCGTTCATTTTCCGTCAGCTCGCGGCTGGACATACCGATGTTGCACGCGCCGCTTATAGCCGCGGTCATGCCCGCTGAAGAATCGCTCATCTGTATTTCAATAACCGCGGAAGGGTTCAGCGCAAGGTAAGCCTCTCGCAATTTCTCCATAATCGGCGTTACCGATGACGATCCCGCGACGACAATTTTGCTTCCGGCTGGCTTGTTTCCTGTATAGGCAGGAGCGGATTCGTCCACCGGTATATAGCTCTTCGCTATAACGGACTGTCCTTCGGAGGAGGTAATAAAGTTGATGAAATCTTTCGTCGATTCCGTGGGTTCTCCTTTTGTGGCTATATAAAACGGTCTTGAGACGGTATATGTTCCGTTTTTCACATTCGTGGTGCTTGCGGCTGTTCCGTTTACGTTAATAGCCTTTATCGTCTCGTTGAGCGATCCGAGTGAAATATACCCGATGGCGTATGTATCTCCGGCAATGCTCATCATCATTACGTCGGTTTGCTTGGCGATAACGGCTTCTCTTGTCGTCATATCCTTGCGGCTTCCGTCAGCGCCTTTAACCTCAATGCCGAATAGTTCGATAAACGCCCCACGTGTTCCAGACCCGTCTTCACGGGATACCACGCCGATACTCTTTTGCGGATCAAAGCCCGCCGCTTCTCCAGCGCCGTTAGCAAATACCGATCCAGCGGCTAACAGCGAAATAATGATTGCTAGTGTTTTCTTCATAAGAAACCTCCTAAATAAACTATTCCAAACTTACCCGTCGTGGGAAGTTTTGGAAGTTGTTTTGATAATAACCATATATTGTATAATGTATTTGAGATTTATGTAAAAACCATGTAAAATCCACACGCACGGCGTGTTTAAATACTTCACAACGGGCGTTGTTAGAAAGGGGTCGCCGCTGACCCCGTCTTGACGGTTACGCTTGCTCGCAAGCGGAACCTCCGTGTTGTTTGATACCCTAACACTACTCATTACTAACTACTCTCTGCTCTCTGCTCTCTGCTACCTGCTACCTGCTACCTGCTCTCTGAAAAAAGGCGTTGTGGTGCCAGACACCGGCGAAAGTGCCAGACACCAGCACCTAGCCCTCGTGTCCTGCCCCCGCCCGCCCGTCTTTCCTTTGCTATCTGCTACCTGCTACCTGCTAATTGCTACCTGTTACCTGCTAATTGCTACCTGCTACCTGCTAATTATTTTTTTCCTATCTTGACAAAAACGGAAAATCGTATGATACTACTTTCAATCTTAATGTATTAGTTAAAGGAGTTTTTTATGAAACTAAAACGTTTAGTACAA
>JAISCD010000035.1 GCA_031265825.1 Treponema sp. | reverse complement strand
GTAGATTTACAATTTATAGCGGTAGATTTACAATTTATAGCGGTAGATTTACAATTTATAGCGGTAGATTTACAATTTATAGCGGTAGATTTACAATTTATAGTCGTATTATACCATATAAGGAGGTAAGCGTATGACGTAAAGAATTAGATTTAGTACATATGGCGCTATTATGCCATATAAAGAGATGGATGTATTATAAAAGGCTTGCTTTTTATAATAAGAGAGTGTATAGTTATTATTAAGAGCGTGCTTTTTCGGCGTAACGGCAAGATCGGACGGCGTAAACGCGGCTCGCAATGATAAATCCAAAGGAGTAATTATGGCAAATGATTATCTTAATCTTACAGACGCCTTATTTAACTTGTTTTTTAGAAACTTAAATCGGTATTTAGATCAAAAATGCGAAGGTACTCCGGCTGATTGGCTACATATTCCGGTTATAGCGCGGCAGGAGTTGAAGGACGCTTACACAGAGTGGAGTACGTCTTATGAAAAGACCACCGTACCGCATACACCGGTAGATACCGAAGCAAAAAACGAGATGAAAGTTCAGGCGAAGGCAAAAATTCGACCTTTTGTGAATGTATATTTGCGAGAGGATCAAAGCGCGGTATCAGACATTGACCGTACCGCTATGGGTATCCCGAACAAAGACAAGACGCCCACGACTCACCCGGCGCCGGACGTAAAACCAGAGACAGCGGCGGCGCCATCCGGCAAGGGTCGGCACACGGTAACCGCGCTGAATCCGCGCACCGGAGACCACAAGCGGCCGGACTTGATTAAAGGCGTGGCTTTCGCACATCGGATTCGCAACGCGGACGATCCCAAAAACAACGCTGACGATATGCCGTCAGTGTTTCAAACTAGAACGGTTCGGGACTTTCAATGGACCGAAGCGGATTACGGCAAGACGGTAGATTACGCGACCGCTTATGAGAACGAAGGCGGCAAACGTGGTCCCTGGTCGGACGTAATAAGTATCATAATCGCTTAAATCACGAGCGGGGTCAACTGCCATGTAACGACCCCGCTTTTTTTTGTTCAATTTATGGAGGATAGCAATGAAAAGAAACCAAAATTTTCGGCGGAGCGGTGTTTTTCTGCTGATCGCGGCAATGATAGGGGCGGGTTGTACCAATCAGGCGAGCGATACGTCTAAATCCACTAATCCCGACGATACCGGCGTTCCGCCAATAATAGCCACGGATCCGGGCGATACGCAGGAAGCCGCGCTTGTTCCCAACTCAAAAGACGCGGGTACCCTTGGGCTTATCAATCAGGTTGTCATTGTTTTCAACGAGGACGCCGCGCCTACAATAACTAACGGCACCGGCGCGGTGGTAACTACAAGCGTCAATCATGTAACCGTAGAAATCACCCAGACGGGAGCGGATGTGGTGGCGCAGGGTATATGCGCGGATGGTTCGCTCACCTTTTTCGGCGATTACGCATTTAATCTATACCTCAACGGGCTAGGGCTTACCAGCGCGTCTGGCGCGGCGATTAACAATGACGGTAACGCCGCGATGAATGTTACCCTCGTTGAGGGAACCGCAAATCGGCTTATCGACGGGGCGGAAGGCGCTCAAAAAGCGGCGTTCTACAGCAAGGGCGATTTCTCTGTAGGCGGCGGCGGAACTCTTGAACTAATCGGCAAAACGGCGCACGCTATCGGCGCCAAAGGCGCGTTCACCCAATCAGGCGGAACCATTTGGGCGAAGTCAGCGGTAAAAGACGGCGTGAATGCAAAGACCGTAAGCATTTCAGGCGGCGCTTTTACATCGAGAACCAAAGGAGACGGCATACAGGGCGATGAGGGGGTTACCATCACGGGCGGGACTTTTGCTATCATAACGACCGCCGATGAGGTAAAGTCCCACGGCGTAAAAAGCGACGGGGATATTACGGTCGGCTCAAACGGCGCGTCAACGCCGATTATGGACATCACCGTGTACGGATCAGGCGCGAAATGCTTCAGCGCGGACCGCGATATTACCATTCATTCAGGCGTTTTTACGCTGAACACTGCGGGCGACGGCTTCTGGGACGCTTCCAGTACCGAAGCGGACAAGACTTCCGGTTGCGCGGGTATCAAATGCGACGGCGATCTTCTTATTGACGGCGGGTCTTTTACCATATTGAGTACCGGCACGGGCGGCAAAGGAATAAACGTTGACGGCGATGCCACCATTTCCGGCGGGACGTTCAACATTGCCACCACCGGCAAGACATACACGTATAACGCGCTGTACGATAGTAAATCAAAGGCCGTCAAAGCAGACGGAAACTTGACCATCAATGACGGAACCTTTACGATAAAGACCTATACCGCGGATGCCGAAGGCTTGGAAAGCAAAAGAACGCTGACCATCAACGGCGGCTTAATCGAAATCGAGGCGTATGACGACTGCATTAACGCCGCGGAGCATATCGAGATTAACGGCGGAGAAATCTATTGCAACAGCGCCGCCAACGACGGCATCGACAGCAACGGCACGCTCACTATCACCGGCGGTGTGATTGTCTCGCTGGGAACAACCGCGCCGGAGGAAGGCTTTGACTGCGACAACAGCGTCTTTACCGTTACCGGCGGTACGTTGATTGGACTGGGCGGCGCGACAAGCAAGCCCACAACAGGCGTAACGACCGTTTGTACCGTGGAATGTAATGTCGGCTACAGTAGCCTCTATCATATTGAGTCTTCGGACGGCGTTGGAGTTATAACCTTTAAACCGCCGCGCGCGTACAGCGGGACGGTCTGTATGCTATTCGGCGGTGGCGCTCTGGCAAAGGGAACAAGTTACACGCTTTACTCCGGAGGGAGCGTATCAGGCGGCGCGAGTTTCCACGGTCTCTATACCGCCGCGGCATATACCAAAGGAACCGCCGCCGGAACCTTTACCGGATCGACATACGCGACAGTGGGAACCGCGAGCGGCTCTCCCGGCCCCGGCGGACGACCCGGAACCCCGGGCGGACCGCCACACTGGTAAAGGGCAATGAGCCATAGGCAAACACCGCGGACGATACGCCGTACAAGCAGGGGCGGGCGCTACGAAACGCCCCCGCTTTTGTTGCTGAAATATGTAGTTGAAGTGAGCAGTGCACCGGTTTCCAATGTAACGGGAGAAATGCTTACGGTCATGCGGGTTGGGGGTGACGGAAGACCCGCGCAAGCGAGGAACCGAAGACAGGGGCGCGACAGAAAGGCGGCGGTTTGCCGCATAAGGTATGGAAATAGCGTCCCTCTCCTGACATCTAGCAAACTTTATCTATTGAATAAAACAAATAATGATAGCATAATGGCGAAAGGTCTGTTGACCAACAACATAACTTGTCGGCAGGGGTTACGCCTTGCCGAGAGAAGGAGATTTATAATGCGTATATTTGTTACAGGCAGTACGGGGTTTATTGGTACTGCTGTGGTTCGTGAACTATTGGATACAGGACACGAGGTTATTGGACTTGCCCGTTCAAAAACATCGGCGCAATCATTGGAGAAAGCAGGGGCGGCGGTACAAGAAGGTTCCCTTGAAGATATTGACAGCTTAAGACGCGGAGCTGATTCCGCCGATGCCGTCATTCATACCGCATTCGTACATGATTTTGCAAACTTTGGCGCGGCTGTGGAGACAGACAGACGGGCAATAGAAACAATCGGGGAAACAATGGCGGGATCAAGCCGTCCTTTTGTGGTAACATCCGGCGTTCCGGTTGGGAAATATGGGCAAGTAATAACTGAAAACGATGACTCTGATCCAGCCATATTCCCGCGCTTATCTGAAGCGGCGGCGCTTCCCTATGCAAAACGCGGTGTGCGGGTATCCATTGTCCGCCCTTCCCGCTTTGTGCACGGCGAAGGCGATACGCATGGCTTTGTCCCGCAACTGATTGGCATTGCGCGAAACAAAGGGGTTGCCGCTTATATTGGAGACGGCTCAAATCGTTGTCATGCCGTGCACATATTGGATGTGGCTCATCTTTTTTGTCTGGCAGTGGAAAAAGGAACGGCTGGCTCCCGTTATCAGGCGGTTGGTGACGAGGGAATACCGTTTCGTGAAATCGCCGAAGCGATAGGCAAGCTGTTACATATTCTAACTGTTTCTATTCCCGCGGAAGAAGCCGTGAATCATTTTGGTTTTCTGGGGCAGATCGTCGGAATGGACAATCCAGCCTCAAGCGCAATAACCCAGAAAACGCTCGGCTGGTATCCAACGCATCCTTCGCTTTTACAGCAGCTTTCGGGTGTTTAACAACTTTATACGGGGCATTGTTTGACAGGTAGCGTCGCTGACCCCGCACCCTTCGGGTGTTTTAAAGTGTCCTGTTTTGCCCCACTGTGTGGATTGGGGGGGGGGTGGCGTAAGACCGCGCTTGCGGGGAACCGGAGACAGGGGGCGCACCACAAGGGCGCCTGTGTGCCACCCTCCGTTTAGGGAAAGACGCGCCCCCCTCCTGAAAGTGGTTAGTGAACAGTGAACAGTTAGTAGTTAGTAGTTAGCAGTTAGCAGTTAGCAGTTAGCAGTTAGTAGTTAGCAGTTAGCAGTTAGTAGTTAGCAGTTAGTAGTTAGCAGTTAGTAGTTAGCAGTTAGTAATGAGCAGGATGGCATTCGTACAACACCTCGTGTGAAGTATTTAAACAGGCTATGCCTGCCTTTCAGACGACGCGGAGGCTCCGCTTGTTTACAAGCGGAGCCGTCCTGTCGGGGTCAGCGGGTCCCCCTTTCGTACAACAACCCGTGTGAAGTTGTCTAAACACCCGAAGGGTGTTGGAGGGCGCGGACGAGAATGGGCAAGCCGTAGAGCCTGATGAAACCCTTTGCGTCCGCGTGATTGTAGAGTTCGCCTGTGGCGAAGCTGGCGATGCTGGCGTTATAGAGGGAATAGGGCGACGTTACGCCCGCGGAGGAGATGCTTCCTTTGTAAAGCTTGACTTTCACAGTCCCGGTTACGGTTTTCTGCGTGGAGTCAACGAAAGCGGAGAGCGCTTCGCGCAAAGGCGTGAACCACAACCCACCGTAAATCACCTCGCCAAGCTTCAGCGCGACCTGTTGTTTGAAAGCATACGTCTGCCTATCAAGACAGATATGCTCCAACTCTTGATGAGCGTAGTAGAGAATAGCACCGCCCGGCGTTTCATACACGCCCCTGCTCTTCATACCTACCACGCGGTTCTCCACCAAGTCCACCAGCCCCACGCCATTTGCCCCGCCGAGCTTGTTCAAAGCCTGAATCAAGGGGACGCCGTCCATCTTCTCGCCGTTGACCGCTACAGGAACACCTTCCTCAAAGCCGATTTCAACATATTCCGACTTGTCAGGCGCCTTTTCTGGCGGGACAGTCATTTGCAACAAAGAATCGAGATGTGGCTCATTTGCTGGGTCTTCCAAATCCAACCCTTCGTGGGATATGTGCCATAGATTATCGTCCCTACTATAGGAATCAGAACGCTTCATAGGAACAGGCAGACCACGTTTCTCCAGATATTCTATCTCTTCTTCGCGGCTCTTGAGTTCCCAAGTGCGCCACGGCGCGATTATCTCCAGATCAGGAGCGAAAGCCATGATACCAAGGTCAAAACGCACCTGATCGTTGCCTTTACCTGTCGCGCCGTGCGCGATAGCGTCCGCGCCTTCCTTACGCGCGTATTGGACGAGGATTTTAGCGATGAGCGGACGCGCGGTAGACGTACCAAGCAAGTACTTATCTTCATAGAGCGCGTTGGCTTTGAGCGCAGTCCACACGTAATCCTCAACATACTCCTTCCTTGCGTCAACAACATGGCAAGCAACCACACCCATGTCCAAGGCGCGGCGTTTAACAGGCGCCCAATCCGCCTCCTGACCCACATCAATACAAACAGCGACGACTTCGCTGTCGTAATTCTCCTTGAGCCACGGTATTATTACCGTAGTATCAAGACCGCCTGAATAGGCAAGCACAATCTTTCTCTTACTCATAAGGACTCCTAAAAATTAAGTGATTTATATTCGGAACAATATACAATAGACGGCGTGGAATTTCAATGTCCCAGCTATGGATTTGCGCCGCGCTCCCATTCATGGATGAACCTGAGCGCGTACTGCTGAATGCCGTTGAAATAAGCGTCTGTGAAAGAACAGAGTGGTTTCCCCAGATAGCGGTAATGCCAACTCTCCCACCGATAGCCGGTAACGTGCTCGTAGCCCTCTGGGAAGGAGAGAGACCAACCAAACCTGCTCCCATTGGCAAGAAGCCAGCCGCTTGCTTTAGTCTGCGCGAAGGAATCGTCGATTGAACCGAAATCAACCACGAGTCCTGTTTGGTGTTGACTATACCCCGGACGCGCGGACTCGCGATCAGCCGCCTCCTGCCCCATTTCCCGGACGATGCGGTTATAGACCGTAACTTGGTAGTCATACGAGCGGTAGGTTGAGGAGGCGACCAAGACGACGCCCTCCGACGAAGCGGCTACAGCCATTTGTTCAAGACTTTCAGCCACTTCTCTTCTGAGCCGTAGGTCGTTCCTATTGATACGATACGCTCCGCCGCCTCTGAGAGGGACAAGATCGTCTGGCTCGTATTCTTTTGGCAGGGAATGTGTCTTGTCTACCAAGAAATGGAGGAAGGGATCGCCTGCGGTCGCCAATGCGAGAGCGTCGAAGAAAGCGGAGTCTTTTCCGACCTCTTGCATGATAGTATCAATGATCCCTTGGGGAATCTCCGCTTGGATCAAGACCGCCAGCAGATTTTCCTCCTCTGAGGACTGCCTTATTGATACTGTCTGCTCGGTCGTTTCAGACATGGGCGCGTCAGTAGCCGCGATCCCGCCGTTTGGCTGTGAAATCTGTTTTGTCTTTGAACAAGAATCAAGTAATAGAAAGAAAATGAGAAGAAGCATGGTAATTTTCATTACAAAATGATAAACCTTTTGGCAAAGGGGAGTCAAGCACCCTTCGGGTGTTTAAATACTTCACAATGGTTGTTGTTTGAAAGGTGGACCCGCTGTCCCCGATAGGGACGGTTACGCTTGCTTTGCAAGCGGAACCTCCGCGTTGTTCGGCACCCTTCGGGTGTTTAAGGACTTCACACGGGGTGTTGTCCGAAAGGGGGCGCCGCTGTCCCCGTCAGGACGCCTTTAGAACACCCGAAGGGTGCGCTTGTAAACAAGGGCGATACTCTGGTGTCAGACACCAAATCCGTAGTCAAAAATATCACGCCTTGCGGAGGCAAGAACTTACTTACCTCTAACTCAAGCTAATCGAATCGTTTAGCTAGACTAGCGGCTCGTTGTCCACTCTGCGTGGTACAGAGTATACTCTGCGCCGCTCGGTTAGCTAACTTGACGGCTCGGTTAACTAACTTGATGGCTCGGTTAGCTAGACTAGTCGCTCGGTTAGCTAACTTGGCGGCTCGGTTAGCTAACTTGACGGCTCGGTTAACTAACCGGATGGCTCGGTTAGCTAACTTGACGGCTCGGTTAACTAACTTGACGGCTCGGTTAACTAACCGGACGGCTCGGTTAACTAACTTGACGGCTCGGTTAGCTAACTTGACGGCTCAGTTAGCTAACTTGGCGGCTCGGTTAACTAACTTGACGGCTCAGTTAGCTAGACGATACTCTGATGTCTGACACCAAATCTCAACTTGACCCACAAACGGTGGAGCGAAGATGTCTGACACCAACTTTATTGTCTGACACCAACTTTATAGTTTAGCCTTACAAGTGGTAAATCAAAGAATTCATCTTGTCAAGAATTAAGAATTAGTGTATAACTTTTTTATGCAGTATAGTAAAGCGCACAGTTCTGTGGAAATTTCTTTAGAAAGTTCTCTTGTTTCTCCTCGTGTTTCCTTTATTATTGGAGGAATTTGTATCGCCGTCTACATAGCCGCAGTTGTATTCGCGGGGGTCATGATTTTTAAGAACATGAATGAACAACACCAGACAGCTCAAAAAGAATTTGATAAACTAGTTGTTTACACTCAAAGCCTCAACCTCGATTTTATGACCGAGCCTTTTCAATCAGCGTTCAGCAAGACCCTTGCCTTGTCGAAGCCTTTGTCAGCGGTTATCGTTTCAAGCGGGACAGGCGAATACGCATTCGAGAATACCCGCGAGGCAGGCATCGAATGGAACGACAGTAAACCTTCTTTCAAGAAATCCTTCCTGATCTCAACGGACGAATTGGTTTCACCTCTACCCATCGCAAATCAGCGAAATGTAACGATCAGAGCCGCCTATGACCGTGTTGATTACACGTCCACAACTACTGTTCTTAAACAGAGTCTTTTTGCGGTTTTGCTTGCCCTCTGCGTGTCTTTCTTCACCTTCTTATTGCGTCTCCTGCTGTCGCGGGACACGGTCTCTTTGGAAACCAGAGCTGACAATGTACTCGACGATATAATAATGCAAGAAGAGGAAGTTGTATCTGGTGATATTTTTGATGAAGAAATAATGAATGACGATATGGAACTCATGCCAGACAACGATGACATCATCATGCCAGAACTGAGCGAAGAGGAACTCGCTGGACTTACCGCGGAAGAAATGGATACGCCTTTCCTCGGTATAGGGAACGAATTCGAACTTACCGAAAAACTTACCAACGAATTAGAGCGAAGTCAAACCTTTAACCAAGATCTGACCGTCATGGCAATGGAATCCAGAAAGGAACACTTCGCGGAAGATGTGATTGATTTCTTCGTTCTGAAAGATATAATCTTTGAGATAACCCTTGGTAGGAAAAAAGAAGAACCAGAACACTATATAGATGTCATTGCGTCAGGGGTAACCATTGATGAGGGCTTCCATAAGGCATCCGACTTCCGTAACACATTCTTGAGCAAATATCCGGAACAAGAAGTTTTTATCGGGCTAAGTTCCCGTTCTGGACGGGAAGAAATTGATGCGGAACGCCTCCTTATGGAGGCTAAAAACGCCTTGTGGAACGCCGAAAAAGACTCCCCTGTCGTTGCTTTCCGTGTGGATCCCGAGAAATACAAGGAATGGCTCAAGAATAAAGAAAATAGTGAATCTTGAAGTTGTAGAGAACTTTCATATCTTTTTGATGTCATTCATTAGAGAAGCTGTATTCGTAGGCAAGACAGCATAAGAGGTGTTCGCACTGCCCAGATATCTTATTGGAATTCAAGGACATACCTTGTTCTTTTGCCATTTTTATAGACACGGGCTTGAGCTTGTCGGAAATGGCGTGACAACAGAAACATCTCCCACAAATGCCAATTCCACCTAAAAAACGCGCCTCGTCCCGTATACCGATCTGTCGAAGCTCTATCCGCGCCTTGAACACGCTCACCAAGTCTTTGACCAGTTCCCGAAAATCGACTCGATTATCGGATGTGAAAAAAAACAGAATCTTTGAACATTCCAACAAGTAATGCACGGAAACAAGTTTCATTTCAAGGTTATGCGCGATTATTTTTTCTTTAGCTGTGTTAAAAGCGTCTTTTTCTAATCCCTTATTGATCAAGTATCTTTCTATGTCGACGGTTGTGGCGACCCGTTCTATAAGCGAGAATTCAAAATGAAGCGGAGGCTTATTCACTTGCCCTATGACTTGCGCCAAATCCTTACCGTAGCGCGTAGGAACAACCACCATACGCCGCTCTTCAATTTGTTCGCCATAAGCCGCAAGAAACGTCTCCTTGGAATAAGGTAATCGAAGTCTGTAAATGAGGGTATCAGGAGTTATCTCTCTATCTGCCAGAATGAAATCGGGTTCGATTGTCATTAAACTGACGTCATCTTCTAATTCTAAAATATCTTCAACAAAATCATTCATAGTGAAGTCCTTTATACTTTTGACCTTCTCTCTTATCAATAGGGAATTCACTCTATTTTTTAACGTTCAAAAAAGATTGGGAAGTTTATGTTTTAGCGAATTTTGAAGTTCTATTCTAATAGATCCACCAAAAGTCCATTGATTTCTTCAAGACGCGCGAGTATCTTCATTTGGTCGGCTTGCCCTGCGAGTATTACCATAGCAAGCTGTTCGAGTCTCTGGTCGATGACCTTTACTTGGATAAAAATCTTCTGATTTTCTTCACGTTTTCTACGGGCGCCAATTTGTTTTTCTATGTCGTAAGCATTTTTTACAATAAAATCGAGAAAATTATGCACAGCCTTCTTGTAAAGGAGAATTTCTTGAGGGAGAGGGCGTTTCTTCAATTCGTCTCCTTTACTGTGAATTTCATCCATGAGCTTGTCGATGGTTTCTTGCGAGACCGGAAGGTTCTCCATACCGGCAATTTCAGCGTTCTGTTCTGTTTTCTTCAGCAAGTTAAAAAATGAAAATCTTGGATTTGCGGGCTTTGTTTTTTTGGGCTTGGTATTTTGGGCGACGACTTGTTGAAAGAACAGAGGAGTCGTTGAGAAGCCTTCTATTTTTTCCATTTTTTATATTCTTTTGAATTTGAAAGCGCCAACCGGACACCTTTGGCGTCTTGGTACTTGGCTATGGTCGCGTCCCACTCTTCTTCGGTTGAGCAGACGGCGACTTTGCCATGAATCAGACAGCCGTCGTCCGCCTGTATGCGCCGCGTGATAATGTCGCCCATCACAAGTCCACTAGAAAGCACGACGAGTCTTTCACTAGCGATGACGTTTCCATAGACAACTCCACCTATGGTTATCGTTGTCCCAGACACATCGCTTTTCATACGCGCCTTTTCGCCAATGACGATCCTGCCTCTTGAGTGAAGATTTCCCAGCAGGCTACCATCCACTCGGGTGAATCCTCGCGTTTCAACATTACCCACGACGTTTGAGCCGTCTCCTATTATTGTGTTTAGAACAAATTCTTTAGACATTGCTACCCTTTCATTACTTGCCTATTTCGCCGTCCTTGCCAAGGAGGAACGGATGTTGAGGTATTTCTGAGGATCCACGACGTCGGAGCCGATGTGAACTTCGTAATGCAAATGGGGACCCGTTGAAAGACCAGTATTGCCAATGTACCCGATGATTTCGTTCTGCTGAACACGCTGACCTGTTCTGACTCGTGCGCTGAGTAAGTGTCCGTAACGGGTATAGAAGCCGTGTTTATGTTTTATGATAATATAATTGCCGAACCCGCTCGCGTCGTAATCGACGGTAACGACTTGACCGTCCGCGGACGCGACGATTGGGTCGCCCTGCCGGTAAGTGGAGAGGTCCATGCCCTTGTGAATATAGTATTGACCCGTAAAGGGATTTTTCTGCTGTCCAAACCGAAAAGAAATATGCCCTATGCCGCCTTTTATGGGCCAAATACTGGGAATCTCTGTGAGGAGGGCGCTTTGCGACCTAATGAGGGGACCGATTTCCGTTATTGGTATTATCGCTTTTTCAAGATAGCTCGTGAGTCGCTTGATGTCGTTTATCTCCTGTAACGAGTCTTCCGTCGTTTCCTGGATATTAAAAAATGAAGAAAGATCGCTGTTTTGAGACTCCGCGCTGTCAGAATTCACCACATCTACCCCAAGCGAGGAAAGCGTTACGGAGAGAGCTGAGTTGAAACCTTTCGCCTTTAACATGAGATTATTCGTCTCTTTGCGCAACTGGTCGAGGCTTGCCTGCGTCGCCTGTAGACGGCTATCCTTGTCGGAAAAGGTAATATTCGTAAGCCCGGTCCGTGAAGACCCGTAATAAAAGACTCCCGCGCCCAATCCCACAAACACGACGACAAGACACAAAATCGTCAATATATTTATATGAAGATTGTAAACCTTTTTTTCAGAATGAGGAATAAGAACCAGTGTATATTGTTTTGTCAGACCTCTAAAGAGGAACTTACAGAACCTGCCGACGCCTCTTATGAGGAGAATAACCCACCGCTTTATTTTTTGTACAGCGCTATTCTCAAAACGTTTGTAATTATACATATCTACCACCCTTTATAAGGAATCATCCTAGTCATTAAAGTATATAATTTTTCTATACTTCAATTTTACATATAAAAAAAATAATGTCAAGTCTTTTTTATGGCGAAAGGAGATTTACCGAGAGAGCGAGAGACCACGAGAAGTCGAAGAAGTAAAGAAAGAAACCTCTTAAACCTTCTTTAAAACTTATTCGCCTTATTTGACTTTGCGTTTAAAAACGGACGGAGAATCTACCGCGAAATCAAATAAAAAGATAAAGAATCATGTATATTCTTCTTGCTCTGAAAGCTATATTGCTGACTGTGCGGAAAAGCTTGCTCTGCAAGTTCTATTGTCTATCGCCCCGCACAAAGCCGTTGGTGGCTGACACCGCAATGTCCGCACAAAGCCGCCGGTGTCAGCCACCGCAACGTCCCGCGCGAAGCCGCCGGTGTCTGACACCACAACGCCCCCGCGAAGCCGTTGGTGGCTGACACTTTCATAACGCCGCCGCGAAGCCGCCATGTCTGACACCATAACGCCCGCATGAAGCCGCCGGTGGCTGACACCACAACGTCCGCGCGAAGCCGCCGGTGTCTGACACCGTAACGTCCCGAAGCCACCGGTGTCTGATACCTTCGTTCAACGCCCCGCGAAGCCGGGTGTCAGACACCGCAACGTCCGCACGAAGCAGGGTGTCAGACACCGCAACGTCCCGAAGCCGCTGGTGGCTGGCACCACAACGCCCCGCGCGAAGCCGTTGGTGGCTGACACCACAATGTCCGCGCGAAGCCGCCGGTGGCTGACACCACAACGTCCGCGCGAAGCCGCCGGTGTCTGACACCGCAATGTCCGCACAAAGCCGCTGGTGGCTGACACCTTCGTTCAACGCCGCGCGCAGCCGGGTGTCTGACACCGCAATGTCCGCACGAAGCCGGGTGTCTGACACCACAACGCCCGCGCGAAGCCGCTGGTGGCTGACACCACAATGTCCGCGCGAAGCCGCCGGTGTCTGACACCGCAATGTCCGCACAAAGCCGCCGGTGTCTGACACCGCAA
>JAISCD010000030.1 GCA_031265825.1 Treponema sp. | reverse complement strand
CTGCCGCTGTACCCGGCGCGGGTAACCCGCACGTTGATGGTTTTGCCCGCGTCAACTGCTTTAACCAGATAGGTCTTCCCGGTCGCGTCGGAAATTGGATCACCGGCTAAAAACCACTGATAGAAAATAGTCCCGCTCCCGCCCAGGGCGATGGTGTTTGCCGTCAGGGTTTCGCCGACCGCGGGGGTTCCTTCAATGGTGACGGTTCCGGTTAGCTCGGATCCCCCCCCCCCCGCGTCAGTCGGGCAAGCTGTTGTTACGATGGCGGCTAACGCCGCCATGCCGAATAATTGTACTAAACGTTTTAGTTTCATAAAAAACTCCTTTAACTAATACATTAAGATTTAAAGTAGTATCATACGATTTTTCGTTTTTGTCAAGATAGGAAAAAAATAATTAGCAGGTAGTAGGTAGTAATTAGCAGGTAGCAGTTAGCAGAGAGCAGGTAGCAAAGAGGAAATAATAGCCGCGGGTGTCTGGCACTTTCAAACGTCGCCCATTATGAAGTCGTTAAACAGGCGTGCCTGACACCCGAAGGGTGGTTGTCTATAAGATGTAAAAACGCTATGCTTAATCCTATGAAAACCAGCCTTTTATACCGTTTTGTGCAAAAAACGGATTTTTCTTCCTATGAAGACTTCTACGCGAACTTTTCCGTAGCCGTTCCGCCGAATTTCAACTTCGCCTATGACGTAATCGACGAATTGGCAAAAGAAAAGCCCAACGAAACCGCGCTTTCCTGGTGCGACGAGAACGGCGCATCTGCCGAATTTACCTACGCAGAGATTAGCGCACTCTCAAATCAAGCCGCGCATACGTTCATAAAAGCGGGAATTCGCAAAGGCTCACCCGTCATGCTCATACTCAAACGAAGATACGAGTATTGGCCCATCCTGCTCGGCTTGCACAAGATTGGCGCTATTGCCATTCCCGCAACCCACCTCCTCACCGCTAAGGATGTCGTGTACCGGTGCAAAGCCGCAAGCATCGAAGGCGTGGTCTGCGTTGACGAAACCGTCATGCTCCATATAGACGAAGCCGAAGCTAAATTGAAAGCCGAGGGCGACTGCACCCTGCGCTATAAAGCCTTCTCCCCCAGCGTGCACCGCAAGGACGGAACACCCCTCCCGTCGAAAGAGAATTGGGTGGATTTCAAAGCCGCCAGCCAAAATGAACCCACAGACTTCGCACGCCCGCCAAACGTCAACGTAAACTCCGACATCATGCTCCTCTACTTCACATCCGGCACCACCGGTATGCCTAAAATGGTTCAACATAACTTCGTGTATCCCCTGGGACATATAGCCACCGCGAAATATTGGCAACAAGTACGGGAAGGCGGACTCCACCTCACCGTCGCGGATACCGGCTGGGCTAAAGCCGCGTGGGGCAAGATATACGGACAGTGGCTCTGCGGCTCCGCAGTCTTTGTCTACGACTACGATAAGTTCGTGCCCCGCGAAATGCTCGCAGTGATCACTAAACACAAGGTAACGACCTTCTGCGCCCCACCGACCATCTACCGATTCTTCATAAAAGAAGATCTGAGTAAGTACGACTTCTCCTCTATGAAGAATTGCGCAGTCGCAGGCGAGCCTCTGAACCCTGAAATCTACGAACAGTGGCTCAAGGGAACCGGACTAAAGCTCCGCGAATGTTACGGACAGACGGAATTAACCGTAACGCTTTGCACGTATCCTTGGATGACCCCCAAGCCCGGATCAATGGGTAAGCCCGCACCGGGTTACGATATTGACTTGGTAAGAGACGACGGCTCTTCTTGCGAAATGGGCGAAGAAGGACAGGTAATCGTGCGCACGGACAAACGCCAGCCCCTCGGCATGTTTGAAGGCTATTATCGAGACGCGGACTTAACCGCAAGCGTGTGGCAGGACGGAGTCTACTACACCGGAGATATGGCGTGGAAGGACGAAAACGGCTACTATTGGTTTGTTGGGCGAGCGGACGATGTTATCAAAAGTTCCGGGTATCGCATCGGACCCTTCGAGGTCGAGAGTGCGCTTATGGAACACCCCGCGGTTTTAGAGTGCGCCATAACCGGCGTGCCTGACCCCGACCGCGGGGCTGTGGTCAAGGCGACTATTGTGTTGGCAAAAGGCTACGCACCCTCCGAGGCGTTCAAGGTGGAACTACAGAATCATGTAAAAAAGATAACCGCTCCTTACAAATACCCGCGTATTATTGAATTCGTCGAAGAATTGCCTAAAACAATAAGCGGCAAGATACGTAGAGTACAGATACGGGAGAGTCAAAAGTAGGAGACTTGGTTACTCCCCGTCTAAATAGCAAAAAGATCATTTATACAAGGATAAATTATGAAAATAGGCGACATTGGAAAGGCGGTAACGTTTGTTACGCCTGAAAAATTGGCGAGAATGTGGGGAAGCGGCGCACTGGATGTGTTCTCAACTCCGTCAATGATCGGTTATATGGAGAAAGCCTGCGTCATGGCTATCAGATCGGAGCTTGAACCCGGCTTTTCCACCGTTGGTTCCGCGGTGAATGTGCGGCATCTTGCGCCTTCGACGCTTGGTAAAACCATTCATACACAGGGTGAACTCATCGAAATAGATGGGCGCAGGTTGGTGTTCAAGGTGAGCGCCTGGGATGAGTCTGGTCTTATCGGCGAGGGGACTCACGAGCGATTCATCATCAATAACGAAAGATTTCTCGCAAAAGCAAATAGGCAAAAATAGAAAGATTCCGTTAATAAACCAAACCCTTTTACCGATAATAGAATTATCGGGTATATAGTTCCCCTCCCAAATCACTATATACCCGATATGCCTCAAGGGCAAGCCGGCGTTACAACCGGCTTTTTTTTGAAATACGAAATTTCGCTCTTGGGTTCTAAACTTACTGCTAAAAAATTGTTAAACAGGCTTCGCCTGTGGAGAAAAATGGAAATATTAGATACTTTAAAAGCCGTTGCCCATTCCTCGCCGCTTGGACCCGGAGTTTACCTCTGGAAAGATGAGGTGGGGCGCGTTATCTACGTGGGCAAGGCGAAAATTTTGCGTCATAGGCTTTGTTCTTACTTTTCGGGTAAGAAAGATCCAAAGACTATGGCGCTTATAGGACGCGCCGTTGCTATTGAAACCGTTCTGACTACGAGCGAATACGAGGCTTTGTTACTTGAAAATACGCTTATCAAACAACACTCACCGAAATATAACATAAGTCTAAAGGATGGGAAATCCTATCCCGTCATCCGTATTACAGAAGAAAGATTTCCTCGCGTATATAAAACACGGCGTGTTATTGAAGATGGGTCTAAATACTTTGGTCCCTATACCAATGTGCACGCGATAGATAGTTTGATGGAGCTAATTGAAAAAACATTCCCACTAAGAAGTTGCCGCGTTATGCGTAAACGGGAAAATCCTTGTCTGTACTTCCATATTGGGCGATGCCTCGCTCCTTGTTGTGGTAAAGTATCCATCGAGCAGTACCAGAAATTGCTCAAACAGGTGGAGGAAATCATATCAGGAAACACGGAATCCCTCATTATAGAATTGACCGAATCCATGCACCGCGAATCTGCAACCCTTAACTTTGAAAAAGCCGCCGAACTCCGCAATCTTATCCATTCTATCGAGGCGCTTGCCACGATCACATCCGCTGTAGTGGACATATCAATCGAGACACGGGACTATATCGCTATAGCGAGTGAAGGCGTTCAGGCTAGTATCGCCTTATTCTCCCAACGCGGTGGCAAAGTGATCAATCGAGACCTTTTCCGTACTCAATCTGCGGCAAATGACGACGAGACTCTTATAACATTTATCATGTCTTATTATGGAGGAAACCACCCTCCACCGGAAAAGATTTTTGTTAAGAACATAGTGGAAAAAGAACAAGGTCCGGAGAATGGCGGCGCCGGGGAGACGGCAATCGACGACGCATCCCAAACGATGGTAAAGGCGAATGACAAGGATACCGTAAATGAGACTGAGGAGGCAAATTTCATTGGAAACTGTTTGAAAGAATGGTTTTCTAAAACATCTGAGCGGGTGCCGCAAATTTTAATACCGAACCAGCAAAAACATAAGGTAGTGATAGCTATGGCGCAAATGAATGCGGATGAAGACTTACGCAAACGCGTCAAAGAACGAGGTGCAGGTCCGGCGCTTGACGAACTTCAGCGGGAATTGGGTTTACAACAACGTCCAGAACGTATTGAAGGATTTGACATCGCACAGCTTGACGGTAAGCATCCGGTGGCTTCGCTTGTGTCTTTCAAAGGGGGTGTACCTGATAAGCCGAACTATCGGATTTTTAAACTACGCACTGTCATCGGCATCGTGGACGACTTCGCGGCTATGCGCGAGGTCGTGAAACGTCGTTATTCGCGACTTCTTCGGGAGAAAAAAGACTTACCCGACCTCATCTTGGTTGATGGAGGGATTGGACAAGTGAATGCGGCAAAAGCCATACTCGATGATTTGGGGCTTGACATTGATATTGTAGGACTTGCCAAGCGGGAAGAGGAGCTATGGTTGCCCGCTTCCAATGCTCCCATCAGGCTTTCACGGTTGAGCGAGGGACTCAAAGTGTTACAGTTCGTTCGTGACGAAACCCACCGGTCTGCCACTTCTTTTAACCAAAAGTTACGATCCAAAGACCTTTGTTTCGCGGTGCTTGAAAACATCGACTCTATCAGCGCAAAAACCGCAACGGTTATTATGAAGACGTATGTAAGTCTGGAATGTATCGCCGAGGCGCCACCTGAGGATATTGCCGAAAAATGCCACATACTTACAGAGCAAGCGCGGGTGGTAAAGGCGGCTGTACAATTGGCGCTTTCCGATATGGCGGCGGCTAGTGAGCGTTTCTCTCAAGGTAAAGGGCGTTCCGCGCCTAAAAGCCTCAGACAAACGAAAACCTCGAAAAGCGTCCGAAAAAAACCGGTTACAAAAAAGCCGCAAAAACGGACGCGCTCGAAACAGACGGAGGTCTACGCCGAAGAATCCGCGAGTGATGGCGTAGGCGCAGACCTTGCCGCTGAAGCTATAGGCGATTATGGAGATTAACACGCATCTTCAGTCTTTGTTGGCTTAATACGCACAGAAATGGGAGGGGTAATGTGTTCATTGCGGGGAGGGGGTCAGTATTTAGTTCAGAAGGATTAGTGATTATTTAATTTGTAGATAAAAAAAAGGGGGCATTTGCCCCCTTTACAACACAACCGGTTTACCAGCTGTCTTCCATATCGTCCTCGTCTCTGTTTTCTTGTAAAAATATATCTGTAACGGCGCGGAGATCGTCGAGATAGAGGTAATAGGACCCAATGGTTTCTTCCGGGTCGCATACTACTTCAAAACCCACAATCTTGATGCCGACTTCACCGGTGAAGTGATAATCCTGTTGCGGAATACCACCTACTAGACGATCATCCCCTTGTGAGAGAACATCGACAGACAGTTGCTTCCATCCTTGAAAATTGAGTACGCCCAATGTGAGTTTATGCTGTTTCCCAAAGTAATCCTGCACAATAATTTTCAATGTGTGGTTAAAATTACGTCCAACCGCCCAAACCGACAGGTTTTTTGTGATTCCTTCTACAGGAATAGGATGTTCCGCCAAAACCTTGAAGCTGGCGGGGCCGCGATGATAGAAATCAACCCGTGTACCAAGAACATATTTATCCGGAGGTGGAGGGTCAAGGTTTTGTTCATCTGCGATAGATTGTTTATCCGCGGGTCCACCCTCAAAAAGACGCGAAGAAGCGAGACCGTGGTCAGAAGAAATCTCGGAAGTCCAGAAACCTTCATGTTCAAATTTGTCAACAGACACTTCTTTAAGCAACTGCTGGGCAGTATCGGCGCGAGTGCTTGGATCGCCATTACCTGTTTGTTGTGCAAACAAAACACCGCCAATTAAAATACAGGCGACAGTAATAATATACCGCTTCATTATTGACCTCCTCCATTCCACAGCTCCTGTACAGTGTCAGGATCCGCCAAATCGTCTCCATCAAAAATGGATTCAAAAGTATCAGTAAGGGTCGCAAGCTGGTCAAAATAGACATAGAAAGGACTCACCTGTTCACGCGGTTTAGTCCAAATGCGAAATTTTACGAGCTTGAGAGACTCAAGCCGCGGATAACTTTTTTTGTTCTGACGAATAGTAGACGGTACATTACCCACCAACTTCTTCCATCCCGCGAAGTCCAAATCGCCCATTTTGAGAACGTGGACTAATCCTAAATAATCCCTTACATAAACCTCTAGGTAATAGTCAAGATTCATACCCCATACCCACATGGAAATCTTGTCTGTTCTACCCGGCATTGGGATTTCAAAGGGATCCCCTGCCGCCGCGCCGGAATTTGCGTCATCTTCCTTAAGTGTAGGATAGATGTCTATCCAATTGTCGCCGCGGCGATCAAATGCGCCTTGAATACCCAAGGCGTTGAGGGTATTGCCGTCTTTATCTTTTCCGTCCTTGGACTTGAAAAGCTGGGATGGCCATGCCGCAACAAACGCTGACTTGGGATACGTCGCCTCATCAGTTTGTGTAGCAAATTTACTCCCCTCGACCTTCCAATCGTACCCAGCTTCGCTTCCGTTGTCAAACGTTTCGAGTACGATAGTCTCAAGAGAAGAGGTAAACTCATCACTAAAACCTGATGCTACCGTTATACATGCCATAAGAATAAGGCAAAAAACCCTTAAACTACCATGTTTCATCCGATACTCCTTTTCTTAATCATTATATAGTTGATTGTTGAAACTAAATCAATTTTTATTATAAATCTTTATTCAATTATTGTCAAACCCTTTTTAATCATTTTTATTAACTTTATCTAATTTTTTTGCAGATTGCTCCTCATTGCCTTTTTCAATTCGCGTTCTAGTTCTTTATCTATTCCATTTTGAGCGACGACTATGACTTTTGATGGGACAAGCCCGTCTTCTCCTGCCGCCGCCATCTTAACAACCTGCGTTGCTTGCGCCCAGAGCGAATCGTCAAAAATCACCTTGACGCTTGATGCGGCAAACACAGGATCAAGCCATGAAAAGAGTACAACAGGCGTCTTGAGGTGCTGGTCAAGCAGGCTATTTGAAGGGCCAAGCATGACAATAACGGTGAATGTCATATCGATGAAATTTGAATTTGCCATCATATATTGAACATTTGAAAACTCGCCTTCTTTTAGCCCGTCAGACAATGCCGTTCTCTCCGCTTGAGAAAGAGGCGTCTTCTGTAAGACCGCTACCCTACGCTGTTCGCTGTTGTCTCCAGACGCAACAGACGCTTTGCCGAGAATAGCCGCGCAAACGCCTGCGCGGAATAAGTCGGCTTCCACATCGGTCTGTACGGAAATCACGCCTGTTTCCCCTTTGGTGTCAGACGCTTGCTTGGCGCCTACAACCACGACCAGCGTTTGTGGGTTTTGCGTGGAAAAAAGCTTCGCGCCTTCAGAGTAACGGGATGGGAACAGCACGCAGAATGGCGCTCTCTCCTGAGCCGCGGACAATACGGCGATGCTCACCAAGTCAGGACTCGCCTCGTCTCCGATAATTACCTGCCTGACGCGCCGAAACAACCGCGCCTGAGTCTCGATGCTCCTCACAAGAATACGTTGCTCGCCGTACAGCTCGTTGAATGCCGCGTCCGTAACAAGAAGAATCGGCGCACGGGAGAAGAATACAAGCGCGACTACGCCTATCAAAATAACGACCGCTAAAGGTTTGAGGAAAGGAGAGACGTATTTGGCGAAGTGGAGAAACCGTCCGCCTTTGAATATATCCATATTTTCTAGCATAACATAAAGAAATGTGTAGTTCAAGGCGATGTAAGCAAGATTTCTCTTGGAAAACCCTTGACAAAAGTATAGGGAGTGGTAAGATATATATTCTTTACAAATGTTCCTTATACAGGGTCAAGCCAGTAAGACGGCTTAATACCCGCGTTGACCGAGGGACGTAGAAAATAGAAATCAAGACGCAATACTGCGGCTCAGTGATACGACATTGAAGAAGCTGTAATGTAACTTCAATACGCCTGTTGAACTATATTATTGACAAGCCGACCGTTTTGTTTATAAATGGCAGGAAGTTGAGAGCGGTCTATCGTAAGCTTATTAATGAGAGGAATAAATGAACAAATTAACACCGGTAATCAAGATTGATGAGGAGAAATGCGTAAATTGTTACGCTTGTATTGCGGCATGCCCGGTAAAGTACTGCAATAACGGTACGGGAGAGAAGATGTACGTCAACCACGACCTCTGTATCGGTTGCGGGAGTTGTATCGAAGCCTGTACCCACCATGCGCGGCTCATTGTGGACGATTCGGCGCAGTTTTTCAAAGCGCTCGACAAGCATGAAAAGATAATCGCAATCGTTGCGCCGGCGGTAGCCTCCAATTTCCCAGAACAATATCTCAATCTTAACGGTTATCTGAAATCACGAGGCGTGTCCGCGGTTTTTGACGTTAGTTTCGGCGCGGAACTCACGGTTCTGTCCTATTTGCGCTACATAGATGAGGCAAAGCCGTTGTTCTGCATAGCCCAGCCCTGTCCCGCCATCGTTACCTATATTGAAACCTACCACCCTGAACTGCTCCCTTACCTCGTTCCCATGGACAGTCCCATGTTGCATACCGTCAAGATGATCAGAGAATACTATCCCCAATACAGGGACTACAAGATCGCGGCTGTTTCTCCCTGTATCGCCAAGCGGCGGGAATTTGATGAAACAGGTCTCGTGGATTACAACGTTACCTTTAAGGCGTTGAGCGAGCGCCTCGAAGAACAGCGAGTGAACCTCGCGTCTTGCAACCCGCTAGCGTACGATAATCCCCCAGCGGAACGCGCGGTATCGTTCTCCATGCCCGGCGGGCTCCTTATCACCGCGGAACGGGAGAGTCCGGATATTGGGCGAAGAACGCGAAAGATTGAAGGTCCCAACACTATCTACCCCTACTTGGCGGACGTTGCGGAAACCATAGGCGCCGGACGCGGAAAAGAAGGCGAGTTGCCGCTGTTGGTAGACTGTCTTAACTGTGAAAAGGGGTGCAACGGCGGAACGGGAACCAAAAATGTCAAAATACCTATGGATAAACTAGAAGCGCCAATCTGGAAACGTCGGAACAAAACGGAAGCGGTATACGACGGTTCCACGAAAAAAGGTCGCAAGAAAATCAACAAACTGTTGTCCCGTTACTGGAAAAAGGGTCTCTACGAGCGTTCTTACCAGAATATGTCCCAAAACAACGCGGTAAAGATACCGAGTCAGAAGGAACTGTCGGAGATATACAAGAGTCTGCACAAATACGGCGAAGAAGATATGTATGACTGTAATACCTGCGGATATGGAACCTGTCAGAGTATGGCTATCGCAATATTCAACGGTCTTAACCGTCCGCAAAATTGCCATCACTACAATCTTGCGCTTATTTCAGAAAATGAGAAGACCATCGAAGCGCTCAACACAAATCTCGGCGAACATGTAAAACAATCGTTTGATTTTATAAGAGGCATAGACGGACTGATAGAAAATCTTAATACCCTGATTGAGGCGCAGGCCGCGGCTATTGAGAAATCTTTTACGAATGCGGAAAAAATGATGAACTCCATTAACGCCGCTACCACGATGGCGCAACAAAGACGGGAGATAATTCAGCGGATGGAAAGCAATGTGCAACAGGGGCAGGTATCCATGCGCGAAACCATTAACGCGGTGAAGGCCATTACCAAAGGGGTAGAAGGGGTCAATTCTACTATTAAAGTTATCAGCGGCATCGCGGCAAATACCAACCTGTTGTCGATGAATGCGGCCATTGAAGCGGCTCACGCGGGAGAAGCGGGCAAGGGCTTTGCGGTGGTGGCCGGAGAGATTCGCCGCCTTTCTGAAACAACGCGGGAGAACTCCCAGAATATCGCCCATATTCTTACAGACATTGTTATCGGCATAAAGGAAACTACGGTTCGGTCTTCCACGACCGACACATTGATCACCACGATGGCGAAAGGGATGACCGATTTTACCGGAACCATGTCGGAACTCATCGGCAATCTGGAAGGACTATCCTCAGATAGTAGCGCGGTGGTCCGTACCTTTGTTGAACTGTGGGATCACGCTGAGATGCTGAAAAACGGATACCATGATATGATGGGTAAGATTCGCGATCTCGAAAAGTCAATGCAGGAGATCTCAGAAGCGACATAAAACGCCGCCGCGAGGTGAAAGGACTAACCTTGAGCCTCGAAGTTTTTAACCGCGAGTCGAATAGTCTCTCAAAGAGAGAAACATTTTAGCCTTCCTTTGACTTCGCGGTAAGTATTTCTTTACAGTACAGCACAATCATTCCTCTAAACTGAACGCCGGTTTAGCTAAACTGAACACGCGTTGTCCTAAACCGGCGGCGCGTTGTCCTAAACTGAACGCGCGTTGTCCTAAACTGAACGCGCGTTGTCCTAAACTGAACGCGCGTTGTCCTAAACTGAACGCGCGTTGTCCTAAACGAGCGGCGCGTTGTCCTAAACTGAACGCG
>JAISCD010000003.1 GCA_031265825.1 Treponema sp. | reverse complement strand
CAGAAATTGTATTTGATTTCTACGACCGTTTATAATGTATTTCAAAGGGATATGCTTCGTTCGATTATTCACCCGCAGGATATAAACCATCTAAACTTGTAAAACTCGAAATTCTGCTTAATGGCGAAACAGTAGACGCTCTGTCTGCTCTAATTTATGTTGATAATGCTTACGACTTTGGGCGCAAAATTTGCTTAAAGTTAAAAGACCTGATACCACGCCAACAGTTTGACGTAGCAATACAAGCAGCAATAGGCGCAAAAATTATTGCACCCGTGCATAATCGGCACGAAAGAACGAACCGCGCCCTCTTCATAATGCAGAGGAGAAAAGACAAACGCAGAAGCTTCTTCACCGACCGCGAAAGGATACGGAAGCGGATTATCCCCTTCCTTTCCACGTTCTCCACTGTTCAGCATTTCAATCTCGTCAAGAATATGTGGAAAATTCGCCCTGTCGAGGGTTCCCATAACAAAGTCGGCTTTTAGCTTTTCCCCAAGCCGGGACGCCATACATCCGGCGACCAGCACTTTAAACGGAGACCCTTCTCTTCCTACAGAACCTCGTCCTGCGACAGCTTTCCGCTTAAGAGCGTTAAACAGATCGAGCCGTCCGAAAACCCGCTGTTCAGCAGTATGCCGTACCGAGCACGTATTGACGATGACCAAGTCTGCGGACTCGACGTCTTGGGCTTTACGCCAACTCCGCGCCTCCAGCGTCCTGACCATTGCCGCGGACTCCGCGACATTCATCTGACAGCCGTAGGTCTCAAAGAAGTACTTCAACTCCGCGCCTTCAAGCCTTTAAGAAACTTAACGCCGTTCCAGATGCCTACACCGATGAGCGATAATGCGCCGAATCCTGAAATAAACCCGGCGAGTCCGCCTATGATGGGCAATTTGGAAGCGATGGTTAATGCGCCGGCTCCTGCAAGAAACGCCCCTGTATTCTTATCAGTCTTGTTAGAGGATGCCATATTCGCCAGCCCAGCCACAGCCGCGACTCCGCCTGCGATTAGTCCCGGTATGGTTCCGAGGCTCCCCAGCACAAACAGCCCAATACCGCCCGCTATGCTTCCTATCGCCGTTACGGCGTATTTCGTCAGCGCGTTTGACGATTCATAAGGTCGTATATCGTTCATTATTCTCTCCTATTTTTTAAGTATAATATACGAGAGAAGAAAATTCAAGGTATAGAACAAGTAAAAGCGCCGTATTCTTACGCAAGAGAAATACTTGACAACTATCATGTAATTTCCTATAATTCAACTTTAATTTTGTATTTTCCAACATAGAGCCGAAGAAGATTAAGGAGTAGATTCAGAATGTCTTATCGTAAGAAGATAAAAAGAACAAAAAGCAGACAGCGAAACATCCATAATTCTTTAGGTAAATATATAAGCTACTGGGGGGGGGGGCACCCGCCTTCTCAATTATGCAGTATGAAAGATCATGAACGAACCTCTCAAATAAATCCCTCGACGATAAATGTCAATATAATTGAACGCCTACAACTTGGAAAATATATGAAACTACTCTTAGATAACGCTCCGAATGTGCTGATATTGCTCGATAAGAAACTGCGTATAACGCATTGTTCTGTACGATTCCTCAAACTCATGAACATTGCAAGCCTCGACAAGGTAAGAGGTATACATATCCTGGACGTGTACCGTCAGTTCATGGATGAAGAATTCGTAAACAAGGCGAGACCGCATATCCAGCACGCCGTTATATCCAAGAAAACGGTAATTTTTGAAGCCTCCATAACCATCAAGTCGTCTGGTAAACTATGCCTTTACGTCGTACAGACCACTCCGCTCATCGATGAAAGCGATGCGATGAACGGCTTCTGCATCATATTCCACCCAAAGGTAGAGAAGATGGAAGACATCTTCTTTGTGGACGGTGTGGACGACTTCGTCGACAAACCCATCGAATACAACTGCGTCAACCGCACGCCTGACCAAGGGCTACCCGCAACCGTACCGCAATACGGCGACTTGCTTCAAGACATACTTAACGAACTACGATGCGTCGAAGGTCTTGACGTTGAAAACGGCGTCTCCTATACCGGCGACAGCATAGGTAATTACCTGAAAATCCTGCGTCAATTCTGTCAAGGCTTTGATGAAAGAAAAACAGCGATCTTGATCTCTTTAGAGAAAGAGGATTGGAAAAACTACCTCGTTTATATTCATTCATTCAAGGGCGCTACTGCGGCGCTTGGAATACAACAACTATCTGACAAGGCGGAGGCGCTTGAGACGCTTGCAAAAGGAATCACGGACAACGAACCCGCGGCGCAAACGCTCCGGAGTATGTGTGAGGTAGAGACGAAGGTATTTTTATTCGCGCTAAACGCCTTCAAGGAGAAGACAGAGTTAATCCTCGGCGATCTCTCACAGCTTGACAAGAATCCGATAGATACGCCCGCGCTCATAGAGAGACTCAAGACGCTCGAAGAAGCCTGCGGAACGTATGAAGTGAACCAAGCCGCTGAGATCGCCACGGAACTTGCGACTGTGGCTTACAGCAAAACTATGGACAAGGAACTCGACAACGTCGTCGCGCTCGCTTCCAGCCTAGACTATGAGCAAACGGTTGTGAAAATAGAACAACTAATGGAAGAACTAAGCAAACCCGCGCCGCCGTCCAAGAGCCACATCCTTATAATCGACGACGACAAGGTGAATCACCTCATACTAGACGGCATCCTTGCCTCGGAATACGAATTAACCTTTACGTACACAGCCAAAGAAGCGTTTATTTTCATAGAAACAGAGAAACCCGACGTGGTATTGCTTGACATCATGCTCCCGGAGATGGACGGATTTGATTTCCTTAAAGAACTAAAGTCGAGGCAAGAGACAGCCTCCATACCGGTTATCGTCATAACGTCGCTTAATGGCTTTGAGGATGAAGAGAAAGTGCTATCGCTTGGGGCTGTAGACTTCATTATGAAGCCGTTTAGACCAGCTGTCGTCAAGGCGCGCATCAAGAATCAACTCAGTGTCTTACAACACTTCCGCACTCTTGAGAAGGTAGGCTTCATTGACGAACTAACCGGCATACCCAACCGCCGATTTTTCAACGACCGCATAGCGGTAGAGTGGAAGCGCGCGGAGCGGGATCAGAAAACCCTCTCGTTTTGCATGATAGACGTGGACAAATTCAAAGATTATAACGATACGTATGGGCATTTACAAGGAGATGCGCTTCTCCAAGCTGTGGCTAAGGTATTCTCCTTGGCCGCACGGCGTGCTACAGACTTCACCGCGCGGCTTGGCGGCGAAGAGTTCGGCGTGCTTTTGACAGATGCGTCCATCGAAGCGGCTGTGGAAATAGCGGAACAAATCCGCAAGAGCATACAGAACCTGACGGTGCTTAATGAGAAGGGCGAACCCACATCCGTTACCGTAAGCATAGGAGTCGCCTCAGGCGCGCCCCACGCGGGCTTCGGCTACCGCCTTCTCCTCGCGCAAGCGGATGCGTATCTCTACCTCGCCAAAAGCGCGGGACGAAACAACGTCTGCTCCCCCCTACACCCGGAGGGTGTTTAAATACTTCACACGGGGCGTTGTACGAAAGGGAGCGCCGCTGACCCCGACAGGACGGTTGCGCGTGTCCACAAGCGGAACCTCCGCGTTGTCTGATACCCTAACCACTGCTCATTATTCACTACTACCTACTACCTGCTACCTACTAACTTTCAGGAGGGGAGCGCTATTTCCGAAACCTTTCGGCACACAGGTGCCTTCCTGTCGCGCCCCCCTGGCTCCAGACCCCGTCGGGGTCTGCCGCCACCCCCCTACCAGATAAGCGGAGGGACAGAACAAGACGCTTTTAAACACCCGAAGGGTGCGCCACCCCCCAAATCCAACCCGCTCGCCCATAAACAGGTGGGGCAGAACAAGACTCTTTTAGATAAACGAAGTGTAAACACGCTAAGCGTGAAAGGAGGGACAGGACAAGACGCTTTAAAACACCCGAAGGGTGCTTTTAAACACCCGAAGGGTGTGAAGGGGGTAAATAAATTAACTCGTGAACGTCAGACGACACATCCAACTTACCCTCCACGACCAAAGCGTCTAAAACCTTTTTAGCGTATTCAATGGAAGTATTCGTAGCGCTTGCCAGCCGTCTAGCGGTAAGCTTGTTGTTGACTTTGAGCAATGTTTCTATTTGAGCCGCGGTAATATGTTCTTTCTTGTGCTTATGAGGCTTGCGACCCAGAAAGATGAATCCGCCCACAGCCGCGAGCAACGCGATGAAGATCGATATTATACCAAACGAAAACGTAGGACCCCTTAAGTGAAGAAAGACAACCAGCCCCAGAACCGAACCAAGCACAATTCTGGCGATGTTCTTCACTATATTCGGGAGTTTCTGTATATGATTTAGGGTATTAGATAAATCAGAAACTGCGTTTTGATGAGATAACCCGCGGCAATTCTTACACATAGGCGGGTTGGACGAACCGTCCATACATGAGTCGCAGAACCATGACCCGCAACTCATACAAAGATTATTCGCCAGCCTATCAGGATGATTAGCGCACCGCATTACGAAAAATTATAAAACAATCTGCCGTCAGAATCCACCTGTTCCCGCGCCATGCCCCTATCAACCAACTTCTTGACAGCGGCTTCAGCCTCGTCCAATTCCAACGACGTCTGAGAGACGATCTGTTTGAGCGATAACTTGTCTGATCTATCCGCCAAAGCAAGAATCTGCTTTTCAGCGGAAACCTTTGCTACAGGGACGGGCGTACTTGTAGGCGCGTACGTTGCGCCCGTCGGCGCGGCGTAGGGCTGTCCCGCGACGTTTATGACGATGTTGTTTTGATTATTGTTTGTAAAACCGCCAATGCCGCCGTGCAATGCGTTATAAACGTCAACTTGACCGCCGAGCGTGAACAAGTCGATAAGCCAGCCGATGCCGAAGACACCGCCTGTGCAAAGGTAGAGAATTCCTGTGCCGATCTTTTCAAGATAGAAGCGATGGGCGCCGAAAATGCCGAGAAAGAACCACAATATATATGCGACTCCTTTTGATTTAATAGGAACCATAATTATCTCCTTACTAATAAAATTTGCTTTTTGTTAAAAGCAGTCAGACGGAAGGCTGTTCCGCATATACAATCCTGCTCTTAATATTCCTGATGTAAAAATTATTTACATCAATAATTGAATTCATTCCAAACTTGCGAGGCAATGGCAGTCTTTTTGCATCATTTCCCGTAAGTTCATCTCCTCTACCTCTGTCATCAGTTTATAAATAGCGTCGCTGTCCATAGATAAAAATGCGTCCAGCTTTTCATAGTTTCTCCAGTTGTCTCTTAAATCATCAGATATTGAACCATGCCCGCCTGACATATCCAGTGGATACATCATAAAATCACCATATTGACTTTCTAATACGTTATCAGAATTATTTGGAACAGGAAGTTCCCTTCCTTCAAAAGACATGGTTTTAAGCGGAAATATCCACTCATATCGAAAAATACACTTGTTACAATTTACCGCAAAAATATCTCCATCTTCCGTAGCGTCTTTGCCTTCCATAATTATTTCGCGCATAGTTTTAATTTCAGAGGGCGTGCCACAATAAGGCATTTCTGACAAGGGAACTTTGTAATACGTTAAGTCAACGCGTTTATCAATAAGTTTTTTTAATTGATTTCCCTCAACAGTACTGGTTCTTTTATAATATTGATGAAAAGGGAATATATCCATAGCGTCCAACATAAAATCATTTTCTATGTATTTTATTTTTAAAAATCCAGCGCACCAATGATATTGTATTTTTCTATTCTGAGGCATACTGCCAACTATCTTGATCAATCGGTCAAAATCTTCCCGCATCATAGCGACGTCTATATCATCGTCCCAGGGGATAAATCCGCCATGCCTGACCGCTCCAAGATGCGTTCCCGAGTAAATCCAATACCGCAACTCGTTTTCTTTACAAAACAGGTCAAACGCGAATAATACATTCGTTTTTGCCAGCTGTATCTTACGCAATGTTCCATGCGCCGGCGGATATTCTGTAATAGGACTACAGATAGACAGCACATTCATAATGTGCATCGAAGATTTATCAATTTTATTCAAAAGTAGATGCCACCTTGATAAAACAGGACTGAGCATTTTTTTTAGAATAGCCTTAACGATACGTTTCAACGTAACCCCCTAATAATTTATATACTAGAATATCTCAACCAATTTGGTGCCGTATTGAATACACTTACGATCATCAATAAGGGAATATAAAAACATTCAACATCAAGCCACATTGTTATTCACTCCTGTAATCATACCCAAAAGGCGGGTATTGATGGTTTTTCAAAAGATACTGGGGGGGGGGGTACTAATTCATATATATTTGATGCAAAAAAAATATCTTGTAGAGATATACCGATATTGTAAACCAGTATCCGCTCGTTTTCAGATTCGCGCCCCGTTTTTTTACCGATAAGTATGTTAAATACTTCATCACAATTCTTAAAAAGGCTAAAATATTTAAAATTTTTCACATGTCCAATATCATCACAAAATATTTTATCAAAAAATAAATCACAGTTCTGAAAACCCATAGTATGAACAGGAACTACCAATACCCCTTCAGAATAATCCGAATCATATGCAAAATTTTCTTTCGCGGTTGTGACACATGATATTATTACATCAGACGTTTGTATTAGTTCGTTTACTGAATCATAAACTTTAAAGGTGATATTGGTATAAGTGGCGAATCTTTGCATAAAAACTTCATGTTGTTTTTTATATGCTAAAATTTTAATGATAATAGGTTCGTAATTTAAAGTTGTGTTTAAACATAATAAAGTTGCCCGGGCAGTATTTCCCAAACCAATGAAAGAATATGATTTTGTATCTTTTTTTGATAACAAATTTATTGACAGAGTAGCCACAGCCCCTGTCCTCATGGCAGTTATCCATGTGCCATCCATAATTGCCAATAATTTACCTGTAGTGGAATCATACAACATAATATCACCGGATAGAGACGGACCATATTCACGAGATTGAGAGGTCATAGGGTATCTTGAAATAATTTTAACACCGAACCGTTCAATTTCAGGGAGCAATGAAGGCATTGTATTAAAAAAACATCCATCCGCGAATTTAATGCTTGTTTTAGGAGGTAAAATGGAATTGTGTTTAGTCAACAACGCTTTTTTAGCCCAATCTATACACTTTTCTGGACTGATGGCCAGTGCCTTGATAGTATTAAAATCAATGTATTTCATAACAACCTCTAATTTACAAAAAAAGTTTTATTCGTTTTGATGGGCATTTTGTATAGCACGTTATAGAAGCGATGGGCGCCGAAAATGCCGAGAAAGAACCACAATATATATGCGACTCCTTTTGATTTAATAGGAACCATAATTATCTCCTTATTTGTTTTTTGTTAAAAGCGATTCGGCAAAAGACGCGGTCTCGTGAGATTCCGCTATGCAGAACCCCGCGAGACCGCGTCCCGCGATTAAGGAATCACGATTGATTGAATTTCGCTCCAGGGTCCCTTTTCGCCCTTCTTGTTCTGCCACACCATAGCCGCGGACAAAATCTTTCCTTGGTCTTCAGGTGGCAGTTCAAAGATGAAGTGCGAATGGGTCAAGAGCGCCGTCTTGGTCAGCGAGTCGTAACTCACGACTGGCGCGTCCCCTGTCGCATAGAACAAGAGCGCGCCGCTGTCCCCGTAGGGAATGGCGTTGTGCGAGCTTCCCTGATCGTGAAAGTCAATCTGAATCCGCATGAGATCGATCACTTTGAAGCTGAACTCAGGACGAGTCTGGGGAACAGGGATCGTAGTCCGCGTTCCGTCATGCACTGTGATGCCTAACATTTCTCTCAACACGTCGCTTACCGCTGGATTCCATGCAAGATACAGCTTAGTAATCATTCGCGCCGCGTTCACGGCGAGCTTCTTCGCCGCGTTTTTCTCCGCAACGTCCGCTTTACCACGATTGCCAGACTTAGCTTTCGCTAGTTTAGTCTCATAGTCGGTAAACTTAGCCTGTAATGCGGTTACTTCAGCCTGAGGCACGCCACTTTCCGTAAGATGCTGTAGAAGAACGGCGATAAAGTTGCGTAACCAAGCAAGAGACCCTTCGTCTGTACGTAAGATGTAATCTCTACCTTTCATTCGTTAATCCTCCTTCAATTAATTTAGTGTAGGCTCGCGTTTGTCTCAATGCGAGCCTCAACCATGTATAAGGATCTCGCATGGATTTTGCTTTAGTTTTTGTAAAAAAAAATGCGATTTCCGTTTGTTTAAACGCAAACTTCGTTTAATTAAACGCAAGCCTCGTTTGTTTAAACGCAAGTCGCGGGTGTTTAAACGCAAACCTCGTTTAATTAAACGAGCCGTCTCCGCAACTAAACAAACGCCCTGCCACACAAGCTTTATCATACCACAAGAAAAACAAAGATTCAAGAGAATAGTTGCGAAATTGACGAGAATTTGCCACGATGGGGAATTTATCGCCTGATAATGACAGCAAAATAAGCAAACAACGCCTTGTACGGAGGCTTCTCATGGGTTATGCCTACCCAAAAAGTTAGATGGTTTGGGACACCTTCGGGTGTTTAAAAGCGGCTTGCCCTGCCCCACCGTGAAGTCGGGGGTGGGGCGGCGGAAGCACCCTTCGGGCGTTCTAAAGCGGCTTGCCCTGCCCCACCGTGGAGTTGGGGGGTGGCGGAAGACCCCGAAGGGGTCTGGAGACAGGGGGGCGCGTCTCAAAGGCGACTGTGTGCCAAAATGTTTGGGAAATAGCGCCCCCCTCCTGATATATATGCAATATGATAAACGATTACTCGATTTTGAAAATGGAAACTTCCTCAACCAGCGTATGTATGCTGTCCTGATTTTGTCCGCTTAATTCATTCACCTGATTTACCGCAACATTGATCTGATCCGCGCTGATCGCTATTTCATTCACCCCATTGGTGATTTCACGAGTTACTAGTTCCAAGTTTTTGCCTTCCTGCATAACTTTCCTGCTACCCTGTAGCATCTCCTCGGACTCCCCTTTTATCAGGTGGGTAATGTCGTTAAGCTGGCTGATAACCTCAAGGATCAATTTGCTCCCAGTCCCCTGTTCTTCCATAGCGCTACGAATAGTGGTTTCCTGATCCGACACAAGTTTAACGCCGCTGTCAATAGCCTCGAATTTGCCCAGCACATTGTCGGTAGATACGGTTATCTTATCTATCGCCCCTTTTATTTTCTTGAGAACCGTAGCGATAGTCTTTGATTGCTCACCGGAATTTTCCGCGAGTTTGCGAATCTCATCGGCAACCACCGCGAAGCCCTTGCCCGCTTCCCCAGCGTGCGCCGCCTCAATCGCCGCATTCATGGACAAGAGATTAGTCTGGCTGGCAATGTTTTCCATCACCGCGTTGATTTCCAAAAGCCCTTGGGATTCATGGGCGATCTCCTGAATATCCGTAGCCACATCCCGCAAACCCGTGCGGCCTACTTCGGACGCTTCGGTCAGTTGTTTCACATTATCGGCGTTTTTGACGAGGGTTTGAGTAACGGACTGGATATTAGACAGCAGTTCCTCAATAGCCGAGGAAGACTGGGACACCATGCCAGACTGATTTTCCACATGGCGGTTGAGTTTATCGATACTGACGGTGATCTGCTCTACGGTGGTGTTGGTTTCGATAATATTATTACTCTGGTTAATCACCCGTCCCTTGATGTTCTGAATAGTAGCGACGATCTCGTTAATCGCCGCGGCGGTTTCGGTCATATTGGTGGCAAGTTTACTACCAATGTTGAGCAGGCTTGCCGATTGCTGTTTGATCAACAACACCATATTTCTGATCTTCTGCAACGTGAGATTAAAATACAGGGACAGATCGCCGATTTCGTTATTCGCTTTAATGGTGAGACTTTTGGTCAAATCCCCCTCGCCTTCAGAAATACTCTTGAGTTCCCCGGATACGCTCTTGATCGGATCCAACATATTCCTGATAAAAAAATAAAAACCCACCAGAATGAGTATAAGAAAACCAAGAGCCATGATGATAAGATTTCTCGCGGACTGGTTCAGGTCTTTATACACCACAGACGCGGGAATTACGGATACCAGATTCCAATTTGCTATGGAGAGGGGTTCGGAACGGATAAACACCTTGCCGTTGGTTCCTAAAAAAGAAGTGGAAGACAGGACTCTGCTTCGGTACGGTTCCAGATCATATTCAGTGAAAAAGTCTTTTTCCATAATGGCCGCCCTATCCCGGTTGGATATGTAACGCCCTGAGGGGTGGAGTATGTAATTGGTGATTTCGGGGATGGCAGATTCGGCGTTTGCCATAGCATCCAGGGTGTTCATGTTAATATCTTCCCCAACCACCCCTACTTCCCGACCCTGCGCGTCAAACACGGTCTTTGACAGGGTAACCACCAGTTCTTCGGTAATCATATCTAAATAAGGATCGGTAAAAATGATCCGTCCCCCCGCGGCTTTTGCATCGGCAAACCAACTCCTCGTTCTATTATCGTAGGTTGGATCCGTAGGCATCCACCCGTCTCCGAAAACCATAAAATTCCCCGTATCATTCCAACGACCATTGCTGGCGCAAAAAAGGAGCTGAACATCGGCGAGGGTGCCAGTCATGGTTACAAAATACTGTTGCAGGGACTCCCGGTCCAAGGTTTCCGCAGTCATGGCCGGAAGCGCGCCCATACCGGTATAAGTAAGCAGGTTTGCCCGTTCCTGAAGCTGAGCCGTTATCCGATCTCGCAAATGGGCTGTACTTTCGGTGATAAAATTTTTAACTTCCCGATTTGAAATAGCATAGACTTCATAAAGCGACGCCAAAGATACCAACAGGGTCGTACCAAAAACCCCTGCTATGACGACCCATAGTAGTATTGTTACTAAGGAATGCCTTCTTTTTCTCATAAACCGCTCCTTCTATGTGTGTTTTCTCCGAAAGGATATTCTAGTTACTCCATGATCCTTTGTCAAGGAGAGTTTGGGGCGACAGAGGCGACTAGGGCAGAGGCGGCGGCAGGACACGGGGAAGCCAGCCGCGATGAACTCTTTAACGACTCCCACGGCGGTCAAGTCTTCACCACACACAACCGCGGAAGGGCGCGGTTTAACCTGCAATATCTTCCGCGCCGCGTCTCTTCCGCCTTCGAGACTGTAAGACGTATGAAAAATCCGCTGTTTTGCGTCTTCCACCCCAAGTTCCGTAAGAATAGCAAGAAAACCCCGCCGTTTAATCCTTGCGCTTTCCGTATCAAGCTCCTTTACATATACGTATTTTCCGGATAGACCCGCTGACCCCGTCTTGACGGAACCACGCTTGCGAGACAGGGTGTCAGACCCCAGCAATCTGCGGAAATGGGTGGATGCTTGCGTTTTTAACACGTAAAGAGTGCGTTTTCGCGTGAACCAGCGTGTATGGAAAAGGTTTTTTTTTTGAGAAATAGTATTGACAAACAAGTGTGAAGCGCATATACTATTTTTAATATGAAAGGAACGTTGATAGAAAAAATGAATTCGCAAGCTGATAATCAAACAGTGCGCAAGAGTACCCCCCCCCCCAGCCAATATTAGTACATACACAAAGCGAGCTACGACGGGGGTCGTATTGTACTCTTCGCCCGCTTAACGATGCCGAAGCTACTCCACGTGCAATAGACAATCCCCCTTCTTTTAGACAACTTCTCTCAAACGGAAACAAAAACCCCCGCAAAGGGGAATCTCTGCAACTTAAAGGTGAACCCCTGCAACTCAAAGGTAAACCCTTGCAACTCAAAGGTGAACACCTGCAATTCAAAGGGGAATCCCTGCAACTCAAAGGTGAACACCTGCAACTCAGAGGGGAGTCCCTGCAACTCAAAGGTGAACACCTGCAATTCAAAAGGGAATCCCTGCAACTCAAAAGGGAGTCCCTGCAACTCAAAGATGAACCCCTGCAACTCAAAGGGGAGTGGTTTCACTGCGCAAAGCTTGCCGAACCACAGGAAAAATCTAACGCCCTATCATCTATACCTTATACAAGGAGACATTATAATGGCAATTAACAGAGACTGGCTTCTAAAAAGCCGAACAGGACAACTGGAAATGGCTAACAACTGGATTTCAGTATGTACCGCCAAGCAAATCGCCTTGAATATTCCCGGTGCGGCTTTGACAGACCTCACCGCACTCAGGGACGCGGCCAAGGCGGCTCTCGAAACCGCCAAGAACGAGACCACCCGCACCCCTGTGTCAAACGCCCAATGCAAAGAAGCCTTCGATGCGCTGACCGCCTTTATGCGGGACTTCAAGCGACGATATTTCTTATCGCCGCCCCTGGTCGATTCCGACCTCGTCAGTCTGGGACTCAAGCCGCACGACACGCACCCCTCGCCATCGCCCACGCCCACAGCGCAGGTGATGGTGGAGACCTATTTGGTAGGTCGGCATGAGCTGGGGATACGGATCACGTACGTTACGGGAAGCCCTGACGACAAAGCGAACAAGGGCTACCGGGTATGGTACAGCGTGGTGGCGCATGGGGAAACGCCGCCCTCACACCCCGATGAACTGCACAAGTCCTTCTACACCCAACGGAAGAAAGACCTGCTTGAGTTCGAGTTTGAGGACAGCGGGAAGACGGCGTATTTTGCGGTGCAGATAGAGAATGACGGCAAGAAAGGCGTCTGGGGTCCGACGGTATCGGCGTTGATACCGTAACGAGTATGTTACCCGCGTATGCGGTGAACATAAATCATTTTTATGCGGTGAAAACCGCGAAGGAGTTTTCTTATGAAAACGAAGAATTTTTTTCTTTTCGGATTGCCGGCAGTTCTGCTGGCATTGAGTTTGGTTCTGATTGGTTGTGATGAAGGTGATGATGACAACACCCCAAGTTTCGACCGCGCCCTTGTGGGAACGTGGCACGCGACGCAGGAGTACGCCAATGACGGAACATCCTCGTTGTTCGAGTTTACTGCAAATGGCAGCCTTACCATTACCGGCCAATCAGAGACTGCGACGATCACGGCCACCACGTCGGGCGGGCGCATCACCTTGAAGCTCACGGCGGGCGGACAAACTACAGATAGCGGCTCGGTCAGGTATGTGGTCAGCGGGACAGAATTGACACTTACCGATCCGAGCATCCCTGGCCCAACAGCTAACGCACTGTACACTATCGCTAATACCGCAGGCGGTACCTTGTATAAGAGTAGTAGCTCTACGGACAGCCCTACGGACGACGGTGGGAAAAAGTAAGCGCAGAGGTGTCAAGCGCCAAATTTGACACCATTTGACATTAGGCGGGGTCTTGTATTTGTGCATGGCCCCGCTTTTTTTCGTAGCGGTGAAAACCGCGAAGGAGTTTTCTTATGAAAACGAAGAATTTTTTTCTTTTCGGATTGCCGGCAGCTCTGCTGGCATTGAGTTTAGTTCTGGTTGGTTGTGATGAAGGTGACGATGATAACACCCCAGGTTTCGACCGCGCCCTTGTGGGAACGTGGCACTCTACGCAGGCGGCCGCCGATGACGGGGAGTCCGTTGCGTTCGAGTTTACCGCTGACGGTCGCCTTACCATTACCGGCCAATCAGACGCTATGACCATCAAGGCCACCACGTCGGGCGGGCGCATCACCCTGAAGCTCACGGCGGGTGGACAAACTACAGATGGCGGTTCGGTCAGGTATGTGGTCAGCGGGACCGAATTGACACTTTCCGAGCCGAGCAACCCCGGCCCAGTAGCTAACATACTGTACAATATCGCTACTCTCTCAGGCGGCATCTTGTATAAGAGTAGTAGTTCTACTACGGACGATGGTGGGAAGAAGTAAGCGCAGAGGTGTCAAGCGCCAAATTTGACACCATTTGACATCAGGCGGGGTCATGCACAAGTGCAAGACCCCGCTTTTTTTGCAGGGTGTCTGACACCAATGGCGGCGCACCGCAGACAACGCTCCGTGCGAAGCCGTCTAACACGTTTGCTTGCGCCTAAAAAAAGAGGCTACCTTAGGGTAGCCTCTTTGCGTATAAATACTAAAGATTTTACATTAGACGTTGAGCCGCTGTTCAATAGCGTCTAATTCGTCATAGAGTTCTTGAGGAAGCTTTGCGCCGAATTTAGGATAATGATTTTTGCGCACATCCGCGATTTCTTTTTTCCATCCTTCAATATCAACCTTGAGCAATTCCTGCATATCAGCCTCGCTCACGCCGTTTGGACGGACGATAGCGTCAACATTAGGCAGGAAACCAATAGGCGTTTCCACCGCGTTATCGGTTACGCCGTTACACCTGTCGAAAATCCACGCCAGAACGCGGGAATTCTCGCCGTAGCCGGGCCAAATGAATTTGCCGGCGTCGTTCTTACGGAACCAGTTGACAAAGAATATCTTCGGCAGTTTGTCAGACGTACTTTTTTTGCCGATATTGAGCCAATGTTTGAAGTAATCGCCCATGTGGTAGCCACAGAAGGGGAGCATGGCGAAAGGATCGCGCCGAATGGTGCCAGCTTGCACGTCAAGCGCCGCGGCTGTAACCTCTGAGCCCACGATGGAACCCATGAATACCCCGTGCCGCCAGCTCTTCGCCTCGTTTACGAGCGGGATCGTCTTGGGGCGACGACCGCCGAAGAGGAAAGCGCTTATCGGAACGCCCCGCGTGTCCTCCCATTCAGGAGCGATGGCTGGACACTGCTTTGCGGGTCCGGTGAAGCGGGAGTTCGGATGAGCGGCTGGCTTTTGTTCCTTGTTGCCCTTATCCTGTACCCATTCGTTGCCGTTCCAGTCGATCAGTTTCCCCGGAGCGTCGTAGCCAATCATTTCCCACCAGACTGTTTTGTCTTCGGTGAGCGCGACGTTGGTGTAGATAGTATTGCGCCGAATGGTTTCCATTGCGTTGCGGTTGGAGTCCATGTTTGTGCCGGGGGCTACGCCGAAGAAGCCGGCTTCAGGGTTGATGGCGTAGAGTCTGCCGTCCTTACCGAATTTCATCCAAGCGATGTCGTCGCCGACCGTTTCCACCTTCCAACCTGGGAGAGTGGGGATCAACATGGCGAGATTAGTCTTGCCGCAGGCGGATGGGAACGCGCCACTGATGTATTTTACATCGCCTTTGGGGTTGGTGATCTTGAGGATAAGCATATGTTCCGCAAGCCAACCTTCGTCACGAGCCAAAACGGACGCGATACGGAGTGCCAGACACTTTTTACCGAGCAAGGCGTTTCCGCCGTAGCCTGAGCCGTAGCTCCATATCTCGCGCGTCTCAGGGAAATGGGAGATATACTTCTTGTCGATAGGGGCGCAGGGCCACTTTCCATTGTCTTTTTCACCCGGCGCCAAAGGTTTACCAACCGAATGGAAGCACGGCACGAAAAATCCGTCTTCGCCAAGCACGTCCAGCACCTTCGTGCCCACACGCGCCATGATGTGCATATTCGCAACCACGTAAGGCGAGTCGGTTATCTGCGCGCCGATCTTGGCGATGTCAGACCCCACGGGACCCATCGAAAAAGGAATGACGTACATGACGCGTCCCTTCATGGAACCGCGATACAGTTCAGTCATAGTCTTTTTAAGTTCAGACGGATCGATCCAGTTATTAGTAGGTCCCGCGTCGTCCTTACTGTTACTCGCGATATAAGTACGGGCTTCGACACGCGCCACATCCGAAGGATCGGAACGGAACAACACACAACCGGGCAAGAGCCAGGGATTAAGCGGTGTCGCCAATTCCGCGTCGATATTCAGTTTAATCATGCGCTCGTATTCGCTTTGCGAGCCGTCGCAGACTTCCACTGCGTCCGGCGTCATAAGGGCGACCGCATCTTCAACCCATTTTTTCAAACCCAGATGTTTCAAATCTTGTAATTGCATGAATTTTACTCCTTAAAAATTAGATAAATTGATTGACTAATTATAAGAAAAAATCGCATTTATGACAACCACCCACAGGGTGTTTAAATACTTCACACGGGGCGTTGTCCGAAAGGTTGACCCGCTGTCCCCGACCTGACGGTTACGCTTGTAAACAAGCGGAACCTACGCAATGTTAGAAGAAGGGGCGGAGCACTTTAAAACACCGAAGGGTGCGCCGCCGCACGTCTCGTCATTATTCATTACTAACTATTAACTGCTAACTATTATTTGAGGGGGCGCGGTTTTCCATAACGGAGGTCGGCAAACAGGCGCCCTTGTGGTGCGCCCCCCTGTCTCCAGCCCGCCTACGGCGGTCTTCTGCCACCCCCCCCCCCAACCACACGGTGGGGCAAAGCAGGACGCTTTTAAAACACCCGCAGGGTGCGCCACCCCCAACACGCACGTGGGCAGAGCAAGACGGGGACAGCGGCGACCCCTTTCGGACAACAACCATTGTGAAGTATTAAACCACCCGAAGGGTGCGAAGGGTGCGTGCTTAAACTTTCCAGAGAATTATAGTATATTATTTCGTACAAGGAGAAAGAATGAGGGTATTAGGGATAGAGACTTCGTGCGATGAGACTGCGGCGGCGGTGGTGGAGAATGGAAAGACGATCCTCTCGAACATAGTCGCCACACAAATACCGTTTCACGCTGAGTTTCAAGGTGTAGTGCCAGAGATTGCGAGCCGAAAACATACGGAATGGATTTATGCGGTAACGAAGACGGCATTAGACGAGGCGGGTATAAGCCCGGCGGACGTTGACGGCGTTGCGGTAACGGGCGAGCCGGGGATGTTAGGTTCGCTTCTTGTGGGGGTCAACTTCGCCAAGGCGTTTGCGTATATGGAGAGGCTTCCTTTCATTACGGTGAATCATATTTTGGGGCATCTTTATGCGTCCCGTCTGGGGGAAACCGCGCCGGATTATCCTTTTTTGGGGTTATTGGTATCAGGCGGGCATAGTATCATCTGCCGTGCGGATAATTTTGACGCGATTACGGTTCTTGGGACGACCATAGACGATGCGGTTGGGGAAGCTTTTGACAAAACCGCTAAATACTATAGGTTAGGCTACCCCGGCGGCGCGGTCATTGACAAACTCGCGCAAGACGGAGACGCAACGGCTTTCCGTTTCCCCATGCCGAATCTCTACAAGGGCGAACACCGCTATGACTTTTCGTATTCAGGACTAAAAACCGCGGTCATAAATCAACTCGATCAGTTCCGTGTCAAGCAAGAACCGACGACTCCCGCTGATCTTGCCGCTTCTTTTCAGAAAACCGCGGTAGACGTTCTCCTCCGCAGCCTCTTCCGCGCGGTGGAGGACACAGGCTTAACGACGGTCGTTGCGGGCGGGGGCGTTGCGGCTAATTCCTATCTCCGCGCCTGCCTCGCGGATCGCCCAGACGTTCATGCGATATTCCCGCCCCTGCCTCTTTGCGGAGACAACGCCGCTATGATCGCGGGCTTGGGTTATCAATACCTCGCCCGCGGGGATCGTTCCGCGCTTACCGCAGTCGCTTCTTCGCGGACTCAAGGTTTTAAGAAAAAATACCCCTAATTTTGACACGACCTCTTGTCTTGCTCTCGATTCTCGTTTATAATTACTCATCTTTTTAGATAAAGGAACTTTTATGAAGAATAATCAACACGTACAGGTCATACCATCAACGATATTGGCTCAGGCGCAAGAGAAGATCGACGCGGCATGGGCGTTACTCGCCCCGTATACGCTTGCGTTGACTCCCTTGGAACGGCAGTCTTTGCCCAAGATGGGCGCAAAGACCCTTGAATTTGTGGAAAAGTCGTTTGACTTCGCGCGGAGAAACCCTGATTTAGTCCCCTCGTATTTAGACGTGGATACATTCGGCGTCGACTTTTCGGACGCTCACGGTCTTTGGACGATACTGAACTCGGTTCGGCAATTTGAAGAGGCTATTGACGACACGGAAATGATCGCGGGGAGCGAGGCGTACCAAGCCGCGCTCGTGTTCTACCACGCGGTCAAGGCGGCGGCTGGACAGGACGTGCCCGGCGCGAAGGCTGTCTACGAGGAACTCAAAACTCGCTTCCCCGGCAATAGGCATAAGAGCGAGGCATCGGATACTCACTGAGTATCCATCGGGGTTCGGAACTTCAAAGTCGGAGTTCCGAACTAGATAATCGGAGTTCGGAGCTTCAAAGTCGGAGTTCCGAACTAGAAAGTCGGAGTTCGGAGCTTCAAAGTCGGAGTTCTGAACTAGATAATCGGAGTTCTGAGCTTCAAAGTCGGAGTTCAGAGCTAGATAATCGGAGTTCGGAACTCCGAAGTCGGGGTTCGGAACTAGAAAGTCGGAGTTCGGAACTAGATAATCGGAGTTCCGAGCTTCAAAGTCGGAGTTCGGAGCTTCAAAGTCGGGGTTCGGAGCTTCAAAGTCGGGGTTCGGAGCTTCAAAGTCGGGGTTCGGAGCTTCAAAGTCGGGGTTCGGAACTTCAAAGTCGGAGTTCCGAGCTTCAAAGTCGGAGTTCCGAAGTTCAAAATCGGAGTTCTGAGCTTCAAAGTCGGAGTTCCGAAGTTCAAAATCGGAGTTCGGAGCTAGATAATCGGAGTTCTGAGCTTCAAAATCGGAGTTCTGAACTAGAAAGTCGGAGTTCTGAACTAGAAAGTCGGAGTTCGGAACTTCAAAGTCGGAGTTCGGAACTTCAAAGTCGGAGTTCTGAACAGAACAAACGGAGTTCTGAGCTTCAAAGTCGGAGTTCGGAACTTCAAAGTCGGAGTTCGGAACTTCAAAGTCGGAGTTCAGAGCTTCAAAATCGGAGTTCGGAGCTAGATAATCGGAGTTCAGAACTAGAAAGTCGGAGTTCAAAGCAGAACAAACGGAGTCCAGAGCAGAACAAATGGAGTTCCGAACAGAACAAGCGGAGTTCGAGACAGAATAAACGGAGTTCCGAGTAGAACAAACGGAGTTCTAAATAGAACAAATGGAGTTCGGAACTTCAAAGTCGGAGTTCAGGGCTTCAAAGTCGGAGTTCGGAACTAGAAAATCGGAGTTCAACGTAGAAGAAACGAAGTTTGAAGTGAGGAAAGAATGGGTATAAAAAAAGAAATCACAGATGAAGCCAAAAAACTATTGCCGCAAGTCTATGCCGATGCCGCGCAACCTACGGTCAAGGAAATTGGCGATGTTCTTGGACGATTTGTAAGGGTTTTATTGGCTCCGTTGAGAGTTTTTCTTTGGGGATGGGAGCAAATAGAGCAGATACTAATTGAAGGTGTTGCGCAAAGACTGAAATCACGCCCGGAAGAAAATCTGAAAACGCCTGATCCTGAAATTGCCGTTCCGTTAATGCAGACACTTTCATATACCGCTCAAAACGAGACATTACGGGAAATGTATCTGAATCTTCTCGCCAACTCTATGGACAAATTGCAGGAGAAGAATGTTCATCCGTCTTTTGTCGAAATAATAAGGCAAATGAACACTTTGGACGCTAAATTGTTTAAAGTTTTAGCCCCTAAAAACGGTTATTTACCCGTAATAAATCCGTACATCAGCGTGGTAAGAGAAAGTATGCTTCGTATCGTAGGAGAATGCAGGTTTCTTATAAATAAAACACCGGAATGGTTCATTGGTATGAATATTGACGGCTATGACGCATTTGATATTTCTGCAAGTTTGGTGAGGCTTAGACGGCTGGGTATTATTGAATTAATGTATGATAAAGGTATAAGACAAGACAGAATCGAAGAATTAAAAAGGTCGCCAGTACTTGTATCAATTTTGAAACAATGTCAATCCGAATATCCTGATCTACGGTTAGAGATTTATACAACTGACAGTGTGATCCATGTCAACGAATTTGGCAAACAGTTTGCAAGAAGCTGTTTATAGTAAGAGGAAACAATTATATATGACCGTCAATAAACTCACCCTCGGCGACAATCTCGAAATACTCAAAGGAATGGAAGTGGAAAGCGTTGATCTTGTCTATCTTGACCCGCCGTTTTTAGCAAGTAGAATAACACCATGAATATAATTACCAATGAATTGATAGCTCTTCTCACTTTTTTGTTACCGGGTTTCATCACTTCTTTTCTCTTTTATTCATTAACGTCATTCCCAAAAAAATCCGAGCTTGAAGCTGTTGTGATTGCGCTTATATATACCGGAATCATAAATGCCATTGTTGAACTGCTGGGGATGGGGTTTATCGCTATCGGCAATCAGGTTGTAATCGGTGAATGGGATCAACTAAGTAAAACGGTATGGTCAATTCTTATCGCGCTTTTTATCGGGCTTTTATGGTCCGGTTTGTACAATAATGATATAATACATAAATTCCTGCGTAAAAGGAAAATAACGAACCAGACTTCTTATCCTTCCGAATGGTATGGGATATTTTCTGAAACACAAAAGTTTATTGTTTTGGATTTAAAGGATGGAAGGAAAATAACAGGCTGGCCCATGGTATGGCCCAATGATCCACGGCAGGGGCACTTCGTCCCTGAGCAAGCCAAATGGGTAATTGAGGAAGACGGGAATTTGTCTGTTATGCCATTAGAAACGGTTGACAAAATAATGATTGATGCCAATAATGTAGAAATGGTTACATTTCTCAAATTTAACGATGAATTAGAAGGAGATCAACATGAACGCGAAAGAGC
>JAISCD010000098.1 GCA_031265825.1 Treponema sp. | reverse complement strand
TATTGAAGGGGTTTTTAGAGGAGCATGGAACGGAGGTGATGAATATGTTGATGGCGGAATGGAAGCTGGAAGATGCGTTGGTGGTGGAACGAGAGGAAGGTCGTGAAGAGGGTCGTGAGGAGGGACTGGAACGGGGTCGTGCGGAAGGGCTGGAACAAGGGTTGGAACAAGGGCTGGAACAAGGGCTGGAACGAGGGCGAGAGGAAGGTCGTGAGAAAGGTCAGAACATAGTTCTGGAACTGATAAGACAGGGTTATTCCGTGGAGCAGATTGAGGCGAGGCTGGCGGTCGGTGAATCGAGCAGGACTGAAACAGCCGGGAAATGAGTCCCCCGCGCCTTCCGTCCTGTCCGCTCAGGGAAGTGGGTGTCAGGCGTGCGTGCGGCGCTTTCATAAAGAACAAAGAGTAGAGAGCAGAGAGCAAATAATAATGAATAATTAGCAATGAGCAAAGGAAGACGGGCGAGCGCAGAGCAGAAGATCGAAGCGCGGGTCTCTTCTCTTTGCTACCTGCTACCTGCTACCTGCTACCTATTCATTGTTTTGATGGGAAGTAGCCGCTCTTGTCGCGGCCAGAGCGTTCCATGAGGTAGACTTCCGCTTCCACAGGCAGGTATGCGTTACCGAAGTCTGTGGCTAATTGAGACACATAGCTTAAGATGTAGACGCCGCTCGGTTTTGAGACAAGCGCGCCGACAGCTGGTTTGACGCCTTCACTCCGATAGAGCGATAGAACCTCGCCGCCTGTTTCCGCGCATAGATAGGACAGGGAATCGTCGGCTTTGCCGCTGCTCACGATAACCGCATAGAACATGATGCCGTTGTTCGCCAGATAAGCGGCAAGTTCGGATAATCCATAGCTCTCGAAGGCAAGTTCCCCCAAGACGCCTGATCCGATGAAGACTACGGCGCGTTTCTTTTCGGCGGGGAGGAGATCGGTCGCCGCAAGGCGTAGCCCCACGTCAAAACGCCACCGCGCCGAATAGAACGCGGGATTGTCTTCCCTCGCGCTTCCGAGCTTTGTCGGTTGTTCTCCCGCGGATACTAACGAGACCACTCTGCCCACAGACGCGCTCACATCATTGAGCGCGGTACCTATGTCTTCGGTTAGGCTTCGCGTCGCTTCTGAACGCTCAACAAGAATAGATATGTCGGAAGTCGTGGCGTTGAAACCCGCGCCCAAAAACTGCTGTTTCAAGACAGGTTTACCCTGCTCGTTCAACACGAAATTGCGCTGGTCAAGCCCGACAATGGGACGGCGAAGCTTGTCCTGTACCGACACTTCTACCGTGATAGTGGGGAAGGCGCTTGAAACAACCCGCTCTATCTGCACGAAAAGCCCAGAAGCCATGTCGTCAAGACGGGTGAGGATAGAGACTTCGCTCGCCTGAAAATTAGCGACGAGGATTTCGCCGTTTCTGTTCATTTCCACGCCTGTGAGCCGCACTCTAGCGTTGCCCACACTGCCAAGTTCCCGAATAACGGTGGAATCAACGTCTATCAATAAGACGCGGTTGCCGTCCGCGACCAGCAGTCGCCCGTCCGATAGGAAGCGGAGACCTTCGGGACCCATAAGCCCCGTCTCTATCAGAACACCAAGGAATTCACCGTTTTGATTGAAAGTATAGATTCGTTTAGCTATATTATCCGCAACGTAAACGCGACCATTCCGCGCGGCAATCCCGGTGGGCGAGACAAATCCGGGAAAATTCGGCGAATCTTTAGCCCTTTTGCCGAAAGAAAGCACGAAGTCGCCGTCTGGTCCGAATTTGGACACGCGCCGATTACCGTAGTCAACGACGTAGAGGTAGCCGTCCTCGTCCACTACAAGGTTTTGGGGACCCACAAATTGACCGTCGCCAAGCCCCTTACTGCCAATATACGCCTGCCAATCCCCGTTGCTGTTGAGCACACTCACTCTACTGCCGCGGTATTCAGATACATAGAGTCTGCCGTCAAGTCCCTGCGTGATGTCGTAGGGTCTGTCAAAGCCGTTTATAGGACCGCGTTGCCGCTGTCGGACGATGCCGTTTACGTCAATACGTACCAACTCATTACTTCCATACGCGACTATCCACACGGAACCATCTTCACGCGGCAAAACCGCGGTAGGCTGGCGGTAAAGAGTCTGCTGTTCAACGCGACCGGGATAACGCCCGGATTCCACATAATGAACGCTGTCATCTACGACCGGCAGGTAATTACGCCTGCTCTGCACAATCTCGACACGATTATTGGTGAGCATAGCTTCGGCGGAGAATGGGTCAGAACCAACGACAGCGGAACGCCACGCACGCACCGCGGCTTCTTCGAGACCAGAGCGGTAATAGGCGCGTCCCAGCCAGTCTAAGAGCAGAGGCTCCGCAGGCGTGAAGGACAAAGCCCGCTCAAAGGAAAGGATCGCTTCGTTAAAAGCGAAACGGTTAAACGCCTGTACTCCAATGCGAAACTCTTCCCGCGCATACCGTGCGTTGAGGTCTGGGTTGTTCGATGTGATGTCCTGCGTCCACGCGGAAGCGCAGATAAAGAAAACGGCGACTGTAAACCGGAAACAGGATTTCACTCTTTCTTATTCTCCACAATGGATATATGGGTTTTGATTTCATTGCTGTCCGGCATCTTTGCCAAAGCTTTGTAGAGGTACTTCTTCGCGTCTGAAATCCTACTGTCCATAAAGTAAGCCCAGCCCAAAGAATCGAGGTAGACCGGATTGTCCGGCGCTTTTTCCACAGCTTTCCTGCAATACCGGATGCCGCGCCGCGCATCCTTACCGCTGTCCGCAAGAATGAAACCAAGTCCATTGAGGGCGGTCAGATTGTTCTCGTCAACGGAAAGCGCCTTTTCGTACCATTCGATAGCCCGTGGGAAAGCATTTTGCAACCATGCCGCATAAGCCATCGTTGCGTAGAGCTGCGCGGACTCAAAGCCATTGTTCATGAGCATAGTAAGTTCATATTCTGCCTTTTTTATGTTCTTGACCATCACATAAACATAAGCGAGAGTCATTCTACATTGATAAACGCGCACACTATCCTGAGATTCAGCTATGAAATTCTCCAAATGCGGCGCCGCTTCCGCGTAACACTTGAGCTTCGCGTAACAGAGTCCTGTATAATACGCAAGCTCCTTTTTTTCCTCTTCTTTGTCTGTCCGTATATGTAAGAAGATACTAAGCGCATTTTTCCAATCGCTCTTCTTAAAGAAACTTATGCCCCTCTGTAAAGTTCCAGATAACGCATTATTCTGTCCTTCCATATCCATCCTCTCCTTAACTTATAGAGAATAATGTTACGATTTTCTATTCACAATTCATGCCCTGTTCCGATGCCTTGCTTCTACAGCCGCGTATCCGGGCGCGTTTAAACATAGGTCTCTCTGCACAACCGGGTGAATAAACACCGCACTTACAGAGGCTTTATTACGCGAGACAGCATCACAATCTGAACCGGGTTCAAATTCCGCAGACGAGTCTCCGGCATCCATGAAACAGTAGCGCTTACGGTCAGGCGCATCAAATAGCTTTATCTTATCCGTATAAAGCCTTCGCGCGGGAAACGTTAGTTCATAATCCTCATCAGGTCCTTGCGGCGTATTGGGGAGATTCACGTTGATGAACACATCAGGCTTCCACAAGCCTACAAATTCCTCCAGCCGCCGAACCGAATATGCTATCGCCGCATCCCAGTAAGTTGTTTTTTCCCAATCCCGCGCCAGTGAAAAAGCCACCGCCGGAATATTATGTAGAACGGCCTGACGCGCCGCGGCGGCTGTCCCAGAATAGATGAGATCGGTTCCCAAGTTCGCGCCTTTATTTATACCAGACACGACAAGATCAATCGGAAAACCCAAGGCATCCATCGCGCCCATCATCACACAGTCCGCCGGCGTGCCAGAACACGCCCATACATTCTCCGCCTGCTTCTTGAGACGCACCGGACCAGACAGGAAGGTTATGTGGTGGGAAAAACCCGACCGCTCCCCATCCGGCGCTATGACAAACAAAGTATGCTCCGATAGTCCCCGCAAAGCCTCCGCAAAACAGATAAAAGGCATAAAGTCAATTCCATCATCATTTGTTAAAAGTATATTCATCGTCTTATTTCACCACTCTTACTCCGTCAGCGGTACCCATCTCATATATTATCGGATGAAAACCAAAGATCCTCTCATAATCTTCAAGCCGTTTTTGATAATTTGCTATAGCGTTAGCCTTAATGAATGTGTAAGTACATCCACCGAAGCCCAAGCCTGTCATGCGAGAGCCAGCAACCCCTTCTATTTCCTGACTGCGCTTGACAAGCCAGTCGATTTCCGGGCAAGACACTTCGAGTAGGTCGCGTAAGCCCTCGTGTGAATGGAACAAAGCTCGCGACAAGTTTTGGATGTCGTGTTTCTTGATAGCTTCTTCAACTTCGGACACGCGCTTTAGCTCCTGTACCACGAAGAAACTCCGCCGTCTTATGGTTTCCGAGAGGTCTTCATCCACTTCGATGAAATCCGCCGCCGTAAAATCCTTGAAGCTGAGTCCTGATCTATGTTGAGAGAGAATTTCAAGCCCCTTCCGTATGTCGTGCCGTCTCTGACGCAGTTCCTGTTCAACCTCAATACGCGGTACCCGCGAATCTAGAATCAAAATCTTATACTCGTCGAAGCTTGTTTGAATGTATCGAATATCCCTAGCGCTTTCATCAAAGATCATAAAACACCCTTTTTTGGCGTTCATTATGATTTCATAATCGACAAGCGAAGCACTCTTGCTCAGAAAGATTTCGCGCATCCGCACCAGTTTTGTGATCAAGTCGTGGTTGCTTATGTTAGCATGGAAGAGCTTCCTCAAGGCGACTGCGGTCGCCAGCTCGATGGCTGTTGAAGACGCAAGCCCAATTTGATGAGGGATGTCTCCATCAATAGTGAAGTTTAATCCTTTATCTATGAAGCCCATTCGCACGAAAAGTTGAATAGCGACCTTGATATAGTTGGACCAGCGATCTTCGCGTTTGTATCTAAGATTTGCCAATGTAGCGCGTTTATGCTCGTCAAGAGCAGCTGCGTAAAAACGGAACGAGGCATCTTTACGGACGCTCACAGCAATACGGATATAGCGATCGATTGCCGTAGATAAGAATAGTCCCGCTCTCGGTTCCCCGTGGTCGCCAAGTAAATGAACCCGTCCAGGCGCCTCTGCAATGACAAGCGGTTCGGATTGGTCGTATTCCTTACGATGGATCTGACCGATTTCCAATATATTCACCCCTTGCCTCCGTTTAGTTTCAGCGTTATTTAGGCTAGGAAAACACCGTCCGTTAATCGGCGCTCGCCTTAAACACCTTTTGCTATAATACATGAAAACGAAAAATTATTCAATAAATTGAGGCAATATTTTTTAAATATTGTAAAGACTTGCTCCGATTCCCTCCCTTGCCATGACCCTGCAAATTCTATATACTCTATGTTGCTATGAGAATCAAACAAATCTTTCTATCTTTTCTCTATTATATCGTGTTTTTTACCTTGGCGGGAACGCTTAACGCCCAGGTCATCCACGACCCAAACGACACACTCTACAAAGACCTAGATAAATGGTCCACAATGGACTATATCACCCAGCCATTGCCGCTGGTGCGTCCGTATCCAAGTCAGCTATTGGATATATTTTTTGATGAAGTCCTTGAAAATGGCAGCCTTGAGGCGCGGGAGAAAGCCGCGAGATACAAAGCGGCGATTTCGCCGAACGCGCGGTTTTTCCATGCGGGGCTAACAGTTGGCGTTACCGGACAGGACGAAGACTTCTCCTTTCTATTGGCGCCCTTTGCGGATGGAACCATCCGCATCCGAGATTGGATCAGCGCCAGCTACGCTTTATTTGGGTGGGCTTCAACCAAGAAGCCGGGCGAAGAGTTTAAAGTTCCGGGCGCATGGTCGCCTTTCCCTGATTTCATACCAGACGACGCCAATATCGGCGACTTCAGTCTCTACCAGGACTGGACGTCAATGGTCGCCATCGGGAAAAGCGATTTTTACCTACAAGCAGGCATAAGCCGCTCGTCAGTGGGACCCTTCTATGACAACGGCGTAGTTGTAGGACCTCAAGCTGGACGTGCAAGCCATATCAGCGTCAACTTCCGCGAGCAGAAATGGTCGTTTGAGGCGCTCTTTTTGGGACTCACCGCGTCAGACGACTTCGGTGAAGGCACATTTACTGAGAAGTACCTCATATTCCATACATTCAACTTCTACCCTTTGCGTAACTTTGAATTCGGCTTTCAAGAGGCAGTCGGGTGGGGCGGACGCTTCGAGCCACTCTACCTCATCCCATTTACATGGCTCTTTTCCGCGCAATCCCTCGGCGATTTCAGCGACAACTCCTTCATGGGCTTCCATGTTAGATGGGATTTACCCAACAACGTCAGGCTTTTAGGACAATTATACATTGACGACTTCCAATTCAACGACTTCATCCGCTTCAAATGGAACACGAAATACAAGTTCGCGGGCGAGGCGGGCGTAGTTTGGACGCGAGAAGCAGGCATCCTCTCATCACTTGCCGCGGATTATACGATGGTCTTTCCTTATATGTATTCGCACTGGAATGATCCTGAACAGCCGGCTACCGGCAGTTATAATCATGGTGTGCCGAACTATATCGTATATTCCCACCGTGGAAGCAATCTCGGAACGGATTTAGACCCCAATTCGCACCGTCTTTCCATACGAACCTCGTGGAGAACCTTGCCTGATTTGACTATCACCACTTCACTCTACCTTACCCAACACGGCAACGCCTCAGAAAACGTCGATCCTGCCAACCACGATAAAGAGGGCGAGCGGCATGACGGAACCATTTGGGACGACGGGGACACGAAGGACGGCAACAACTATAGAGTCATCCGATTTCTGACTCAAGACGTGATTGACACCCGCGTCGCCGCGGGAATCGGCGCAAAGTGGGAATTGCCGTTTTCTTCCTTCGGGGTGTTCTCGTTGAATATGGAATACGTGTTTGAATATGGGTGGAACCGTGAACTTATTAAAGACGATAACGGCTTCACCAACTATTGGAGTGCGAGCGGTTCATGGCGATTCTAACACAAGTCGAACTCATACGAGAAGCTTTCCATTATCAGAGTCGTTTTGATGGTTCAACGATAGTGTTTAAGATAGACTGCCCTGTTGCAGAAGACCCGCGCTTCCCCTCCCTCGTGCGAGACATAGCGTTACTATCCAAAACCGGCTTTCATGTTATTATCGTTGCTGGCGCGAAAGAACGCATAGACGCAGTCCTACGAAAATACGATGTAGCGTCGAACTACCAGGGACACACCCGCATTACACCAGCCGCGACGCTTCCCTTTGTAGAAATGGCCGCGTTTCATGCGGCGACCCGCTTTATGACGCTTTCCGCGAGCCGTGTCGACGCAGTCATCGGTAACTTCGTGCGGGCGCGAGGACTTGGCGTGATTGACGGCGTAGACATGGGACACACAGGCTTTGTGGAGAAAGTCCTCGTTGATTCACTTGAACGGACGTTACGGCAAGGCATGATCCCGATCCTCCCCTGTATCGGATGGAGCCCTGCGGGAAAGACCTACAACGTAGCCAGCGACGACATCACCCTTGCCGTTTCCGCCGCGCTCGGCGCGATAAAACTCTTCATCGTTTCGGTTGACGGAGGCTTAAAATCAGGCGTATACACCCTACCGCCTCACGTAGAACGCTCTGAGATCGACGAAACAGGACGCATCAGCCGCCTAACCCCGCAAGAAGCCGAATTCATCCTTATAGCGAACAGGGATAGTCCAGACGACAAGCCTTTATTAGACCTGAACCTTGCCTTGAAAGCCTCCAAAGCAGGCATAGAACGAGTACACCTCATCGACGGCAGGAAAGATGGGGCGATCTTACGAGAACTCTTCTCCAATATGGGGGCAGGTACCATGATCTACACGGACGAATACGAGTCTATTCGGAAACTCAAGAATTCGGACATACCCGACATATTACGACTCATGGAACCACTCATGCAAACCGGTGTATTGATCCGCCGCACGCCAGAGCAGATACAAGAGAAGAAAGACGACTACGTTGTCATAGAGATCGACGGCACGGTACGAGCCTGCGCCGCGCTTCACGAATGGGGAGAGCGACAAGCGGAAATCGCCGCGCTTGCCACGGACCCGACCTTTACCATGCTCGGACTTGGACGGCGCATCGTCCGCTTCCTCCTAGAGAGAGCCAAACAAAACGACGTCCGCCGCGTATTCGTCCTGACAACCCATACTCACGATTGGTTTGAGACGCTTGGCTTCACCTCAGCCACCGTTGAAAGTCTCCCTCCCTGCCGTAGGCGTCTCTACGACCAAAACAGAAAGAGCAAGGTCTTTGCGGTAGAATTTAATTAGGGGATAGAATGAGAGATTACTTAGAAGCAATAACGCTGGGAGCCTCCTTGTCAAAGGACAACGCGCCGCAGTTCCTAGCATTACTAGAAAAGATGAAAACGCGAACCATAGTATTACAACTACTCATGGTAACTCTCGCGCTCAACTTCCCTATAATGTTCAACATAGCGCGTCTCTCGCCGTATCAAATCTTTTCCAGCCTCTACGCGGAGAACTTCGTCCCGTCTCTCTCAGACGATCTACGGTTGCGCATAGAGGCGAACACGGACTCCGACGGCTTGACTATAGATGAAACTATTCACGAACAAATCGTAGAGGACTTCAATACCGCGATGCTGGACTTCGGCAAAATATCCACCGCGCTCATGGGAATGGGCTTTTTCCTCGTGATCGTCTTACAAATCGCGTTTTACCTGACAGTCGCCTTTTGCATGGGCTTACAACGTCCGCTCATAGCGCCTTTAGCGTTCCGTTCCCGCGTTGGCATACTAGCGTTCTCCTCCACGCTCCCTGTATTTGCCGCGTCCCTCATGGGGCTATGGATGCCTATCCTCCACATCCTCGTGTTTTATTTCGCGGTCCTACTCATAGGCTTCCGGCGAAACAGGCAACACCTTTCAGGTGTTTAAATACTTCTTAATGGTTGTTGTTAGAAAGGGGGCGCCGCTTCCACTGACTTGACGGTTGCGCTTGTAAACAAGCGGAACCTACTCGTTGTCTGACACTTTACTCACTATTCATTATTCACTACTTGGGGCAGAGCGAAGGGCAGGCATAGCCTGTTTAACGACTTCACATGGGGTGTTGTCTGAAAGGGTGTGCCGCTGACCCCGACAGGACGGTTACGCTTGCACCCTTCGGGTGTTTAACAACTTCACAATAGGTGTTGTACGAAAGGAGGTGCCGCTGTCCCCGTCTTGACGGTTCCGCTTGCAAGCAAGCGGAACCTACGCGTCGTTAGAAGAAGGGGCGGAGCGCTTTAAAACACCCGAAGGGTGCGCTTGTA
>JAISCD010000004.1 GCA_031265825.1 Treponema sp. | reverse complement strand
GTTATAGATGCAAAGATTAATGAAGATGTACTCAATGAGAAAGGAACTCAGGATTTAAGTAAAATGAAACCTGTTTCATTTATTGCATTTCAATACTTTGGCTTAGGCAATAATCTGGGCAAGGCATTTTCTTTAGGCAAGGAGTTTAGACCTAATAACGAGGTAAAATATTTTGACTTAGACGATAAACCGTAAAAGGCATTTTTTCCCTTGGTCATTCTGGCTTGAATGGCATTGTTATTATCAGATTATAAAAAATAATAATAAATGGAGTACGGACAGACTGCGCCTAATAGGTCTGTATATGATTCGCCGCTAAAGCGGCTCGGGGTTCCGTTCCGCTAGGTCGGCTACGCCTCCCACGCTCCACTCCACCCACATTTTGCCAGCCCTGGTCTTTGCTGCGCAAAACCCTTATACGGGCTGGCAAAACATCGTAAACAGAGCCGGAATGTTTAACCCCTTCCTTCTTCCTCTCTCGCATGACTAAATTCGTCCCATCGCAAGTGATAGCAATCTTTTCTACAGAATTAAGTTTTGATACACATATCCCAAGTTCTGGTACAGTTATCTCACATATTGATTCTATAGTATAATGCCCTTATTTGAGAGAATAAGGGGCTTAACGCCCTTGTTTTGAGGGATAAAGGCTGTTGCTTCAAGAATGAAATGTTTCTATTCAGAGAGTAATTGACATTATTGGTTGATCTGTTTAATATAAGGGCATTAAGGAAATTTTATGAAGCGAAAAATTATATATCTGTTTATTACGGTGTTGTTCCTTTCTTGCAAGACACAGCCTGCTGTGAAAATTGGGGAAGACGCTATGCGGAAGTTGATGAATATTGGAGAATTTGGGGCGTTTGCGGACGGAGGACTCTTATACTTGTCTGTTGACGCGGTAAATGCGCGTCCTATCCTTGATCTGCTCGCCATTGGAGGGGCGTCTGGGAAGGACGCCGCGCAAATACTAGACAGAACGTCCACGATAACCGCGGCGCTTTACCCTACAGGGGCGGCTCAGCGTTTCTTTGCGGTTCTCCAAGGAAATTATCCGAAAACAACGGTGGATTTATTGTTGAAAGTGTCCACGGATTGGAAAAAACAGCGCTCTGAAATAGGCGCGGATTATTGGCGGGCGGAAAAGAATAGGTTGTCTATCGTCTTTAATGAAGAAACAATAGCGGCTTCGGACGCCGACCCGTTTTCTTTTGTCTCAAACCCCGTTCCTGTATCTGTGCCTCAAGGGTTTGACGAGTTCCGCCAAGGCGCGATTATGGCGGGTTGGTCGGGAAACGACGCTAGTGTGGTACAGTCTTTTCTAACGGCGCTGGAAATGCCGTTTGAGATTCAGGCGGAAGGGTTGTTTTTCAGCGTAATGTCGAAAGACGGTGGTTATTATACAACCCTGCAAATAAAAACGCCTTCCGAAAATGCGGCAAGAGGTCTGTTCCAGCTCTTCAGCATGGCGCGGTTGCTGGGCGTGGGCGAAATGGCAGAAGGCGATTTGGGTTTCTTGATGAATATGCTTTTCTCTAATCCTCCTGAACGAAATGGAGCGTTCTTGACTCTGCGCCTTGGGGCAATGAACGCCGCCCAGACCGCTTTAGTCTTCAATATTTTTAGCAATTATACCCACACACCACACCCTTCGGGTGTTTTAAAAAGTGCCTTCGGTGTCTGACACCCTCGGGTGTTTTAAAAGTATCTGACACTCTTTCGGGGTTTAAAGTGTCTAACACGCTTTGCGTGGTTGACAGTCTGCGGGGGTATTGTATATACTAATACGTAAAGGAGGTATATGTGTTTATCACAACTGTAAGCCCGCGGTTCGGGGACATCGACGGGCTTGGTCATATCAATAATACGGTTTTAGCCGCTTGGTTTGAATTAGGACGCAACCCGTTGTTCAGAATCTTCGAGCCGAATCTTGACCTGTCTTACGAGACATGGTCCCTTATCATGGCGCATACTGATTACGACTTCGTGGGACAATTATTCTTTCAATTCGACGTAGAAATTAGAACGTCAGTCAGTAAAATCGGAACAAAATCCTTCACTGTTTATCAAGAAGCATGGCAGAAAGGAAAACTTTGCACGAAAGGAAACGCGGTTATTGTACATTACGATTTCAAAGCGAAACAAACAACCCCTATTCCTGAAGATAAGAAACGCATTTTAGAACAATATCTGATATAAAATAAGATGGTTTCTGCGGCTTATAAATAATCATTTATAAGCCGCCGTTTTATACCCCCTTGAAATGAATCTTTTTTTAATATACCATTACATTATGTCAAATGAAAAACTATTAACAGATTTAGGCAATAAACTTGCTAATATGATACTCTCAGCATCAGGCTGGAGAATGGTTTTTGCGGAAAGCGCAGAGGATAAAAGACCGGAGATTTCCCTGTCCCACAAAATCATCGTAGCCGCAGTTGCAAAGATATTCGCCGATTATGTAAAAAACAAGCAAAATGTTTCCACGCACGACGCGACACCTGTCATAATGATTGGAACAGATACCCGCCCTACCGGGCGAATAATAGCCGAAACGATGATTAGAGCCTTCCTTCACGAGGACTGCCGCGTTCTTTTCGCGTCCGTTACCGCGGCGCCTGAAATAATGGCGTTTTCACGTTCTGGGAAAATAGACGGGTTTGTCTATATTTCCGCAAGCCATAACCCCATAGGTCATAACGGGCTAAAATTTGGCTTGACAGACGGCGGAGTCCTGCCCGGAACAGAGACAAAGATACTCATAAACGAATTCCAGTCCCTCTTTTCCAGACCGAATCGTGAAAGAAATATTGAAACGATGAAAGCGCTATTTGAGACCGCATCTCCTGAAGTCCTCGGCGCTGAAGAAGAAGCTTACCGAAACGCCAAGAAGGTAAAACAAGAAGTCAGTCTGGCTTATTTGAAATTCACCAAGGAAGTGGTAGCGGATAGCGTGGATTCAGAATCTCAAGCGCGGTTTTTCGAGGAAATGTCCGCAAATATAAAAGAATATCCCATAGGCATCGTAGCGGACTTCAATGGTTCGGCGCGAACCGTGTCTATTGACAAAGAGCTTCTGCCGTCTATAGGAGTGAAGTTTCGGTTTATAAACGATGAGCCCGGGCAGATAATGCACCGCATCGTGCCTGAAGGCGAATCTCTTGTTCCATGCGCCACGTTTTTAAAAGAGATTCACAATCAAGACCCTTGTTTTATCCTTGGCTATGTTCCAGATTGCGATGGGGATCGAGGTAATCTGGTCATTTGGGACGACGTTCAAGGCGAGGTACGTCCGTTGGAAGCGCAAGAAGTGTTCGCCTTGGCGTGCGTGGCGGAATTGTCCCATCTTGCGCGCGAGGGTAAAACCTGCGCGGGGGAAAAAGTCGCGGTCGTGGTTAATGATCCTACATCTCTACGCATCGACCAAATCGCCGAAGCCTTTGGAGTCAAGACATTCCGCTCCGAAGTGGGCGAAGCCAATGTCGTTGGTCTTGCGCGAAATCTGCGGAAACAAGGATGGATAGTGCGTGTGATGGGAGAGGGTCCCGCAGGCGGCAATATTACGCATCCTTCTCGTGTCCGCGACCCTATCAACACGGTTTTCGCCTTGCTCAAACTGCTTGTCATACGGGGCGGAAGCGGAAAAAAAGGCTTCTTTGAGACGTGGTGCGAGCTTTCGGGTAATACTTACCGGGCGGATTTCACCATTGCGGACATTATTAAAACCCTTCCCGTGTGGGTGAGCACGAGTTCTTATTCAGAGGACGCTCTTCTGCGGGTAAAAACCGGCGATCATGCATTGCTCAAGGACAGGTATCAGACCATTTTTCTCCGCGAATGGGAGACAAAAAAGACTTATTTGGCGCAATTCGGTATTGTGAAATGGGATGTAAAAGGGTATATTGGGACCGAGGAAATAGAGATGGAGCGTTTTGGACAAGCTGGGCGCGGAGGTCTTAAAATTTGTTTCCTCAATCAAACAGATTCTGCTATGGCTTCGATTTGGATGCGTGGTTCCGGCACAGAGCCGATCTTTCGTATCATGGCGGACGCACAAACGGAAACTCTGGAACGTGAGCTTATCGCATGGCAACGAGAAATGGTGAAAGAAGCTGACGAAGGATAGAAAGAATTATACAAAATACCTTGAAAGGTATGGTATTCGCTGTTTACTAAATATAAGGAGGAATTATTATGGGTATACGCGGAGAAGTTTATTCAACGAAGGTGCAACTGCCGAACAGAACTTATTTTTTCAATATAAAGGAAAATCGGCTAGGCGATCTTTATCTTAATGTCGTTGAGAGTAAAAACAGGGACGAGGGCGGTTTTGAACGTCAGTCAGTGGTAGTTTTTGCCGAGGATTTGACTCAATTTCTGAGTGGTTTTGAGGAAGCGCTCCGTGTGATGGATAAGGCGGGGCGCGAAAAGAGACATTCGGAAAGAGACAGGAAAAAGCCATTCAAACACCAACACGCTGATGAGGAAGAATATTCTGAGCATCACAAGAAAAGCATCATTGTTCGCAAGAAGATACATAATAACAAATCGGACACACATTAACATTCCTATATGGGCATTCATCACATAAGCCACGGATCAACGACATTAGAGTCGATTCTGGCAATCGACATAGGAACATCCTCTCTCAAGGCGGCTTTTATTGGACTTGACTTCAAGCAGAAAGCGTTTACCCGCGAGATGTATTCGGCAGATACAAACATAGCTCATCAATGGGAAGCCGCTCTTCTCCAAGGTATTCAACGCCTGTTTGAAGCTTGTCCATTTGCAAAGCCGATTGCGGTCTGCATATCGGCTAATGGTCCTTCGCTGGTTCCCGTCGGTGTTGACGGCGAAGTTGGGGAATCATTGCTTTGGTATGACAGGAGAACCGTTACTATCGAAGGAGAGAAGTCTTTCTTTTTACCCCATGCCGCATTCTTTGCCCGCGATTGTTCGGAACAATACGAAAGAACGCGCTTTCTCTTTTCAGCTCAAGAATGGCTTTCCTTTAAGATGGGGGCGGAGCCGGTAACGGTTCTGCCGCAAAGCGGATACGCTGAATACTATTGGAATGACGAACAATGCGCTTTGTTTGGTGTTGACCGCGCGAAGCTCCCGCCTTTTGTGGGTATGGGTGAAATCATTGGCGCTGTATCAAAAGAAGCGGCTCGGCGTTATGGTTTGACGCAGGGCGTTCCTATTGTAGGGGCGGGTCCTGATTTCATCATGGCGCTGATAGGCGTGGGCGCTATAGAGACGGGCGTTGTGTGCGACCGGGCGGGCACATCCGAAGGAATCAATATATGTACTGACCATGAGACAGCCGTCCGCGCCGTAGGCTTGCGAGTCCTCCCCCATATCAAAGACGGTCTCTGGAACATAGGGGGCGTTATCCCGCGTTCAGGTGCGCTTTTTGATGATTTTTTGAAAAAGAATTCACAAAAGGGAGATTACAGCGAGATTCTGCGAGGGATCATGGCAGACGAACAAGGCGAAGGGTTTTCTACGCTTGAAACGATGGCACGAGATGTAAAAGCCGTGTTGAAAACCTTTGAACAAAATGGTCTCTCTATCAAGGAAATGCGCGTTTCTGGCGGGCAAGGCAAGAGTCGTTTGTGGAATCAGATGAAAGCAGACAGGACAGGGTGTATTCTCGTTATACCGGAAATTGTGGACGGAGAGCTTGCTGGGGACGCGGCGCTTACCTTCACGGCTCTAGGACAAACGCGTACTATTGAAGAAGCTGTGAGCCGACTTTTTCGCATTAAGGAAATTTTCCACCCTTCAACAGAGTAACAGCCCCCCTAGTAAAACCACAGACAGTTTGCGGCTCGGCAGATAATGGATGAACAATGTCTGTGGTCTATCAAAAATCTCAATTCTACATATGGTGATAAGCCAAAATATTTAATGAATACAACGCGCCGACAAACAGTCGGTATTCTCTCTTTAGACAGGTGGCGGGTTTTTCTTCAAAAAAATGCCGCACTATGCGGGGAATCAGGTTTTAGTTTTCGGACATCCGAAATTCTTTTTCGGACATCCGAAATTCTTTTTCGGACATCCGAAATTCTTTTTCGGACATCCGAAATTCTTTTTCAGACATCCGAAATTCTTTTTCAGACATCCGAAATTCTTTTTCAGACATCCGAAATTCTTTTTCAGACATCCGAAATTC
>JAISCD010000116.1 GCA_031265825.1 Treponema sp. | reverse complement strand
CCCCTCCCGCCCCGCCCGGGCGGCCGGGCCGGGGGGGGGGGGGGGGGGCCGGCGCCCCCCGGCCGCGGGCGCCCCCCCCCCCCCCCCCCGCGTCTCAAAGGCGGAGGTGTGCCGAAAGGTTTTGGAAATAGCGCCCCCTCCTTATTCCTTGATGTCTGACACCCATTATGATGAAATTTATTGATTTGAAAAAATATGAAACCTGCAATAGAAGTAATACATGAATAGTTAAACGGCTGATTTTTTGTGTGTGGGGGGGGGGGATAATCAGAAGAATTGAACTTAGCGGCTGAAGGGAGTCGAACCCTCGTCACGAGCTTGGGAAGCTCGGGTAATGCCGTTATACGACAGCCGCAACAACGTTATTTATTATACATAAGAAAATATTTTTGTCAAGCCTTTTACCGAAATTCTCAGAAATTTCCATATAATCCCTACACAGAAAGCTGTCCCGAATATCGTATCGTAAAAATCTTAAATGGCGTGAAAACGGATTGACGCGATGATTTATAAATTGTATGATTTTATAAATTTTTAGGCGTTCCTTAAAGAAAATAAAGTATTACAAGGTGATTTAGTATGTCAAAGATTTCAGACGCAATAGAGCGCGTACAGGAAAGAATAGCCGCCGCTTGCAAGCGGTCGGGGCGTTCACAAACCGAAGTTCAACTCTGCTGCGTATCGAAGTTCCACACAAAAGCAGAGGTAGGCGAAGCTTTTTCCGCAGGACTGTGGCTTTTTGGTGAAAATAGGGTACAAGAAGCGTCGGAGAAATTCACGGTTCAAGAGAAAAATGGTTTGCAGGTTCATCTGATAGGTAGCCTTCAGCGAAACAAGGCAAAACGCGCCGTAGACTTATTTGACTGTATTCAGTCAGTAGATAGGCTTTCTCTGATTGATGAGCTAGGTTCCTTAACGCGGGACAAGCAAAATCCTCTGCCTGTTCTGCTTGAGATGCACACGGCGGAAGATTCAAAGTCGGGTTTTCCTGACATAGATAGCCTTTTATCGGGAATTGAAAGGGTTTTTTCTCATAAGGGACTCCTCTTCCAAGGTCTTATGACGATGGCGCCGAATTCTGACGATGAAAAATCTATCCACGCGTCATTCCGCACCGTAACCGCGGCACAAAAAGCCGTGTCTGCACGTTTTCCTACTGCCTGTCCCATCTTATCTATGGGTATGTCTAACGATTTCGAGATGGCTATTGAAGAAGGCTCTACTATGGTAAGAATTGGTACGGCGATCTTTGGAGATAGACAGTAATAGGGTGTAACGCTTGCGCCGCATTCCGCCCCAACCGCCAATTTTAGTTCCGTTTTTTCTTTGTGATAGAGCATTTACTCGTCTTCTTTCCGTAAGCGTCTTAAAAATGAATACAATATTCCGCCATAAGGAAATAGTTTGTTCAATCCATTCTCAAGAAAACTTATTTCTCTTTCGTTTAAAGCCCATAAAGGCTTGTCAATATGTTTCGGCAGTTCATAGCGTTCTTTTAACAAAGAAATTAGCTTTGGCTCTATCGCATAATAATTATTTCTTAATAAGTCGGTAAAGAGTTCTCCATTCGGTGCAGTTTGATTATTTTTCCAAGTGGCGGCGAAATGGTGGCAAAGGCAAGTATTTTCACTAAAAGCTGAAATCATCATCCTATTGTTGTACTTCGTTACCGGTGAAAAATAATCTTGTGTATATATTTTAATCTTTTTAGCTATGAATGGGGCGTTGTAATCAAAAAAACAACCTTTTTTAATTAAAGAAAAGCGTTCATTTTCTTCAAAATCCCAGAAAAATAAACTCATAAGATCAGGTATAGGGAACTTTTTTATAATATGACGCATAGATGTCGTAAAAACCATTTCATAGAGACTCATTAGAAATTGAAGCAATTCATGGGTTTCACCGTATTTAACACCCATAGAATGAGCTGTCAATCTGCCACTTCGCTTGCTCTCTATACCTATAAAAAGAGTATACTCATTTGTTTTTTGCGCTTCTTCGTATATTTTTCTAATAATAACTCCATTCAATACTTCTATATCGGCATCAAGATAGACTCCTCCATATTTTTGTAACAGCCAGCAACGAAAATAATCACTCAAGAAAGCGTGGTTTTTAGTTTCTGTCATATATCTAGTATAGTTGTTTAAATCAAGTGGCAGATTATTTTTATTCCATTGCATAATTTTAAAATCAGACAGCTCTCTTTCCCATGTTTTAAGGTAAGGCAAAAATGGGTCGCCATGATTATCAAAATCAAAAAAAATACGATGAATTATTTTATCCATCTCTACTCATCCTCCATTAATTATTATTTGAGTCCATTTCAAAACATTATATTTTGAACCATAGTTTTAAATTTAAGAGAAAGCGATCTAAAGCTTGCTTCTCCGGTGTTTGTTTTAGAACTAGTCGAATTTTTAAAGTGGATCACTTATGCAATACTTGAAAGCCTTTATGTACTGCTCTATGAATAGCTCTGACTCTACCGATTATAGAATCTATAATTATTAAAAATAGACTTTTATTATTTTTATTAAAAACGCGCCGTACAAGCAAATCAAATAATGAAGAATCAATGATTGTCAGCATTCTCGTGTCCGAAATCAATCGGACATTTTGGCTAAAAAGCGAGCGTGGATTTTTTAATTTGTCTTTAATATCTTGATGAATTTTTCCTGTTTGTTTAATAGATTGCAAAATAAAAGCATTAGCTAATAAATAAGATTTTTCTTGCTTATTTGATGAGAAGTAGTGGATTATTTTAGCATTATTTAAATATTGTAATCCATTATATTCAATCTGGCAATTCCAGGCTCCCTCAAGCTCAGTAATAATATTATTCATATTAAGGCTGGCTTGATTAAATGACGGCTGATCGAAATTAACGCTTCTTGATACGCTTAACAGCCAAAGTCTATGCCACTCTTCAAAAAAATCGTACGCTAACGGCGTATCTCTGCAAAAAAGTACACCACTATTAAAATGTTTATTAGTTTTTGAAGAAGAGAAACCAAGCGCTTTATCCCAACTGTAAAATTTCTTTTTGCAAGGGTGGTTTTCTATCATAGTATGTTTATCGAGAACGGCGGCAATAATTGTATTGCTGGGGGGGGGGGGTAATATCAAGTAAATCATCAGCAATAATGGTGTCACAATCAATATACAAAAAATCTCCCTTGATATGCCGGCGCATGGAAGTTTTCAACCATCTGGATCGCTGTTCCTTGTTTAGGCTCTCAGGAAGTTTTAGCGCGGTTATTTTGGCGGCATTATATATTTCCGCTCTTGTATTTATCAATGTATTTGCGCTTATATCGTCAATTAAAACGGTAACATCAGCGTTTTTGATTTTAAGGCGCAACGATGTAATTGATAGCAACGCTTGCTCAAGAAAAAGGTCTTTTTCATCAGTGGCAAGAACATAAACATATTGCATTAATTTCACCTCATTTTATTCCTTTAATAATTGCTTTAATTTTTTGTAGTATAGGGATATTAGGTTTGACAATTATTCATTTGTCTTTCTTCCATCTTTTCCAGAATCTAGCTGAAAAACACTTTACTATAAACCGTAATCCCAATCTTCGACGGTTCTTGATATCCTCAAAAATATGTTCTGTATAAGAGAGTCCTATTAATCTATTCTCATTCATTCGATGTATTATAATATCAAAAAATGGAGTGCGTGTGGCGTATTTCCAGAATAATTCAAAATAGCGAACATTTACTATACTTTCCCAGGGCTTTCTTTCACTCTTCGTACCCGCAAAGTGAATAATTTTCGGCGCTTTTTTTGTTTCTTCACATTCCTCTTTTAAATCGTTGGGCAAATACTGTACATCGTCATACCATATATAATTCCAAGCAATTGGCAAAAGAAGTGTCTTGTTTTGACATAGCACATTCAAAATATCCTGATCATGACAACGCCATTCTCTTGATACTGCAAAATCAAGAACTTCTTTTACTGTAAATTGCTTACGAAACGCAGGAATATTTAGAATTAACATTCCTGAATTGAAATAGTTATCCGTATTCGATAGCTTTAAAACTTCGTCGTTATAACATCGCCGATTTTTGTCTTTAGGATCATGATAATCCTTAATACCGCCAATATCACGGGAAGAAGCAAGCATATATTCGCCAATATCAATGTCATATAATGTGGCAATATCAGCGCAACATATCATATCTCCATCAAGATATATAACTTTTTTATATTCTGAGAACAATTCAGGTATCAGCAGTCTAAAATACGCTTCGGATGTAAGAGTATTTCTGTTAGCCGTATAAAAATCATAGTTTTTAATATATTCAGATATATTGATAAAATCAAGTGAAAAATGATGCCATCGCGCTATCTGGGCATATAATAAGTTCATACTCGCCTGAGAAATATCTTTATTAAGAATAAACACATGGTAAAACCGCGATAGATTTGAATTCTCTATGACTGACTGTAACATAGTTGAAAGATAAGGAACAAAAAAATCATTAGATGAAAAAATAATAGGTATTTCTATTTTAAGCATACATACCCCCTTGAATACGAGGATATTGTATGTTTGAAATGCCAAAGCCTATAATCATATTATACTCTCTGGGGGGGGGGGTAAACCTTTCAATTGAGGAAAGCGTTCCATCACCGCTCTTAGTTGGCGGTCGTTTGCGCCGCCTGTGACATTTTCGTCACAGAGCGGGGTTTCTCCACATCCATCAGATGCAATGTCTTTGACAGAAAAGCAACTGTCCTTGACGATTTCAATGTTTGTATTGCATAGATTCGCCATTGCCCAAAACCAAATATCATCGGCGGTTGGAGCGAGGCTCATAAATTCCTCCATATTTACCACGTTTTCGTCAAGCGTGTGCGGCGGATACAGACAACCCGCCCCAGACGTTGGGAAGATAAGCTTTGCGTCTCGCTCCGACTTTATTTGAAAACGCCATTGCTCATAAGGCTTGATAACGCCATTATTGTCAAATACGATCTTATGGGCACGGTGGCAATAAATGTTTTTCGGATTTTCTTGATAGGCGAATATTAACTGCGCCAACCAATTATGCGGATAATAAAGATCGTCATCTGCAGTTATCAACACATCTTCGGGAAATTCTTTTAAAGCTGGAATTAGTTTTTTATAGGAGCGCAAATCGTCACAAAATTTTATTTCAAGCCCATATTCTTGCAAAAGGCGTAATTGTGGCGTGATTGTCTTTTCCGCAAGCCATAAAATAATTTTATCAGGAATAACTGACTGCCGAAAAATCGAGGCGATTACAGTAGGCACCGTTGTGTAAATGCGTTTGCCATAACTAGTGAGCGTTACAATAAAACGAGGATGCGTTTCCCGGGGCGTTAGTTGCGACAGTCCAAATAAAAGACTGTCTTCCATCTCATAAATCTTTGTTTCAAGGCGGTCTATTTTCTTTTCAAGTTGTTCAGTCCCGATTATCTTACGGGTAAAATTACCAATCTTTTTTATAATATGGTTGTCTCTCATTTAGCAAATCTTCCTTTGAAGTATTTCGGATATATCATTCTCTATTTTCATCTAAATTTAAAAAAATTATACAGTATTAACAAAAAAAGGTCAAGTGAGAATCAGTTAGGGTAGCCTCCTGCGCTTGCGTGTCAAACACAAAAGCAGTATACTAGACGTTATGCAAACAATCGATTCAAGCGAATTTGACGCTTATTGGAAGAACGCCGTTCTATCGGCGGATGATACGGATACGGAGAACGCGGTTCGCGCAATAATAAACGAGGTACGGAAGAACAGGGATGCGGCGGTGCGGTGTTTCGCCGCGAAATTTGACAAAAGTTCACCTGAAAAACTAGAAGTCCCAGAGAAAACCATCATGGACGCCCTTAAAGATTTAAGAAGAGATGAGCCTGAGCTGGTAGATTCTCTGGATTTAGCCGCGAGACATATACGGTATTTCGCGGAACAACAGAAAAAGCAATTTCTTGATTTCGAGTGTGAAGTCGCCGAAGGTGTTTTTGCGGGACAAAAAACGATACCCATCCAGAAAGCCGCGATTTATGCGCCTGCGGGACGGTTTCCTTTGATTTCGTCTGTGTTGATGGGGGTTATTCCGGCGCTTATCGCTGGCGCGGAAGTCTTTGTCGTGTCGCCGCCGTTGGAGAATGGACTACCTGACACGCGAATCATGGCGGCGGCGGCTCTTGCGGGAGCAAGCCGCGTATTCGCCGTGGGTGGGGCGCAGGCTATTGCGGCTATGGCTTTTGGTACTGAAAGCCTCCCTAAGGTTGATATGATAGCGGGCCCGGGTAACAAATACGTAGCCGCGGCAAAACGCCTTCTGTTTGGCGAAGTGGGCATAGACTTCATCGCGGGTCCAACAGATGTATTGATTATTGCAGGGGAGAACGCGGATCCGAACTTCATCGCCGCTGATATGCTTGCCCAAGCGGAACACGATCCTGACGCCCGCGCCCGCGCTCTGGTTCCCAGCCGTTACATGGCGGATGCTGTAGCAAGCGCCATTGAAAAACAGCTCGCGTCCACCCTCACAGCCGCAACCGCTCGCGCTTCCCTCTCCGCGGGTGGGCTTATTATCACCTATCATTCTTTAGAAGACGCGGTACGCATTGCCAACGTCATTGCGCCTGAACACCTCGAATTGCAAGGCGTTGAGTTTCTACCCGGGCTGGTCAACTTCGGGGCGCTTTTCATGGGTGCGTCCGCGGCTGAAGTTCTAGGCGACTACAGTGCGGGAACGAACCACACCTTGCCCACGTCTGGAAGCGCCCGCTTTTCAGGGGGCTTGTCTGTGCGCCATTTCCTCAAAACCGTTACAACCCTGCGGTGCGCTACTCTTGGCAAAGGCTACGCGGAGACGGTCAGAGCTGCGGAAGTCATCGCCCGCGCCGAAGGTCTCAACGCCCACGCGGAAAGCGCCGCGTTGAGGCTTTCAACGCAAAATCTATAACCGCGGTGCTGTTTGAAAGTGTCTTGCTCTGCCTCGCACACTAAACTTGCTCCGCAAGCGGCGGATCGTCGAAAATGTCAGCCGCCGCATCGTCTACTAAACTAGTTAAGCGGTGTAGCCGGTGATATAAACTGCCAAACACCCACTCCGCCGCTCGTTCCACGAGTCCAGCCTTCACCGGATTCTCCGCGATGTACTCCCGCACCCGCAGGAAGTCCGTTATCCCACTGATTATCCGTGAATAGAACCGCTCTCCCCATACGTGCCCCGTCCGCCCATTGGCTTTATTCCACGCCTTGGCGAAATTACACTTTATCCACTGCATTATTTGCGATAAGTTACCGTCCTTACCCGGTTTTATCGACAAATGGACGTGATTTCCCATGATACAGAAATCCAATAGCTGGAAATTGAACTTCAGCTTCGCCTTTTTGATGAAAAAAAGTAAGAGTTTCTTGAATCGGGGATCAAGAAGAATCATGTCGTCATGGTCAATTTTTGACGTGACGTGGTAGGTTGCTCCGTATTGGAGTCTTCGTAAGCTTCTCATACCTATACTATGGTCTTGTCGTGGAATTTGCTTTGGCTTCATCCCCATTTATTTAATTTTTTTCAAAAAAACGGTGTCTGACCCCACGTCCCGAACAGTGGTGTCTGGCACCAAATATACCAACTTTCTGGGTGTCTGACCCCACGTCTGTCTACGGTGTCAATCATCACTGTTTTCGCTTTCTATGGTGCCAGTCATCACTATTTAAATCTCACATCTACAGGCGAATTAGGAAATGATTCGTCTGTTTCTAAGTCTACGGCAAGAAAATACCCAATCCTATCACCGTTTATAGTATCATCATCAAACTGACAGACCTGATTATTATTCAAATATACGGTATATTTCGTTCCTGCTTTAGTTACTTTTATACGATTTGTTTTATTGTAACCGTTATATAGTTTACCCGATAGCGACCAGTTCTTTATTATTTCATTCATATTACCATTTTGCATCCATACGCAATGATAACCTTCTACGGTTATAGATACACAATAGAACCGATTACCGACTGAGTTTGATGCTCCAAATATCATCCCATACGCGCGATTCTTATCACCACTGATTTTTTTACATTCAATTTCATAGGTATTCAACTCATTTGGATTCTCATTCAATAACCAAAAATAGTAATCATAATATTGTGGATCATTAGTATACCATCGTGTAAATCCATCTTCCGCCAATTCCCACTCTATTGTAGATATTGCTAAGTTTTCGTCTTCCGTATCACAACCAACAAGCATCATTCCGAATACTAGCAATAAGCCGAGCGGTTTCGCTAATAATTTTCTATTTGTCATTTCTTTCTCCTTAACTTTACTTATTCTACTGTTTTTTCGCTGTTAAAATAAGACACCTTCTCGTTATTATTCAGGTTTCTGTCCAATTGATACATTGCGCGGTATTTACACGCCCCGATGTTATCATTTCACGCTGATATACAACCTCTTTTATTGATTATGTAGGGCGCTATCCGACAGGATAGCAGTCTTATCCGATCGGATAGCGTCCTTATCCGACAGGATAGCGGTCTTATCCGACAGGATAGCAATCTTATCCGATCGGATAGCGTCCTTATCCGACAGGATAGTGGTCTTATCCGACAGGATAGCAGTCTTATCCGATCGGATAGCGTCCTTATCCGATCGGATAGCAGTCTTATCCGACAGGATATGGTCTTATCTGACAGGATAATGGTCTTATCTGACAGGATAATGGTCTTATCTGACAGGATAGCAGTCTTATCCGATCGAATAATGACGATGAGAAAACGCGGGCTGACTAGCCTAGCTCCGCGAATATCTTTGTATGAAGAACGATGATTAGTCATAGTAAAAAGACACGGGGGAGGGGGGATTTGCGCCTACTCATGTAAACGCTTTGAGAACGATTGGGTATATTCATTTTTGTTTGGGATAGCATATCTTTGCGCCGCCTTTTGTTTATATGATAAAAGGCAAACGCAAAAAAAGCAAGAGGCAAAATAGAAAATAGCATAAGTTTCTACGAAATGACGCAAATTGCGCCGCGGCGAAAACGGCTCGGCGTAAATGGGCTTGTAACTCCACAGATGGTCCGAAAACTATCAAATATTATAATAAAATGCTTGTGGAAAATCTCTGCCCATGATATAATTTTCTTATGGGTTTCTTTCCTGCACAAAGGTTGCGTTTCATTTTTGTCGCTTACCTCGCATTGTCCGTTATGGGCGAATTTACCTTTGCGGCGGCGGAGGACCTTACCGCCTTTGATTTTTGGAAAAGCAAACCAATAACAGACGGTTCTATCATCAGTATGGATGTGGACTATACTATCGACTGCTTTGCCGAATATACCGCTAAAGTAAGAGGATATTCATCCCTTCCTTCACGTAAATCCATGCGTATCATAATATTTTTTGGAACGGTTTACGCTGGTATTATCGCCTCGTGTTCAGGAATAAAGCTCGCTAAACCAATCAAGGCGCCGAATAGTAAAAATACTCTCCTCCTCAAACTCAGACTCTGATATTTTCCCCGCTTCAAGAAAATTCCATTTTTTATTACTTCTTGAGAGTGATTCTCTAACATACGCCATAGTGTCGAATTTAGAGAAGCTATCATTCTCAAGTCAATCTTTCTTAAATGAAAAGCTGTATTTAGAGAACAGCGGAACGGAGGAATATATGAATCTCCTTACAAAGACCGGTAAAACAACGCAGTCGTTACGACCGGATAAAGGACTTGAACTCATCCCCAATAAGAAATATCGTTTGACGCGGCAGATGTATCTGTTTCCGGAACAGAAAGTCAGCCCGCAGATCAATGACTATTTAAAGATAGGCGCTATTGTTACCTATCTGCGATCCGGGGACTGAGAGGAAGACAACAATGTGCGTATGCCGGGGGTATACGTGCGAAGTGAAAAGCACAAGAAAGCAGAGATGGGAAAAGGGAAGGAAGGCTGGTGCTTCTCCCATTACTTACAAATGGTGGAAGACGAATAACACAGGACTTGAAATGTCGGAACAGAGCGCCCTATTAGCAACCTTTGACGTGGCGCTCTGTAATCGTTTTTTTATTTAACATCTTTGCTTTAACATTAAATAGGCGCCGCTTGCGTGCAAGCGGCGCCTTTATTTTGGGACGCGGGCATTGTATTGGTGTCAGACACTCGCGCGTCCCGCTTGCCGAACGGCGCGGACGCTGGTGTCAGACACCCGCGCGTCTTGCTAGAACTGGCGAATAGCGCGGACGCTATTACTGCGGGTTTTTCTACCAATAGAGTCTGAGTAGGAGCCAGAGCCATTCTGTTGTCCATTGTTGAAGTTCTGAGCCCATGCGCCATTACCTTCGCCGCTCTCGGATGAGGACCAGTACCATTCATTGCCAAAGCCACCAATGTCGTCCATCTTTAAATTCAAATACATAATCCCCAACTCGACCTTGCTCGGAAGATACCAGTCGTCATAGCCGCCGGATTGCAGCCTGTCGCAGAGCCGCGCCGCGGCCATATTTTCCCCGGTCTGAAGTGCATGATTCATGATTGTCTGTGTATTCTGTTTCCCCGTTCCTGCTTCAGTGTTTGTTCTACTTACAGCGCCACTATTCGCCGCCCATTGGATGTTTTTCCCTTCCACAGAGGCGGGCGCGGCTTCCAGATACCGCCAGCCGCCTGAGTCGTTGCCCTTGTCGTAGAAGATGATCCCGCCCGCCGGGCCGGCATCGCCGATCTTGTAGGTTTTAGGCGTGTCTAGCACCGGGGTCTGAGCCGCTGGTGTTGTTTGCGTCGTTTGAGCCGTTTGCGCCGGAGCCGCCGACGGTGTAGCCACGCTTGCCGATGTGGAACCGCCCGCTGTCGTGCCGCTCGTGGCGGGAGCTACCGCGCTTCCATAGCCGGTCGCCTGACTCCGTACCAGCGCCGCAACCGTGGGCCCGTCAGGGATGTTCCGGTTGTACTGCCCCGCGATCTGCGCGGTCTCTACGCTTAATGCCCGCACCCGCAGGCGGTACAGGTCGCCGAGACGCGACACCGCCCCGGATATGATGACCTGCGCCCCTGCCATGCGCCCCAAGGTCTGGGCGGTGTTGTCGTCCACCTCGCCGGACGTCTGGAACTCCAACTCCGCTCGGATCGTGTTAAGCTGTTGCCTGTCCACCACGGAAAACACCTTGTCGTTCACCGTGTTGGCGATAAGCTCGTCGATGATGTATTCGGACAGAGCCGGGAACTCCGATTGGATGTTGAGGATCACCAGCTTGTTGCCCTTGGGAAGCTGTCTGTTGAGGTAGGTCGACGCGGCACGGATCGCCGCGTCTAACTCGTCCGCCGGGGCGGTGGATCGCGTAGGAACGGACGCCGGACTGCCGGCATCCTTCTCGTCCGCAGGCGCGGCGGATTGCGCGGAGACCGACGCAGGACTGCCAGCGCAGGCTAAAACAACCGCGCCGAGCAAGACTAGCTCAGCCGCCATAGAAAAGATTGATGTTACCTGCGCCATCGCTACCCTTGTTTATGTCCGCATCTGAGATTGACGGCACGCCGACGCCTAACAGCCTGTTCCCGTTTCCTATGCCCAAGAGCATGACTGCCTTGTAGCCGTCGCTTTCAGGGAGGTTGAACCTGATGTCATTCCCCCGCGCCGCCGAGCCTACGTAATACTCAGTGCCTTTGTAAAAAACGACTTCACCGTAGTCCCAAGCCGCCTGCGCAATGGGTTGCGTGAGTGACCGAGTGCCCCCCCCCCCCGAGCTGTAACTTCCTGTAGGAACGCTAAACGCGACCAGCCGTCTGCCTTGTCCGTCATACTCAGGCGCATCTTCCAACGCCTGCTCCGCGCAACCAAAAAACGCCGCCGCAATCACCACAACGGCTCAGAATGTAACTAATTTTCTCATAATACTCTCCTTGTCCAAAAGTCTCCGTAATGGTGTCAGACACCACATCTTAACGGGTGATTCTAGTATACCACGTTCTTTTACAATTAGCAACACCCGAAGGGTGTTTAAATACTTCACAATGGACGTTATAAAAAAGGAGGTTCTGCTGACCCCGCACCCTTCGGGTGTTGGACGACTTCATAATGGTTATTGTCCGAAAGGGGTCGCCGCTGTCCCAGGGGACAGCGGCGAGCGGACGGTGTCTGGCACCAAGGCGTAGCGGACACGGGCGGGACGCGGCGGTGTCAGACACCGCGCAGAGGCGCAGGCGGCAGGGCGCGGCGGTGGGCGCGGTGTCTGACACCAGCGGCGCGGGTGTCGGCGGCAATGGTGTCAGTGGCTCAACGGGCACCTGCCTTAGTGCTCAACGGCGGTGTCAGACGCACGGGGCGACGTGAGGAAGCGAGTGGGCGATGCCGTTACGCCTGTAAGATGAATCATTACGCCGATAAGATGAATCGTCGCGCCGATAAGATTAGTCGTTACGCCGATAAGATGAATCGCTACGCCGATAAGATTAGTCGTTACGCCGATAAGATGAATCGCTACGCCGATAAGATTAGTCGTTACGCCGATAAGATGAATCGCTACGCCGATAAGATGAATCAGCTGACACCGCAGGCACGGAGCGGGGAAGCGGTGTCTGACACCGCCGGGTGTTGGGGGGTGGCGGAAACCCCACGTAGTGGGGTTGGAGACA
>JAISCD010000108.1 GCA_031265825.1 Treponema sp. | reverse complement strand
CCCGTTAAGCCGATGTCTGACACCACTCGCACGAGAGGTGTGTTTGGAAGCGTCTCGCTCTGCCCTTACCTTCGTGGGGGGGTAAAGGGCGGGGTTTACGCCCCTCCCGTTAAGCCGATGTCTGATACCCCTCGCACGCGGGACGTGTGTTAAAGCGTCTCGCTCTGCCCTTCCCTTCGTGGCGGGGTCAGCGGCGGCGTTTCAGACCGCCCGTTAAGATGATGTCTGACACCTCTCGCACGCGAGGCGTGTGTTAAAGCGTCTCGTTCTGCCCCTCCCTTCGTGTGCGAGGTCAGCGGCGGCGTTTAAGACCGCCCGTTAAGAATACGTCTGACACCCCTCCGCACGTGAGGCGTGTTTGGAAGCATCGCGCTCTGCTCTTCCCTTCGTGTCGAGGTCAGCGGCGGCGTTTCAGACCCACCCGTTAAGCCTATGTCTGACACCCTTCGCACACGAGTGGTAAGCGACGACACCTTTCGTACCACGCCAATGAGAAGTTGTCTAGCAGGCTTCATCTGCGTGTAAAATTTTACTATAAAAACCCTGAAAACCGCTTGACATTTTCTTCGTGTTGTACTAAAATACGATCCACATGGGGACGTGGCGAAGTTGGTTATCGCGCTGGTCTGTCACACCGGAGGCCGCGGGTTCAAGTCCCGTCGTTCCCGTAACCCGTTTAAAGACGGGTTTTTTAATTTTTGCTTATGTGTTGTGTATAAACGGGCAGTAGCGCAGTTGGTAGCGCGCTTGGTTCGGGACCAAGAGGCCGGCGGTTCAAATCCGCCCTGCCCGAAATCGTTTGTTTATTGATAACCTTTGACATTTCGTCTGAATTCACGTTATCCTAGCCGCCTTTTGAGGTTAATTTTCCCCCTTTTCGGAGGAGAAGAGTGAAAAACCATAAAACCTTTTCTAATATTACCTAATGCCAAATCTAAATGCCCCGCAACAGCAGGCGGTCAATACCATTGAAGGACCCGTTCTTATCATAGCCGGCGCAGGCTCTGGCAAAACCCGCGTAATCACACACCGCATAGCCGCGATGCTTGACGCCGGCATCGCGCAATCCGCCATACTCGCGCTCACCTTCACCAACAAGGCGGCAAGAGAGATGGAAACCCGCATCAAAGGAATCGCCAGCAGAAAATTGCAACACCTCACCATCTGTACCTTTCACGCTTTCGGTGTGAAAGTTCTCCGCGAGGAGATCGAAACACTCGGTTACCGCAAGAATTTCTCCATTTATGACGAGGGAGATCGCAACCAACGTGTCAAAGACGTGCTCCGCGAGTGTAAACTTCCATCCGAGACCGCCGATGTTTACGCTATGGGACAGCTTCTTTCAAAGATAAAGACGGGGCTCATGGCTTGGGAAGACGTTGCGATCCCCAAGTACAAAGATGTTTACGAGGAATATAACCGTGGGTTGAAGCTGTTCAACGCTGTTGATTTTGACGACCTTTTGGCTTTGCCGCTCAAGATTTTTGCGGAGTTCCCTGAGACGCTTGAAAGATACCGCAACAGATACCGGTACATTATGATTGACGAGTTTCAGGATACGAGTTTCATACAATACCGCCTGATGCGCCTGCTTGCCCAAAGAACCGACTCCGCGCAACCTGCCAACATTTGTGTTGTAGGGGACGATGACCAGTCTATTTATTCGTGGCGAGGCGCGAACTACGAGAATATTGCGCGTTTCGAACGCGACTTTCCGGGCACCGTTGAGATCAAGCTGGAACAAAACTACCGTTCCACAACCACAATACTTGAAGCGGCGAATGGCGTTATTTCCAATAATACGAACCGCAAGGAGAAGCGTCTTTGGTCTGGGAACGGCGGCGGTAAGCCTATAGAGCTTTTCTATCCCCCGAATGACAGCGCGGAGGCGGATTTTGTCGCGGAGGAGATAAAGCGGATTCGGTTTCAGGAGCATCTCAGGCTGGATGATTTCGGGGTGCTTCTCCGTACGAACTCGATGATGCAGGCGTTTGAAGAGGCGTTTCTTGAAAACAACATTCCCTACACGGTTTCTGGCGGCACGAGTTTTTTCCAGCGCAAGGAGATAAAGGATGTGTTGTCGTATCTGCGGGTTGTTGGCAATCTTGATGACGATGTGAATCTTTTGCGGATAATCAATACGCCGCGGCGGGGTTTGGGAGACGCTGTCGTGGAAAAGCTTGGAAAAATCGCGGGAACGCGGCATTGTTCGATTTGGGACGCGATGGAAACGCTCCGAAATGCGCCCGACGCTCTCTTTGCATCGGAAATGGGGCGTGCCGATATTCAGGAATTCATGTCGCTTGTTGAAAAGTACCGCTCAGAAATGCTGGGTAAGGCGCGTTTGTCGCAAAAAGTCCGTCAGCTTGTTGACGAAATTGACTATTGGAGTTATTTGGTGACGGAATTTAGTAAGAATGAGAAGCTTGCGCGGTGGAAATTCGGCAATATTGACAGGCTTATCGAAGCGATTCACACTTGGGAGGCTGATCCTGACAACTTTGACCCTACGCTTTACCCGTATCTGAACCGCATTAGCTTGATTTCGCAGAACGATGGGGAAGATGGGGACAAGGGGAAGGTAAATCTGATGACGATTCACGCGGCGAAGGGGCTGGAGTTTCCCGTGGTGTTCATTGCGGGCGCAGAGGACGGCGTTATTCCTCACGCGCGGAGTCTGGAAGAGGGCGGCGACATTGAGGAGGAACGCCGTCTGTTTTACGTGGCGATCACGCGGGCGCGGGATAAGCTCTTTATCACGAGTTGTCAACAGCGTCAGCGGCGGCGGTCTACGATAAAGTGTTCGCCGTCTCCTTTCTTGGCGGAGATTCCTTCACACCTCGTCGAAATCCACTCGCCTGTTCAAAAAACGCTTGAGGAAAAGGAAGCCGAAGCCTCCCAATCATTCGCGGAAATGAAAAAAAGGTTCTCACGGGCAAAAAATAGTTAATAATGAGCAAAGCCTTTATAATGGGTGTCAGACACGCGCTATTTCCCTAATAAGAATGAGGAGGGGGGCGCGTCTTTCCCTAAACGGAGGTTGGCACACAGACGCCCTTGTGGTGCGCCCCCCTGTCTCCAGCCTGCACCATCACGTATATAAGAAGTGGGGCTGTACAAGAAGCTTTAACTTACCCCAAGGGTGCAGGCTTCCGCCACCCCCCAATCAAGCAAATCTTGTCAATATCCAAAGCCCACGTGTCAAAGTCCAAAGCCCACGTGTCAAAGTCTAAAGCCTACGAGTCAAAGTCCAAAGACTGCGACCCAAAGTCTACAGACTGCGGGTCAAAGTCCAAAGACTGCGACCCAAAGTCTAAAGACTGCGACCCAAAGTCTACAGACTACGACCCAAAGTCTACAGACTGCGGGTCAAAGTCTAAAGACTTTGTCATAGGGTTTTCAAATCCTGCCCTAGGGTTTTCAAATCCTGCTCTAGGATTTTCAAATCGCGCCCTAGGATTTTCAAATCCTGCCCTAGGGTTTTCAAATCCTGCTCTGGGATTTTCAAATCGCGCCATAGGGTTTTCAAATCGCGCACTGAGATTTTCAAATCGCGAGTCAAAGTCTGAAGACAGCGGGGCATTGTCTTAAGACAGCGGGTCAATGTCTTAAGACAACGGGTCAATGTCTTAAGACAACGGGGCAATGTCTTAAGACAGCGGGTCAATGTCTTAAGACAACGGGGTAATGTCTTAAGACAACGGGTCAATGTCTAAAGACAGCGGGGCATTGTCTTAAGACACTGTGTCAATGTCTAAAGACAACGGGGCAATGTCTTAAGACAGCGGGGCATTGTCTTAAGACAGCGGTGTGGGTTTTAGCCGCAAAGTTGAAAAGGTTTACGCATTTAACTACGTTTTTTAACGGTAAACAATAGAAATTGCAGGGCAAGCTTCGTTGCACAGTCAGCAATAGAGCTTTCGGACCAAGGATAATATACATGATTCTCTATCTTACTTCTTGAAATTACTCGTTTATTACTATATTATGGTGAATATGGAAATTTTATTGTTGGGGAACGAGGCGCTTAAGCAAAAAGCCGTTCCCATTAAGGATATAACTGCGGAAACCGCGAAATTTGCTGGCGAACTCATCGATCTTATGCACAAAAGCAAGGGGTGCGGGCTGGCTGGACCGCAGGTTGGCGTCATGGAGAGGATTTTTGTGGTTCATATAGAAGGAGATGAGCCGCGCGTATTCATCAACCCATCGATTCTGGAGACTTCAGAGAAGATGGTGAAGGGCGAAGAGGGGTGTTTGTCAATCCCCGGCGTGTGGGCGGATGTTGCTAGACCTGAAATGATCAAAGTGCAGGCGTGGAATGAAAAAGGGCGCCCTTTTACTGTTGAGGCTGTCGGCATCGCGGCGCGGGCTATCTTGCACGAATACGACCATCTGGAAGGCGTGCTTTTCATTGACAGAATATCTGAAGTGAACCGCGAAAAAGTCGTCGCCAGATACAAAAAGAAATGGGCTTCTAAGGCGAAGGGGAGCGTGGTCTAGTGGTTTCCGCACCACTTGAAAGGAGAATGTAATGCGCGTTTTGTTCGCAGGAAGCCCGTCTATCGCGGTTCCCGCACTCGAAAGACTCTTTAGCCTCCCGCAGGACGTCTGTGAGATCATCGGCGTTCTGACAAACCCAGATACGCCTCAAGGAAGAGGGCAACTATGCGAGGCGACTGACATTGCGAAAGCCGCCGCTAAATGGGGCGCGCCTGTTCTGAAGCCTGAAAAGCTAGACGCATCCACCCGCGAGGCGGTTGGCGCCTTGTCCCCCGACATTCTTGTCTCCTTCGCCTACGGGCGCATATTCGGACCCAAGTTTCTAGCCCTTTTCCCCCGCGGCGGTATCAACGTGCACCCAAGCCTCCTCCCAAAGCACCGAGGGGCAAGCCCTATCCAAGCGGCGCTTCTCAACATGGACGCGAAAACCGGCGTTAGTATCCAATACTTGGCGCGGGAAATGGACAGTGGCGACATTCTCCTGCAAGAGGAGTTGCCGCTTACCGGGCGGGAAACCACCGCAGGGTTGAGCGAAGTCATTTCGCAAAAAGCCGCACGCCTGTTGGAAAAGGCGCTCATAAATATCGCGGCAGGTTCCGTAACAAGTACGCCGCAAAACAACGCGGACGCTACTTTTTGCCGCGTCTTGACGAAACAAGACGGCTGTATTGATTGGAATATGAGCGCACAGGCAATCGACGCTCGCATCCGCGCCTTTTATCCCTGGCCCCTCGCCTGGACGCGGCATAACGGGACGCGGCTTTTCATCTTGGAAGCCCACCCGCTGGAAATTGACGCCGTAGGTGTAGCAGGCGACATCCTCCGCGCTGACAAACAGCACGGTATCCTCGTCAAAACAGGTAACCGCGGCGTTCTCGCAATAACAAAATTGCAGTTTGAAACAAAGAAGGTTCTCGATTGGAAGTCTTTCTTGAACGGCGCAAGGGATTTTCTGGGAACACGGTTTGAAACCTAAAGGAGTTTATTATGACAAACGAAGAAATTCTGGGGTGTGTTGACCATACCCTGCTCAAGGCGTCCGCGTCATGGACGGAAATTGAAAAAGTCTGCAACGAGGCTCTTATCTACAAGACCGCGTCTGTTTGTATTCCTCCAAGTTATGTCAAACAGGCTTCCGCCTCCTTCCCCGCTCTGAATATATGCACCGTTATCGGGTTTCCTTTAGGGTACAATGCTTCAAGCGTAAAAGAAAGGGAAACGGAGACGGCTCTGGCGGACGGGGCTGGGGAAATCGACATGGTTATCAATATCGGGGCAGTGAAAAACAACGACTTCGCCGCGATTGAACGGGAAATCACCGCTTTGAAGCGCATCTGCGGCGCGAGAATACTTAAAGTGATCGTGGAAGCGTGCTACCTTACACAGGAAGAAAAGGAACGCCTCTGCGTGGTTGTTACGGATTCAGGCGCGGATTATATCAAAACATCGACGGGTTTTGGAAGTTCAGGTGCAACGCTTGAAGACGTTGCCTTGTTCAAGAAGCATATAGGGCGGAATGTGAAGATTAAGGCGGCGGGCGGCATACGAACCAAAGAAGCCTTCATCGCCTTCCTCTCCGCGGGGTGTTCCCGCATCGGCTCAAGCTCAGCCGTAGACGTTTTAATTTCCCACGCTTAACAAGGAAGCTCGCAGTGGCGGCTACTCGCCTAAGAATTGCTTCATAAGTTCTAGTTTTAGGTTGCGGAGATTGTCCGTGATTGACACTTTGTAGATATGCGGGTTGAGAAGTCGTTTATAACTCGCGTCAAAGCTGTCAAGTTCAGCTTGGGTCTTCTTCTGTATTTCCGTCAATTTCACCCGCGGCGCTATGAGTTTACCATTTTCTATGCGCTTTGTGAGCAGAGGGGTTACACTTCCGTCCAAGTGATGGTGGAAACAGCGGTAATCGCCTGAAGTGTGCCAAAACGAGTAACGTTGCCCCTTCTTCAGGATGTCTATTCCATCAAGCCCCAATACATCCGCAACAGCCATGCCAGAGGCGTCTTTAATGCGCCATACTTGTTTTATACCCGGCGTTGTAGTTTTTTCCGGGTTGTCGGAAAATTTCATAACAGGGGAGAAACCGCCTGCCCCATCGTTGCGCGCGGCAAGTTTATAAACACCGCCAAACGCCGACTCACCGCCGCCTGTAACCATGTGAGTGCCTACGCCCCACATATCAATAGGCGCGTGTTTATCGGTGAGGGCTTCAATTATATACTCATCAAGCTCGTTTGAGACCGTGATGGTCGCCTTCTCACATCCAGCCGCATCAAGCATATCCCGCACCTTCACCGAAAGGTAGTGAATATCACCAGAATCAAGCCGCACGCCAAAGTTCTTCCCTTTCTCAAGAAGCCTCTTCCCCACCTTGATGGCGTTAGGAGCGCCGCTTGTCAGGGTGTTATAGGTGTCAATCAAGAAGACCGTCTTGTCAGGATAAAGATCAGCGTATATAGAAAACGCCTCTTCTTCACTTTCGTAAGCCATGACCCACGAATGTGCCATAGTACCGAGCGCCGGTATGCCGAACATTTTGCCTGCCATCGTGTTGCTCGTGCCGACGGCTCCACCGATGAATGCGGCGCGTGAGGCGCTCATCGCCCCGTCGGGACCATGGGCGCGGCGCAATCCGAACTCCATGACGGCGCCTTTGCCTGAGGCGAGAAAGACACGGGCGGTTTTCGTAGCGATAAGGCTTTGAAAGTTTATGATATTGAGAAGCATCGCCTCTATCAATTGACATTCAATGATATTGCCCTGTACCCTAATAAGCGGTTCCTGTGGAAAAACTACGGTTCCTTCGTCCATTGCCCAAAGCGAACCGCTGAAACGGAAGTCTCGTAAGTAATCCAGAAACTCCTGTTCAAAAAGCCGCAGGCTTCTCAGATAAGCAATATCGTCTTCGGAAAACGACCAATCTTGTAGGTTATTTAAAAGCGTCTCAAGCCCCGCAAAAACAGAAAAGCCGCCGTTGAAAGGGTGGTGTCTGAAAGACATTTCAAAGACGTCTTCGCCGCTCATACGATTCTTCCAGAAGCCGTGAGACATGGTAAGAGCGTAAAAGTCCGTTAAAAGAGCGGAATGCATTTTTTTATTCCTCGCATAACAGGTCTTGAGAAGTTATTAGGTTAATACCTCCCATCTTCATGATATTCAAGGATTGTTCTGTAGAACCTTCGGGGAACCCCACGCTTCGGACGGCGTCTGTCAACACAAAGGTTTTGTAGCGCAACCTTATCCCGTCAAGTGCCGAGTAAAGTACGCAGTAATCAGTTGCGAGTCCACCTATGAAGATGTTAGTAATAAGGAGTGATTTCAGATAACCATCGAGTCCAGTCGGGGTCTGCCTGTCATTTGCAAAAAAAGCTGAATAGGAATCCATATCTATTCGGCATCCTTTATGGATGATGAGGTCAATCGGTGAAATGTCTAAATCATCGTGAAAATCCGCGCCGCGTGTTCCTTGAACGCAATGATCGCCCCATAAGACTTGATTCTTTACGCCTTCAACATCAATAGTATCACCGGATTTCTTGTCGGGGAAAGAAGAGGCAAAAGATATATGTCCTTTGGGATGCCAATCTTTGGTTGCTACGACCTTGCCTCCGTTTTGGGAGAACTTTTTTGATAGCATATTAAGCGGCACACAGACCTCATTGCCACCGTCAACAGCAAGCATTCCACGTGGCATCTTTTCTCCACGGGTATTGATATAAGCAGGACAGAAATCATTCTGCACATCAACAATGATCAAAGCCGATTTTGTATAATCTATAAACATAGATATTACTATATATTAAAAAGTGATAAAACTCAAGTAGGAATTTATGAATCAAAACATTACTTTTAGGGGAGTAGGATTAGGAGAGATTATTCGTAATAAAGGAATATTATTTGTTAATAAACTACTTATTGTGTCCAACAAAGTCTCTAATTTCTGCTAAAGGACAAAATAAGTTAATTGAGATAAGTTTTGTATTTCTCGGAAATCATAAAATAATGCCTCTCCCAAGAGAGGCTCAGCATATTTGTTAATAACACCGTTTTTAAACTCATCAGGATAATATCTTGGCACTATACCAATTTCTTTTTACCATGTTTGACGGCAGCTTTGCAGATTTTACAAATTTTGATAGATTTATCCGCAGTTTTTTCCTCGTAGAGAACTTTCACCATTCTGCTACAGAGTGGACACACTGCCTTCCCATGAGCTGGCAGATCTTTTATTCCTTTGCCTCTATGCGCCTTCGGCATCATTTACCTCCTTGTCTTATAAGAATGAATATCTGAGATTATCGCATCGATATTTACCAACAATGAACTTCATGCTCTATTTACCCCCTGGGCTTTTTCGCCTTTTCTTTCTCAGCTTTCTTTTCCGAATCTTCTGTATTCAATTTAAAATCAACCAGTTCCAGCAAGACGGTCTCCGCCACATCCCCTGCTCTTAGACCGAGCTTAAGAATGCGTGTATACCCTCCCTTCCGTTCTTTCATACGTGGGGCAATATTCGTGAATAACTTGGCGACAATACCTTCATCAAAAAGACGACTCGACACAATGCGACGGTTATGGACCGAATCAATTTTTGCACGAGTAATCAATTTTTCGGCACTCCTACGGATTTCCAGTGCTTTGGGCTTTGTAGTTTTAATTCGCTCATATTTAAATAGAGACGTAATCATATTACGGCGCATAGCTCTCCGATGCGCCGACATCATTCCAAGAGGATTAAAACCTCGTCTATGTTTCATTCTAAATTTCCTTTTACCTTGATTTTCAAGCCCGAAATATCAGTAGCTCCGAGACTCAAATTCCATTCTTTGAGCTTGTCGATTATTTCTTGAAGGGACTTTCTTCCAAAATTACGGGCTTTATTCAAGTCGTCTTCGGTTTTGTGAATCAATTCACCGATAGTCTTGATGTCCGCCCCTTTGAGGCAATTATATGATCGTACCGACAACTCTAATTCTTCTATACTCGTTTCAAGAATAGAACGAATAGCATCATCACTGATTTCTCCAGAACTATCCGAAAGCAAGTCATTTTCATCAAAGTTAATAAAAACCGAAAAATGCTCTTTTGCGATTTTACCTGCCTCAGCAAGTGCATCTTCAGGCTTAAGAGTGCCATCTGTCCAAATTTCAAGCGTCAACTTATCATAGTCGCTCCTCTGTCCCACACGTACTGGATCCACTGTATATTTCACCTTCTTCACCGGTGAAAACATAGCATCTATAGGAATAGTACCAATAACCTCGATATTCTGCTCGATTACTTCAGACGGCACATAACCTCGCCCTAAATCTACCTGTACCTCAAACTCAAGATGAGCATCTTCCATCATTGTCAAAATATGCTGACCATGACTTAAAACCTCTAATAGCCCTTCTTTAGCAAAATTCTCACTTTTGATACTATGATTTCCGGACCATTCGTACAAAAATACGCCCGATTCCTGATCGTCAAGCAATTTAAATCGAATTTGTTTCAGGTTATTGATAATCTCAAGCATATCTTCCATAATATCAGGTATATTCTCAAACTCGCTGGAAATAATATGGGGTGTTCCATCTTTGCCATAGGATGTTATCTTGATAGCTGTAATAGCGTTTCCTTGTATAGAGGAGAGTAGAATTCTTCGTAAAGTATTACCTATAGTTGTACCATAACCTGGTTCAAATGGAGCAATGATAAACTTACCATAATTCTGTTGAAATTCGCTATGTTCAAAAGTGATTCCCTTAGGGCGTTTAAAACCTTGTAAAAGATTCTTACGAGCCATTATTGATTGAAACTCCTTTTTATTCAGACAAGATATATCACCACGGAATTTATCTTGTTCGGAACAGACTATTTTGAATAGAATTCAACAATCATCTGTTCTTTGATGTCCGCCAAATCAGTGATGTCAATTCGCCGCGGGATCGCGAGGAATTGACCCTTCATAGCATCCACTTCTAGGTTAAGCCAAGGCATCACTCCAGATTTGCCAAATTCTTTCAACGCATCCTTAATAATGGTCAGATTCTTGCTTATTTCACCAATAGCTATTTCATCTTCACTTTTCACAAGGTAAGAAGGCACATTTACTCGCCTACCATTCACCGTAATATGTCCGTGAAGCACGATTTGCCGTGCTTGACTGCGACTTACAGCAAAGCGCAGACGATAAACTACATTATCAAGCCGACGTTCCAAGAGAGCAATCAAATTTTCACCTGTAATACCAGGCATACGCAGAGCACGCTCAAAGAATAACTTAAACTGTTTCTCCTGCATTCCATAGATTCTTTTGAGCTTCTGTTTTTCACGAAGCTGAATGCCGTAATCTGACCGCTTTCCAGCCCGAATTTTTGGGTCCTTACCCGGGGCTACTCGTTTTTTATTAATAGGACACTTATCACTCTTGCACTTATTCCCTTTAAGCATAAGTTTTTTCTGTTCTGTTCTGCACAAACGGCAAACAGGTCCTGTATATCGCGCCATAGTTTTCTCCCTTAAATACGTCGCGTCTTGCGAGGTCTGCAACCGTTGTGAGGAATCGGCGTAACATCATTGATAGACCGTACCTTGATGCCCATACTTCCGAGCTGTCTGATAGCAGCTTCACGCCCCATACCCGGTCCTTTCACATAGACATGAACCTCACGCAATCCGGACTGCATTGCTTTTGCGGCTGCAGTTTCTGTAACCGCCTGAGCTGCAAAAGGTGTAGATTTTTTCGCACCACTAAATTTCAATTGACCAGAACTCGCCCAAGAAATAGCATTTCCCATAATATCTGTTATTGTAACAATAGTATTGTTAAAGGTAGCTTGAATGAAAACTTTGCCTTCATAAACCGACTTTTTCTCTTTACGTTTCTGCTTCTTAGTATTAGCCATCTACTCCTCTCCTATGCCTTCTTCTTTCCAGCAACAGTCTTCTTTTTACCTTTGCGAGTACGAGCGTTAGTGCGTGTCCGTTGTCCCCGTAGAGGTAAACCTTTCCTATGCCGTAGACCTCGATAACAGCCAATATCCATAAGTCGCTTGATATTCAGTGCAGTTTCTGTACGTAAACGCCCCTCAACTTTGTAGTTATTTTCAATAATCTGCCTTAAAACATTAATTTCATCCTGAGATAACTGATTTATCAGTCTGACTGGATCAATTTTTGTCTCCTCGCAGATTTTATTCGCACTCGACCTGCCAATGCCGAAAATATAGGTCAACGCAATGTTCACATGTTTGTTAGGGAGGTCAATCCCTGCAATACGCGCCATATTTACTCCTAACCTTGCTTCTGCTTATGCTTAGAATTTTCACAAACAATACGGATAATGCCTCGCCGCTTGATAACCTTGCATTTGTCACAGATAGGTTTTACACTTGTTCGGACTTTCATCCTTAATCACTCCTTATTATATGCCGTTAGGCAAAATAATTTTCATTTTAATAAAAATAACCTTCAAAGGGTTTTAGCAAAAAGTACTTATTGTTTCTATATAGCTTCCCCTTCCCAAGCTATAAATTTCTTCCCCGTAACCTGCCATGTTTAGTCAAGCCATCATGATGGTGCATTTTCAGCAATCCTTCTATCTGGGACATCGTATCAAGATCAACGCCTACTAGAATAAGAAGGGAAGTACCACCCATAAGATACGAAATCGAAGATGGAAACTTGAATGCCCATTGAATAATTGACGGAATAATAGCAATCAGTGCTAAATAGAGTGAACCAGGCAGAACGATACGATTCAAAATCTTTGTCAAATAGCGTTCGATATTTTCAGCACGGATACCTGGAATAGAACCACCATTTTCCCGGATGTTCTTGGCAATTTCTATTGGATTCAAACTGACCTGAGTATAAAAATATGCAAAAAATATAATTAACAGAATATACAAAACATTGTAGAGCAAGCCGTGAGGTGTCAAAACTCGTGCTACCGCCGCAAGCCAAGGCACATTTCCACCGATAGTCGACGCTATTTGCAAAGGGAATGTCAAAATTGACGAGGCGAAAATAACCGGAATCACACCAGATGGATTAATCTTAAAGGGAATGTAAGTACTTTGCGCTCCATACATCCGCCGTCCAACAACTCGTTTCGCATAATTCACCGGTATCTTACGTTGTCCTTGTTGTTCAAATACAACCAATGTTACAACAGCGATGAACATCACAAATACTACAATTACAAATACAAGGTTAAGCTCCCTAGTTCTCACTCGCCCGAAAAGCTCCCACACCGCATGTGGTAGACGTGCCACAATACCGGCGAAAATCAATAGAGATACACCATTTCCAATACCTCGTTTGGAGATTTGTTCGCCCATCCACATAAGGAACATCGTCCCTACTGTGACGGTGAGCATGGCAATAAGCGAAAACGGTAGTATCGGCAAGGTGAGGAGATCGCTAGTCTGGCGAGAAATACTTTGTGCATATTGAGTAACAGCAAAAGATTGAATCAAACACACAATAACTGTGCCGTAGCGTTGGTAAGTGTGTATCTTTTTCTTACCACCCTCTTCTTGAGATAGTTTTTTGATTGAAGGAAATGCAATAAGAAGTAATTGCATGATAATTGACATCGAAATATAAGGCATAATGCCAAGCATGAATACAGAGAAATTAGAAAATGCACCACCTGCGAAAAAGTCAAGATAGTCAATAATAGCATTACCCGAATTTTGTTGCGCGAGGAAATAATTATTCAGCACTTGGACATTGATGCCCGGAACAGGAAGTACCGCTCCGATACGAAACACAACCAATAATACAAATGTGAAAACGATACGTTCGCGTAACTCTTTGACTCTGAAAATATCGATAAAAGGATTCGCCATACTTACCTACTCGTCTTCTCTTCCATTTTTTCCATAGTTTTTACCGTCTTTTCATCAGAAACAGTACCACCCATTTTCTCAATCTTTTTTTTCGCCGCTACCGACAAA
>JAISCD010000112.1 GCA_031265825.1 Treponema sp. | reverse complement strand
TGACCCGAAGCGTCGGGACGAATGACAGTGTTATAGAGATACAGGGCGGCGCGAAGGTGTCCTTCAAGCGCATCATGATTGACGGGAAATATTCGGACCCCGTGTATCATCGAGGGCTTTATGTTACGGAGGCTGAGACCAAGGTTACACTTGGAACCAAGGCGGTGATTTCCGGGAAGGTGGACAGCAGCGGCAATGGCGGAGGCGTATATGTTGCGGACGGCGCTCGGCTCGAGATGACGACTGATGGCACGATTAGCAATAGCACCGCCTACGGCGGCGGCAGGGTGTTTGTAGACAGCAGCGGCGGCACGTTTACGATGTGGGGCGGCAATATTAGCCACAACACAGTCAGCGGCATCGGTAGCAGAGGCGGCGGGGTGTATGTGCGCGGCGGCGTTGGTGGTTCTTTCACGATGTGGGACGGCACGATTAGCGACAACGAAGCCTTCACCAACGGCGGCGGGTTGTCTGTGTACGGCAATGGTACTTCTTTCACGATGTGGGGCGACGAGATCAGCGGTAACATAGCCTCCACCAACGGCGGCGGGGTAGGTCTGGATGGCGGGACGGGTACTAGTATTTTCACGATGTGGGGTAGCGTCGTTTACGGTAACGAAGCCGGCAACGGCGACAAGAAAAACACCGCCACTAACGGCACGGCGTTTTACAAGTGGAGAACCACGGCGCAATGGAACGAGAACAAACTCGGCACCCTTGTTGATCTGACTTCGACTAACGATACCCTCGACCTGCGGTAGCGTTCAGGATTTTACCACGTGAAGTATTTAAACACCCGCAGGGTGCAAGCGTAACCGTCAGGTCGGGGTCAGCGGGTCCCCCTTTCTAACAACAACCCGTGTGAAGTATTTAAACAGCCTTCGGCTGTTAGACGACTCTTAATAGGTAAAAGCGACACGATGTTACGCCTTTTACCCGAATATTCGCCGCGACTATATAGTCCCCCTCGCTGGACGGCGCGCTGAAGGCTATGCTTGCGCCGGTTCGCGGATCGAGTTTCGGCGAGGATTCAAAGAGACTGTCCTTGAATATATAAATCGTCCATGAAACGTTTGCTTCAGTTTCGAGTGTAATAGCTCCGTTTCTTTGTACGGAAATCGCCGGGGACGAGGGCTTCATCGCAAAGAGCATTACTCCCACGACAAATTGATGAGATTTTCCGCCTGTGGAAACCGTTATCGTCTGAATACCTTCCCGCGTAGAGTCGAAACCCGATATGACCGGGGTTTTTTCGGCATACGAGGTTCCGTTCCGCCGAAAAACTTCGACACTCAATCCACTGCGATCAAACGCCTCGCCGTATTTGTAAAGCCTTTTCGACGGCTCGGTTACCGTTATTGAAACTACATCGTCAGGCGATTCATCAGACTCTTCGTAGAAAGGATTGCCACAAGCAATAAGAAAAATCGGTAAAAGGTAAAAGAATCGTTTCATTTTAACGCCTCTTTGAAAAGATTAGAATTTGCACCCGAATCTCAATCCACCGCCAAAGAGAAAGGGGTAGCCTGTCTTGAGAAAGGGTTCTATATAGTAGTCGCCGTCTTTGAACAAGTAACGCAGACCCATAGTCAGCCCGCCAAGAAGCCGCGGCGTAACATTAGCCGTAAGCCCCATGTCTATGCTCACGCCTATGTCGCCTTGAACAAAGAAACCGCCGTCTTTTATGTTGAAAAGAGCCTTCTCTCTCAACGCGGGGATGCTGTTAAGCGGAAGGTAATAACGCACGAAGGTCTCTGGCTCTATGGCGGTAAATCTCTCGAAGTCATCGCTTATGGTCAGAGCAACGCCGTTGACTATATATTTGAAGAGTTGTATATCAACGCTTATAGAACGCCCAAAAGCCCCACCGTGGACTGTATTCATGTTCCCTTCAAAACCAAATCCTAGTTGAACCGCCTTGCTCTGGGCGCACGCCTTGCCCGCGGGAAAAAAGATAATAAACATAAAGAACAAAATCGGTAAAGTTTTTCTCATTCGGTTCTCCTTTCTATCTATTAGTATACCACGTCTTTAGAAATTATTCCACACACCCGAAGGGTGTTTAAATACTTCATAACGGGTGTTGTACGAAAGGGTGTGCCGCTTCCACTGACTTGACGGTTACGCTTGTAAACAAGCGGAACCTCCGCGTTGTCCAAATAAAAAAGAGCAATGAGTAATGAGCAAAGGACGACGGGCGAGCTAAAGGCAGAAAGAGGTAGCGAAGCGCGAGTCTCCTGTTCTTTGCTAACTGCTAACTAGTATGAGGGGGGCGCGTCTTTCCCTAAACGGAGGATGGCAAACCGTTGCCCTTGTGGTGCGCCCCCCTGTCTACAGCCCCCCTTCGGGGGGCTTCCGCCACCCCCCAAACCCACCCTTCGGGTGCACGCTGGCGTGTCAGACACCGCCCGTCCGTCTGCCGCGTCTGACACCGCCGCCTTCTAACAACGAGTAGGTTCCGCTTGCAAAGCAAGCGTAACCGTCATGACGGGGTCAGCGGCGCACCCTTTCAAACAACACCCCTTGTGAAGTTGTCTAACACCCGAAGGGTGGTGTAGACGAAAACTTCGTTTTTTGACTATACTTTAAAAGCAAATTACATTTGAATACCATATAGTATACGACTCTCAGAGGAGAGAATATCAAACAAATACTGGAGGAAAACGGTAAATGGCTGAAAATAAAAAGAGTCACGGTGGCGCGGCTCATTTAGTTTCTATTGAGGAAAAGGAAAAAGCGCTTGAAGTTGCACGGCTTCAAATAGAGAAACAATTCGGGGCTGGCGCTATTATGAAAATGGGCGACCATAGCATAGCGTCTGGCATCGAAGTTGTTCCGTCTGGCTCGATTCTGCTGGACGAAGCCCTCGGCATAGGCGGGTACCCGCGCGGAAGGATCATAGAAATCTACGGTCCTGAATCTTCGGGCAAGACGACACTAGCGCTTCACTGCATGGCGGAAGCGCAGAAACTCGGCGGCATCGCGGCGTTCATAGACGCGGAACACGCGCTCGATCCTGTCTACGCGAGAAACCTCGGCGTGGACGTTGAGAACCTATGGGTTTCCCAACCGGACAATGGCGAGCAAGCTTTGGAAATCGCGGAAAATCTTGTACGTTCCGGGGCGGTTGATGTTATCGTGGTGGACTCTGTAGCCGCTCTCACCCCGCAGGCGGAAATCGACGGGGACATGGGAGACTCTCACATGGGACTCCAAGCGCGCTTGATGAGTCAGGCTTTGCGGAAACTCACCGCCATCATCAGCAAATCGAGGACGATTCTCATCTTCATCAATCAAATCCGCATGAAGATCGGCGTGATGTTCGGCAACCCAGAAACAACAACCGGCGGCAACGCGCTCAAGTTCTACGCATCCATTCGTTTGGACGTCCGCAAGATTGAAACCATTGAGAAAAGCGATTCGGATGCGGTCGGCAACCGCGTGCGCGTGAAAGTAATGAAGAACAAGGTCGCGCCGCCGTTCCGCAAGGTGGAGATGGAAATCATGTTCGGCAAGGGCGTCTCTGCGGTAGGCGGACTCCTCGACGCGGCTGTGAAATACGAAATCATCGACAAGAAAGGCTCATGGTTCTCTTACGGCGACGAGAAGATTGGACAAGGACGGGAAAGCGCCCGCACTTATCTGGATGAACACCCCGAATTCGCGGCTGAGGTTGAATTCAAAATCCGCAAACTTATGTTTCCTGACCGCGAATTCCCAAAGCCCATTGCGCCTCCTAAGGAAGAAGGCGGCGGCGGTCTGCTTAAAAAGACCCGCGCCAAGAAAGCCTCAGCCCCAGAGTCGGAACTACCCATAGATTCCGCAATCGCCGTAGTTGATGCCACGCCTGACTCCGATACGGACGCAGTATAGTAACCTACACGGAGGCTATACGTTTACAACCACGTATAGCCTCCCCCCGCGTATTAAAAGTTAAAATGGAATTAGTTGTTTTAGGACTCGGTTCAAATAAAGGTGATTCGAGCGCGATTCTGGCAAACGCCATAAGGCATTTGCGGGAAATCTTGAGGGATTTACGGGTCGCGCCGATGTTCAAGACCGCGCCTCAGGGCGTTACGGATCAGCCGCCTTTTCTCAACACGGCGGTCTGCGGCGCGTACGCTCTCACGGCGGAAGAATTATTGGAAGCTATTCACCGCATAGAGGCAGCTTTTGGCAGGGACAGGACAAAGGAGCAACGGTGGGGAGAGCGGACGCTCGATATTGACATATTACTTTTTGGTCAGCAGGTTTTGTCTAGTCGGTCTCTGGAAATTCCCCACCCGCGTTTACGGGAACGGGTTTTTGCCCTTGTCCCGCTTTTGGCGCTGTTACCGCAAGCCGCGGATCCACGCACCGGCGAACCTTACGCCCGTATACTAAAAGAACTGCCCGATCAAAACGTCAAACAAGTCAAATAATCAATTTTGCTTAAAAGAACGACCCATTTTGCGTCAGAAATGACTCGTTTTGCGTCAGAAATGAGCCATTTTGCGTCAGAAATGAGCCATTTTGTGTCAGAAATGAGCCATTTTGCTTAACAAACGACCCGTTTTGCGTCAGAAACGATTCATTTTGCGTCAGAAATGACTCATTTTGCGTCAGAAATGAGCCATTTTGCATCAGAAACGATCCATTTTGCTCCAGAAACGATTCATTTTGCTCCAGAAATGACTCATTTTGTGTCAAGAATGACGGCTAAGTTTTGAACGATTCTCGCTTACGCCGCCTTGGGATTATGAGAAGAGTTCGTAATATTTCATGCGGGATTCTACCAAGTCTTCTAGTTCTTTCAGCATAGCCATATCAACTTCGGATGCGATAGGGAAAATATGTTCGACTGTTTCCGCGGTATAGCGCTTAATGAATTCAGCTTTATTGACAAAACCAAGGGAAATCATATTGGAGATACGGTCAGCTACTTTCAAAACTTTGGCGTTCATGGAACCATGTTCCCGTATACGGGTGAGGAACTGGGGCTTTGTCTCCTCGTGCCGCCGCGTAACCTCTAGCACAAGGTTGTAAACAGCCGCGCTCTCGTAATCAATAGACAAGAGGAGGTTGTGGTTGAAATTCGGCGCGTCTTCAATAACGTCATGCACGATAGCCGCCTTGAGCAGAACCGAGTTAATGTAACCATAATCCACAAGAATCGTCATCGTGTCGAGCTGATGCCTGAACATATTGCCCCCGCCTTCGCGCGTCTTGCCGATCAACACCGTGGCAAGCTGTATATAGGGCGCTAAATGCGTCCCATTCAGGCGAAGCATCTCCTCCATCGTCATACTTTGTTTCAAAGGTGTTTTTACTTCAGTCATAGTATATCCTGTTCTTGAGCGACTGCCCCCATATCCCGCACGTAAGCCGTGAGCTTTTCCACGTGGGCGTATGCGGTTGTGCGCTTCGTCTGCTCGTTTTTCACCAAATCAGGCGGCGCATTCCGTAAAAAGTCTTCGTTGGCAAGCTTCTTCTCCAAGTTGTCTATGAATCTCTTATCTTTCTCAAGCTCTTTTGTGAATTTTTGTTTGAGAAACGAAAGATCAACCGCGTCCGCGATAAACACAAACGCCTCAAAACCATTACCCACAAGCCCGATAGCGCCTTGTGTACTAGGCGTGTCTTTTTCATCGCCAATGCTGAACGAAAGCTCGCTTATATTCGCCAAAAGCTTCACCAAGGAGGAATTCTCGCGCAGGAATCCCTCAAATTCCGCGGATCGCAACGCGGGCGCGAAATTCACCGCAACCCGCGCCTTTTTTTCTGGTGGAACCGTACATTCGCTTCGCAGTGTCCGTATCCGCCGCGTCAAGTCTTGCAGAACCCCGAAATGCTTCTCGATTTCCGCATCTTTTTCGTTAAATACAGGCAGAGGATACGGAGCGGTAATCAAGGGCCTCTCGGTATTGGGCAATTTACCGTAGATTTCCTCGGTTACAAAAGGGATAAGCGGGTGCAGTAACCGTAACGCTTGCGCCAGCATATCCAAAAGCACAGACACAGCCCTGTCTTTTTCCACCTCGTCGTCTGAACGCAGAGACAATTTCATCGCCTCTACATACCAATCGCAAAAATCGTTCCAGAAGAAGCTATCCGCCACAGATGCTGCGTCGTTGTAGCGGTAGGACAAGAAAGCGTCTATCATAGCTCTCGCGGCTGTATTCAGACGCGAATAAATCCATCGGTCAACCATACGCAGAGAGGGATTCTCTATGAGATTGCGTCCTTCAAGGTTCATCAGGATAAAACGGCTGGCGTTCCAGACTTTGTTGGCAAATCTTGAGCCGAGTTTGAATGAATCTTTGTCAATCAGAACATCCTGCCCTTGGGCGCATAGATAAGCAAGTGTGAATTTCACCGCGTCCGCGCCGAATTCGTCCACGAGTTCGAGCGGATCAAGCCCGTTGCCCAGACTTTTACTCATCTTACGCCCTTGTTTATCACGCACCAGCCCGTGAATGTAGATGTCGCGGAAGGGAACCTGCCCCGTGAATTCGAGTCCAGCCATTATCATACGTGAAACCCAGAAGAAGATAATATCGTAAGCTGTAATGAGCGCGGTTGTGGGGTAGAATCTCCGCAAATCCGCGGGGTTTTCGCGTTTCGCCTGTTCTACACCCTCCCATCCAAGGGTACTGAAGGGCCAGAGCCAGCTCGAAAACCACGTATCAAGCACATCTGGGTCTTGAACGACCGCACCGCCGCAATGCGGACATTTTTCGATGTCAACACGGGAAACCGTAGTCTTCCCGCACGAGGCGCATATCCACGCGGGTATGCGATGCCCCCACCATAGCTGGCGGCTGATGCACCAATCTCGTATGTTAGAGAGCCAATGCACGTACGTATTTTCCCATCGTTTGGGATAGAAGACAATTTCGCCACGCTTCCATGCGCCAAGAGCTTTTTCCGCAAGCGGCTTCATCCGCACAAACCACTGTTCAGACAAAAACGGCTCTATCACCGCATTACACCGATAGCAATGCCCAACCGCATGAACGATTTCTTCTTCTTTTATGAGCAAACCCTGCGCTTTGAGGTCTTGAACCACCGCCTCGCGCGCTAAGGCGATAGTCATATTGCGGTATTTAGGCGGAACTTCCGCGTTGAGTTTGCCATCCTGCGTCAAGATATTAATAACTTGCAGATCATGGCGTTTACCAACCTCCCAGTCGTTAATATCGTGCGCCGGCGTGATTTTCATTAAACCAGTACCGAAGTTCGGATCAATATATGGATCCGCGATGACGGGAATATCCCGGTCGGTCAGGGGCAAATGTACCGTTTTACCTATCAGATGTTTATAACGCTCGTCGTCTGGATGAACCGCGACCGCCGTATCTCCGAATAGCGTTTCAGGACGAGTAGTGGCTAATTCCGCAAAGCTGCTTTGGTCAGTGTAAGGATAACGAATATGGTACATTTTGCCCGGGGTATCTTCGTGTTCAACTTCGTCGTCTGCAAGCGCGGTGCCGCAACCGACACACCAGTTCACCAGATAATTCCCTTTATATAAAAGATTCCTCTCATAGAGGGAGACGAACACATCCCGCACAGCAAGAGACAAGCCTTGATCAAGCGTGAACCGTTCCCGCGTCCAGTCAACGCTATTACCCATAACCGCGATTTGCTTTGAGATAATGGCGTGATGTTCCGCCTTGACCTTCCATGTTTCATTGACGAAGTCTTCCCGACTCATATCGCTTCTGTGTTTCCCCTGCGCCTTGAGACGTTTTTCCACGACGTTCTGCGTAGCGATGCCTGCGTGGTCTGTTCCGGGAACCCAGAGAGTCGGCTCTCCGCGCATACGGTGAAACCGAATAACAATGTCTTGTAAGGTTTGATTCAGTCCATGACCCATGTGTAAAACGCCGGTAACATTGGGCGGCGGTATGACGATGACATAAGGCGCCCTGCCCTCTTGGGAAGCTACGGGACTAAACGCACCGCTTTCCAGCCATTTCGCGTATATTCTATCTTCAAAGCTTTTTGGGTTATAAGCTTTCTCTAATTCGATCTTGTGCATAGGGGAATAATTACATATTTTAGATAAAGTTTCAAGAGGCGCGGGAAAATGAGTCAATCATTCGATAATTCTTGGCTTACATTCTTGGTATTGACAGAAAATTCTCAATAATCTTTGCGCCCAGAGGCGTGAGAATGGATTCCGGGTGGAATTGAACGCCGAAGATGGAATCAAGACGGCGGACGCCCATAACCTCGCCGTCGTCGGCGCGGGCGGTAACAGCGAGCGCGGACGGTATGGTATTAGCGTCAACCGCGAGCGAATGATAACGCGCCGCCTGAATAACGGGCGGTAATCCATGAAAGAGAGGACAGCTATGGTCGAGCGTTACCGCAGAGGACTTGCCGTGCATAAGGGTCTTTGCATAGGTAATAGTCGCGCCGAAAACTTCGCAAATAGCCTGATGTCCCAGACACACGCCTAGTATGGGAATTCTACCGCTAAAAGCCGAAACAACCTGTTCGCATATGCCCGCGTCTTGGGGTCTGCCAGGTCCGGGCGATATAACAATGTGGCTGGGATTGAGAACCACTATGTCTGCAAGCCCGATTTCGTCGTTCCGTACAACCCGAATATCAGGATTTAATCTCCCGATGAGCTGGTACAGATTGTAAGAGAAACTATCATAGTTATCAATGAGTAATATCATTTCCTTCTCCTTATTAATTCCTTGTGAACATGTTGCGTAAGATCGGGTATTTCTAAATGCTGGGGACAATGCTCTTTACAATTCCCGCAATTTATACACCTATCAGCCCCGATACCTAACGCAACCATTCGTGGCACACTCTCTAGGGTGTGAGTGGCACACTCTATTAGTGTGTGTGAGACACACTCTCTAGGGTGTGAGTGGCACACTCTATTAGCGTGTGAGGGACACACTCTTTAGAGTGTGTAGGACGCATACTAGCCGCCGTCGGTTGTTGTAATGATATAACAACAATGTGGCTGGGATTGAGAACCACTATGTCCGCAAGCCCGATTTCGTCGTTCCGTACAACCCGAATATCAGGACTTAATCTCCCGATGAGCTGGTACAGATTGTAAGAGAAACTATCATAGTTATCAATGAATAATATCATTTCCTTCACTTCCTTATTAATTCCTTGTGAACATTTTGCATAAGATCAGGTATTTCTAAATGCTGGGGACAATGCTCTTTGCAATTCCCGCAATTTATACATGAATCGGCTCCGATGCCGAATGCAACCATATTCCCTTTATAAAACAGTGCTGTTCCCTTCGGTTTATTAAAAGTCATAAAATGATTATATAA
>JAISCD010000101.1 GCA_031265825.1 Treponema sp. | reverse complement strand
GAGCCTAGGTGTGGGCGTTCACCGAGCCTAGGTGTGGGCGTTCACCGAGCCTAGGTGTGGGCGTTCACCGAGCCTAGGTGTGGGCGTTCACCTAGCCTAGGTGTGGGCGTTCACCTAGTTCACCAAGCCTCTTTTGTACAACAACCGTTAAGAACGATGTTAGACAGGCTACATGGTTGTTTTTTAGAGAATTGTGTGTTAATATTTATATTAACGAATGTTTATGAGGTGTATTATGAAACGAATTTCGGTTTTATTAGTAGTAGGAATCCTTGCCGTAGGCGGGGTATTCGCTCAGACAAAAGATTCTACGATGTATGTAGCGGTGAAAACCGCGTCGCTTAAATCTTCCGCGTGGTTTTTTGCGCCAAGTTTAGAACCCACTCTTGTTTATGGAACCGCGGTTAATATCCTTGACGTGAATGGGCAATGGGTTGAGGTTCAGTCCGTTTCTCCAGAAGTCAGAGGATGGATACAAACGGCGAGTTTGACAAGCAAGCGTATTACAGCGACTAGTAGCGAGACATCCGCGTCGGCAAAGGAAATCGCCTTAGCAGGGAAAGGATTCAGCGAAGAAGTTGAGAATACCTATAAATCGGAAAATACGAACCTTGACTATAGCCCTGTCAACGAAATGGAAAAGCTCGTTATCCCGAATGAACTCTTGAAGAATTTCATTGACGAAGGCCGTCTCAAGAGCGATAAAGGAGGAAAGTGATGAAACATATAGCGTTTGGTCTGGTGGGTTGTTTAATGTTGTTGGCGTATGACAGTTGCGTGGGCATCGCCGTGCAGGGTAGAAATTCTAACGGCAAGAGCGACGTATCCAACGACGTTTCATCAACCGCCGCGAACAGCTCGTCTGTAGGCAGAAACGCTTCACCAGCCGGCGCGCGAGGAATATCGTTGTCTGAAGATTTTGATTCGGTCGTTAGCGGCGCTCTCGACAGGATGGACAGCGCTTTTAAGGCAAGCGAAGAAATCACTCCCGTTGAAGAATACTATATCGGACGGGCAGTCGCGGCGAACATTTTGTCTAAATACAGAATCGACTCTAGTAATACTGATTTGATCATCTATATCAATAAAATACTAATGGTTCTGGCAATCAATTCGCCGCGTCCAGACATCTATAATGGGTACCACGCGGTTGTGCTTGACAGCCAAGAAATCAACGCATTCTCTACGCCCGGCGGACATATCTTCATCACCCGTGGGCTTTTGGCGTGCGCTAATTCTGAAGACGCCCTTGCCGCAGTGCTTGCCCATGAATTGGCGCATATTCAACTCTACCACGGCATCGACTCGGTGAAGGATCAACGGTTTACCGGGGCGCTTCACGACGCGGCCGCTTACGCGGCGGATGTCGCTATGGAAGCCGCGGGCATTTCTGAACTAACGCGGATTTTCGATAGTTCCATTCGCGAAATGATAACTACTTTGATTACTAATGGATATACCCAAGAACAAGAATTCCAAGCGGATATAGTAGCGCTTTCTCTCTTGGCGGATGCGGGTTATAGACCTTCGGCGCTCCTCGATATGCTCAACGTGCTGAAACAACAGAACGATCAAAGGCAGAGTAACGGTTTTGGAAAAACCCACCCAACGGTAGATAGTCGTATAAACAACATCAATAAATTCGATTCCTACCAGATACCTGACACCGCCCAATTCCGCAAGGCGCGATTTGACACGCTGAAAAAATAAGCCGCTATGGTATCGTCATACAAAGATTTTAGAGACGTCCAGCATAAACAAAAAAAGCGTAACCATTTTACATCCTCTTTTGTTTCCTATATAATTCTTTCTAAATGTCATTTTTATACCGCTACCATTCTCCTCCTTTTGGTAGCGGTATTTTTTTATCTTTTCGCTGAATCGCTTGCGTGAAGCAGAGCTGTTCCTAGTCTATACCATCTAGTCTATACCATTAAATAAAACCACAATATCAAGGAGAGGCAGTCTAACTATTACTTGACGTTATTTTAAAATAATCTTATAATTGTTAGAAATGGGTATAATAACAACGCAAAAAATAGCTAGTTTCTATGACAGGTTTAAGGATGTAGATATTACTTTTACCAAAGAAGTCATTCAAGTAATAGGCCTCATAAGTCAAGAGGTTTATCTGAAATGTGGAGGAGATTTTTGGCCGTGTATCATATATTCAACTTCCTTCCAAGGCGCCAAAATAATTGCTAACGTCAAGACGAATCTGACCATGAAGTTAGAAGAGACAAACAATTCGGTAAGTCTGAGATTTTGTTTCAAGAGTCTTGATGGAGCCGGTCCCGTTACTTTCTTTGTGGCATCTCGATCCATAGGCTACGCTCCTTATGAGAAAGCTACTGATGTAGCGATATTTACTCTTCAGTTTACTCAACGTCCGCCCGACGATTTGATTGGGATAATGGGGCGGATCCTTGAGGCAAACTTCAATTTTGTGGAGCGAAAAGAAGACCGTATCTCCATAAGTTTGGATAGCCAGCGTAAGATGCGTATATTACCTAAGGACTGTGCGGTTTTCATCGAAGGCGTGCCACGGCATTGCATCTTGCGGGATGTTTCCTTTTACGGAGCAAAGCTTATCATGGTGGGCGTGGCAAAATTTTTAGTGAATAAAGATATTGCTCTGCGTGTTGATTTTGACGAGCCGCGTGAGAGCTTTTTGATACGGGGAAGATTCATCAATTCGGAAACAGTGGAAGGTAGAAAAGACCTAGTGGCTCTTGAGGTGCAGTTCACTGAAAATCTTGTTCCTCTGGGTTACAAAATACGAATTAACGAGTACTTGGGGTTGGTACATCTGGAAGTATCGCCTCCGGTGGATTCTAATGCCAACTAAAGAAAATATAGTTTTCGTGAAGCTTCCTACGGACATTGCGCGCAATTACCCACATCTGTATGAATTTATCCAGCCGGATATTCCCCTTCCCATAGAAGCATCTACCGAAGCTTGGAAGCTTAATACTGAAACATTGACTGAAGAGATGTTCCTGTCTGGTATACTCCATCTGCTTGCGAAAAATGCTGAACATGAGTATGCGGATTATTATCGGCGGTTCATGCTCAAAGTTCGTCCCAATATTATCAATGAACTGGCAAGTGCTTCGCTCTCAAAGGCAGATGAAGGTTGTTTTGAACTCGCATTGGAAATCATTGATGCGCTCATAGGATTATCCCCAGAAAACGAAGGTATCTATGCATTCAAAACCTCAATTCTCGAAAAACAGAAGAAAAAATTGGTTCATGTGGAATTGTTTGAAAATTTTGGGCAAGAAGACGTGGTGTTTAAAACAGACTATGCCGCGGTGTACAACGATATCCTCAATGATAGAGATGAAGAAGCGCTTCTTAAAATACGGAGGTTCATTGAACGAGAACCTCAAATGTGGCAGATGTGGTTTCTACTTGGATGGGCATTAAGGAAACTAAAACGCTGGGAGAACGGTGCCGCGGCTTTCAGAAAAGCCATAGAACTCGGCGGTGGTAATAAAGACACCCGCAACGAACTCGCTATCTGCCTCATGGAGATCGGCGAGCTGAAACAGGCGCGCCGGGAACTTGAAAAAGCCCTCTTTGAAGACCCAGAAAACATTAAAATTATATCGAATCTCGGCATCCTCGCCTTGAAATCTGGTAACTACCGGGAAGCGTCTGGTTTCTTCCGCGTCGCTCTTGAAATCGACCCGCACGACAAAATAGCCATGAAATATTTGGAGAAGATAACGGATAATGATATAGAGAGTAGTTAATAAAGAACATAGTATGAAAGTTTATCATCAAGATTTGTAATAATGACTATTTTTCTATTCGCTGTCATTGAATTATGGACAAATTAACTGAAGGTATTGAGCGTCTTGGAGTAGATAAAAGAATACTCCCTTTACTCAGAGAATACATCAAAGAAATAGAGCTTTTCAATTCTATTTACAAACTGATTCGGGTTAGGGAAAGAGACGAACTCATCGTGAGACACATATTAGATTCATTGAGCGGCGCGGCGCTTATGAGCCGCCATTCTGGATCGCTGGTCGCCGATGTAGGATCGGGCGCGGGATTGCCGGGTATTCCACTTGCTATAGCCTTGGCGACTGACAAGACATTCACCCTTATTGAAAGAAATAGTAGACGTGCAGGTTTTCTCCGAGACGTTCAAGCAGTTCTGCGTTTACCTAATATCGTCGTAGAGGAAAAAGAAGTAGAGAGGTTCACTCCAGGCGTTTTTGACATCGTTACATGCCGAGCTTTCAGCCCGATTTGCCCCGAATCTCTCAAGATTCTGCGCCGTCTCCTTAAACCGAGCGGCATCATCATGGCTTACAAGGGGCGGCGAGACGTTATATTAAATGAAATGTCCACTGTTGAAGCAGAATGGGAAATGGTACCGATTCAATCTCCATTTCTGGACGAAGAACGGCACATCGTCATGATTCATGGTTAAATTTAACAAGCAGGTTGATAATTTCAAGAGATGTGTGTAATACTCCATCCCTTTCCCTCTGGTTATTCGATAATGAATTTAGAGACTTCCTTGACCAGAACGTCGATGTTTTCACGGTTCTCTCCACTTATCGTGTTCACCTGATTCACCGCCGTGTTTATCTGCTCCGCCCCGCTCCCCATCTCGTTCATCCCATTCGTGATCTCCTGCGTCACCATCTCCAAGTTCTTGCTCTCCGTTATCACCTGCTGACTCCCCGTCAGCATCTCCTCTGACCCGTCCTTCACCAGCCGCGTCAGTTCGTTCAACATCCCTATCGCCTCCAGTATCTGATGACTCCCCTCGTCCTGTTCCTCCATCGCATTCCTC
>JAISCD010000056.1 GCA_031265825.1 Treponema sp. | reverse complement strand
GATAAAACCGGGCAAAGACGGTAATTTATCGCAAATAATGCAGTGGATAAAGTGTAATTTCGCCAAGGCGTGGAATAAAGCCAATGGGCGGACGGGTCATGTGTGGGGAGAGCGGTTCTATTCCCGGATAATCAGCGGGATAACGGACTTCCTGCGGGTGCGGGAATACATCGCGGAGAATCCGGTGAAGGCAGGACTTGTGGAACGAGCGGCGGAGTGGGTGTTTGGCAGTTTATATCACCGGCTTCATCGCCTGACTAGTTTAGTAGACGATGCGGCGGCTGACATTTTTGCCGATCCGCCGTTGGTGGCGGGGCAAGTTTCGCTAGGCTAGAGGCTAGTACGACTTCCTGCGTGGTGTCAGACACCAACGGCTTCGCGCGGGCGTTGCGGGGTCAGACACCGAAGCCCACGCGGGAAAGTAGCCTAGGACGGGTTTGGGGGGTGGCGGAAGACCCCCGAAGGCGGGCTGGAGACAGGGAGGCGCACCACAAGGGCGCCTGTATGCCGCCCTCCGTTGGGGAAAACCGCGCCCCCCTCCTAATACTTATGGCGCCTGCCTTGCGGCGGCGCACCCTTCCTAATAACGCGGAGGTTCCGCTTGTTTACAAGCGTAACCGTCCTGTCGGGGTCAGCGGCACACCCTTTCGGACAACACCCGTTGTGAAGTATTTAAACACCCTTCGGGTGCAAGCGTGGTTCCGTCCTGTCGGGGTCAGCGGCGCTTCCTTTCGGATAACACCCGTTGTGAAGTCGTCTAACACCCTTCGGGTGTCCCTTCAGAAAACTATTTCCTCCCCCCTTTACAAATTATCAAACTATTATTATTATCAAAGGTGTTTATAAAAATTTCCAAAAGAAAATAAATTGGGAGGTCGGTAATGAAAAAAAGAATATTATGGCTATTGTGCGCCATTATGATCGGTGGGACCGCGTTTCCCCAAGCGTCCACGAATCTTGAAACAGGCATTAAGCTTTACGCAGACGGTAAATGGAAAGAGGCGATTTCAGTATTGCGTCAGGTACTAACCACTAACGCCGCGCTTGATCAAAGAGTTGAAGCCGTCTACTGGACCGCGCTCGCGAAACTCGCGGATTCGGACTACATGGGCGCGATAAGCGACTTGAACGCTTTAGATCAGATGGAGTGGAATAGTCCTCGGAAGCTGGAAATCCCTTATCATAAAGGGCGTTGTTTCTATTATTTGGAACGATTTGACGAAGCGCTTGTGTTGTTAAAAAATTACGCGGACTCGATACCAGACAACACGGAGGAGGGCATTAGGCAGAAATCCGCGGCGCTCTACTGGACGGGCGAATGTCTCTATTCGCTTGGACATCTCGACAGGGCTCGTGATGTATTCCTTACCATTACGCAGAAATATCCACAGAGCGCTAAATATGAAGCCGCTTTTTATCGCATGGCGATTATCAACCAAAAAAAGATAGAGATTGAACTGCTGGGCATTCTGAAGCGGACGCACGAAGAATCCTTGAAGATAATTGAAGAATATCAATACCGCGAGCGGACCTATGATCAAGCTCTTACCGCGTATCAGAGGCGGATAGCGACTCTGGAGGCGAGTCTTCGCGAGCTTAATTCGGGCAAACCGATTGATGCGGAAACAAAATAATGCCTTTGGATCCTGTCTTAACAAAAGCAATACGTCTTCTCAGGCAGAAAAAATTTTGGGAAGTGATTCATCTTCTTGAGCCGAAAATTCCTCTCTACTATAGATCGTTTAATTGTTATTACATCTTGGGACTTGCCTATCTCTACTCGAATAGCTTCGGCGGAGCCCTTGACTACTTCAAATCCGCGCGGGACATCAAAATGCGCGAGCCTAACATCCTTCTTGGATTCGCGGTGCTTCATCTGCGCAGGGGCGAAACCGACCGCGCGGTAGACTTCTATCTCGAAGTACAGGATATAGATGAAAAAAATAGACTCGCAAAGAAAGCTCTTAAAATCATCAGAAAACACGCGCGGACTGATACTATGTCTGAATGGATCGACTCTGGCAGGCTTCCGGAATTGTATCCACCTCCGCCACACGTTCCTCTTTCTGTAAAAAGCGTGTTTGTTGCGATAACTTGTTTGTTTGGCGCGGCTGTCGTCATATTTTGTGCGCTTGTCGTGTTAAAAGTCGTTGAACTTCCGTTCAAATTGCCGTTTCAGACTGACCTAGACAGGAACGGGCTTATCAGTAGTGTGCTTGACCAAAGCGACCGCCGAGAGCCGGTGCAAACGGGCGGCGCATATCGGTACATTCTTACAAGGGCGCAGGTGTTGAGTGATTATGAGAAGGCGCGGGCGCTTTTTACCACTTACAACGACGAAAAGGCGAAGATTCTCCTTAATCGTATTCTCGAATCAAACGCGGTTGATTCCATCAAGACAAAGGCGACTATCTTACTCTCGTATATGGACGTGCCCGGTTTTGACACACTCAAGGATCGTATTCCGTTTAGCGACGTTGTGAAGGATCCGTTTCTCTACCGCGATTGTTACGTGATTTGGCAAGGCATGGCCACAAATCTTATTATTGAAGAAAATAGTACACTTTTTGACTTCCTCGTGGGTTACGATACTCGCAGTAAATTGGAGGGTATTGTTCCTACTCGGTTCAATTTTTCCGTTGCTGTGAATCTCGAAAAACCTCTTGAAATTCTGGGAAGAATCATTCCCGCGGAAAACGGCGAAGGCGTTAGTATTGAAGGAACGGCGGTTCACCAGAGACCGTAAGGTTTATCATTGCTTTGGTGTCAGACACGAAGTTGTGTGGGTCAAGTTTAGATATATAAACATCCGAAGGGTGCGCTACCTTTATTTTATTTAGCAGTTTACAGAATTAAAAAGCATCATGTCAGCCAATACAAGAGCGGACATCGCTTCCACAACCGAGACAGCGCGGGGAACGATACAAATGTCATGGCGGCCTTCTATGGATAACTCGCGAATATCGCCTTTGCGATCAATGGTTGTCTGTCTTTTGGAAATGGAAGGAACCGGCTTGAACGCTACGCGGAATTCAATCGGCATACCTGTTGAAATGCCGCCTAACATACCACCTGCGTTGTTCGTGGCATATTTCACAGGCACGCACAGCGTGTTTAACGACTTCCCAGCGGGCGGTGTACGAAAGGGGGATCCGCTGTTCCCGACAGGCGGCGGAGCAGGACGCTTTAAAACACCCGAAGGGTGCTCGAATTGGTCGTTGAGCGCGGAACCTACGCTGTCGGCTGATGCAAAGCCTGAACCAAATTCAACCGCCTTAGCCGCGCCTATAGAAAGCATGGCTTGAGCGAGAACCGCATCCAACTTATCAAAAACAGGCTCGCCTAAACCTGCCGCTACGCCGCTTATGGAACAAGCGACGATGCCCCCCGCACTATCACCTTCGGCGCGCAAAGCCTCAAGCTTTTGTCTGATTTTCTCCGCATATTCACGATGCGGCACACGCAGAGGATTCTTTTCAGCAAAATCCATGTCAAAGCCATCGTCTTGAGGCACTTCTATACCGGCAATGGAAGAAGCCCATCCTTGAATAGAGACGCCGAATTTCGCCAAGTAAGCTTTTGCCACCGCGCCAGCCGCGACACGCCCCACTGTTTCCCTGCCGGAACTGCGACCGCCCCCGCGGTGATCTCGCCTGCCGAATTTTGCCTCCCACGTCCAATCCGCGTGTCCGGGGCGGTAGACGTCACGAAGCGTATCATAATCAGTTGAATGTTGATCTTGGTTTCTTACTAAAATAGCAATGGGCGTACCAAGCGTCTGTCCTTCAAATACGCCGGAGAGGATTTCAGGTATATCTGCTTCGCGCCGCGTTGTAGACGCGGCTGATGTTCCTGACGGCTTACGCCGCGACAGCTCTCGTTCTATTGTTTCAATGGTAAGCGGCACACCTGCGGGACAACCGTCAAGCACACAGCCGACGCCCGCTCCATGAGATTCACCGAATGTCGTTACCGTAAAGATTTTGCCGAAAGTGTTGCCGCCCATTTCCTTATATACCCTTCACTCTTATTTTATAATCTCCGTCCCAATCCACTAACGCACTCCCCCCTTCGCTCAATGATCCAAAAAGCACCTCGTCCACAAAGAAAGACTTGATTTTGTCCTCAATGATACGCGCCACATTGCGCGCGCCGAATTCACGACTATAGCCTTCCTCGGCGAGTTTTGAGATACAAGTGTCAGTTACCGTGAGCGTTATGTTCTTTTCCGCGAGTTGTTTCTCGAACATAGCAAGCTCTTTTTTCACGATAGAAACCATGATTTCCTGTGAAAGATGCCCAAAGCGCACAACCGCGTCCAGACGATTGCGGAACTCTGGGGTGAAGGTCTTATCAATCGCGTCTTTGACCACAGCTTCGTCCATTTGCCGCTCCCCGAAACCGATGAGGTTGCGTCCAATATCCCGTGCGCCCGCGTTACTCGTCATTATCAGTACCACGTTCCGAAAATCCGCCTTTCTCCCATTGTTATCCGTGAGAGTCGCATAGTCCATGATTTGGAGGAGGATGTTGAATATGTCGGGGTGGGCTTTTTCTATTTCGTCCAAGAGCAGTACCGCGTGAGGCTGTTTACGCACCGCGTCCGTGAGCAGTCCGCCTTCTTCGTATCCCACATAACCGGGTGGAGAACCAATGAGACGGGAAATCGTATGCTTCTCCTGATACTCGCTCATGTCAAACCGATGCATGGCGATGTTCATCGTATCCGCAAGCCCACGGGCAAGCTCGGTCTTACCCACGCCTGTTGGTCCCACGAATAGGAAATTGGCGACTGTCTTGCAATCATCCCGAAAACCAGCCCGTGAACGCTTCACGGCTTTTACCGTAACGGCAACCGCCTCGTCCTGCCCAAAGATGCGCATCTTCAGCCGCTCTTCAAGAGCGCGGAGTTTATCTTTTTCGGTCTCGCCAACAGACTTTTCAGGTATGCGGGCAATCCTTGCCGTAACCTGCTCGATCATCGACAAATCTACGATAGACGGAACTTCATCAATCTCTGTCTTAAATTCTTCTTCATGCTTGTCTAGTTTTTCTCGTTTATATTCCTCGATCCGCGCGAAGGCGCCCGCCTCGTCAATCACGTCGATGGCTTTATCCGGGAGCCGCCGTTCCATGATGTATTGCGCGGAAAGCTTCACCGCTTGGACAATCGCCTCATCCGTATAGACGACGTGGTGGTACTGCTCATATTTAGCCTGCAAGCCTTTGAGAATGGCGATAGCGTCTTCTTCACTCGGCTCGTTTATGTCTATTTTTTGAAACCGACGGGAGAGTGCGCGGTCTTTCTCGAAGAATTTGTTGTATTCCTCGTGGGTTGTTGAACCTATGCACCGAAGTTTTCCGGATGTGAGAGCGGGTTTAAGGAGGTTGGAGGCATCCAAGGCGCTTCCTGACGCGGAGCCGGCGCCCACAACGGTATGAATTTCGTCTATGAATAGGATAGCCTTCTCTTTTTTAACTAATTCTTCCACGACCCGTTTGAGTCTTTCCTCAAAATCCCCGCGGTATTTAGTACCAGCGACTAAGGCGCCCATGTCAAGTGAATAAATCGAGAAACCTTTTATACTAGGCGGCACTTCGCCCTGCACAATCCGTTGGGCAAGCCCTTCGGTAAGAGCCGTTTTGCCTACGCCGGAGTCGCCGACATGGATGGGATTGTTCTTGAGCCTACGGCAAAGCACTTGCACGGTGCGTTCCAATTCAGCCTCCCGCCCAATCACAGGCTCAAGCTTATTTTCGCGGGCAAGCGCCGTCAAATTCACGGTATATTTTTCAAGAGCGGCTTTCTTCCCTTTGGTTTTCTGTACACTCTCTTCTTCGCCTGATTCGGAAAAGATAGTCTCCTCGGTTCCCCCACCGTGTGAAAGAATAGACAGAAGATCAAGCCGTTTCACTCCAGCCTTACGCAAATAATAGGCGCAGTAATTTCGTTCTTCATCGAACAAAGAGACGAGAATATCCGCCACCTCGATAGTTTGCTTTGAAGAAGACTGACTTTGAAATATGGCGCGCTCGATAACGCTCTGGAAGCCTACCGTTTGAGTCGGTTCGCTATTTTTGATGATGGGGATTTTCTGTTGGAGGTAACTATTGATGCCGTTCTTAATCTGTTCTGTGTCTGCGCCGCACGCGGTAAAAACCCCACATACCTCGTCAAAAGCGAGAGCCGCATAGAGAATATGTTCTGGAGTGAGGTATTCGTGGCTACGCAGTTTGGCTTCGTTATACGCCGCGTTTATGATTGCTTGAGCATGACCTGAAATCTTCATGGATTCTCCTACACTTCTTTTAGTATGCACATGAGAGGGAATTCGTTTTTACGCGCCAAGTTGTGAACTTGATTCTCTTTTGTTCGGGCGACGTCAAAAGGGTACTGTCCTACGGTGCTTTGCCCTTTCTTGTGGATATAAAGCATGATACGTTGGGCGTCAATTTCACTTTTATGGAAAATAGTCTTGAGAATATAGACCACAAAGTCCATCGTGGTATAGTCGTCATTCAAAAGTATTACTTTGAAGTCTTTAGGCTCATTAAGTTTTTCCCTTTTCTTGACAGAAAATTTAATTTTTTCCATTTTTTCTCCCTTGTGTTTATAATATAAGGTTTATTTAAAGAAAAAACAAGTCCATTCTCTATTCTCTTGACCCTTGAAAGTAAACAATGGGTATCCAAGAATTCTATCACGAAATTGAGTGGACGAATAAAGGAAATAAAGAGGATGTAAAAAGTAAAGTTATACAATATAATGAAATAGTTTTATAACTTATAGCCATAGTCTTATGATTTACAGTCGTAGTTATGAGTCTTAAAGCCGTAGTTATGAGTCTTAAAGCCGTAGTTATGAGTCTTGAAGCCGTAGTTATGAGTCTTACAGTCGTAGTTATGAGTCTTAAAGCCGTAGTTATGAGTCTTGAAGCCATAGTTTTAAAAACGTCTAGTCGTAGATTTGAGTCATATAGCCGTAGATTTGAGTCATATAGTCGTAGATTTGAGTCATATAGTCGTAGATTTGAATCATATAGTCGTAGATTTGAATCATATAGTCGTAGATTTATGATTTATAGTCGTAGATTTGAGTCATATAGTCGTAGATTTGAGTCATATAGTCGTAGATTTGAGTCATATAGTCGTAGATTTATGATTTATAGCCGTAGATTTGAGTCATATAGTCGTAGATTTGAATCATATAGTCGTAGATTTATGATTTATAGCCGTAGATTTGAGTCATATAGTCGTAGATTTATGATTTATAGCCGTAAATTTGGAAACGTCTAGTTGTAGTTTTAAGGCGTCTAGTTGTAGTTTTATGGCGTCTAGTCGTGGTTTTACGGCGTCTAGTCGTGGTTTTATGGCGTCTAGTCGTGGTTTTACGGCGTCTAGTCGTGGTTTTACGGCGTCTAGTCGTGGTTTTACGGCAAAAGGCTCATTAGTTGTGTTGGGGGGTGGCGGAAGACCGCCGAAGGCGGTCTGTAGACAGGGGGGCGCACCACAAGGGCATCTGTGAGCCGTCCTCCGTTTAGGGAAAGACGCGCCCCCCTCATACTTATGACGCTTGCCTTGCTTATAGCGCCTGCCTTACTTTAAAGCGTCCTGCTCTGCGCCTGCCTGCGGCGGCGCTGGACGGGGCGTCAGCGCACCCTTCTAACATCAAGGATGCTCCGCTTGCGTGCAAGCGCACCCTTCTGGTGTTCTAAAGCCGTCCTGCTCTGTGCCTGCCTGCGGCGGCGCTGGACAAGGTGTCAGCGCACCCTTCTAACAATGAGTAGGCTCCACTTGTTTACAAGTGTAGCCGTCAACTCAGTGGAAGCGGGTCCGCCTTTCTTATAACACCCCGTGTGAAGTCGTCTAACACCCTTCGGGTGTACAAGTGTAGCCGTCAAGACGGGGTCAGCGGAACCTCCTTTCTTATAACACCCCGTAGGAAGTATTGAATCACCCGAAGGGTGTTGACAAGGGGGCGAAAAGAGGGTATCGTATATTTAAATCAATACTTAAAGGATGGCAACTTATGATTTATAATCCTGAATATGAATGTATGGAGACAGCGGCGCGAGAGAAACTTCAGCTTGCGCGTCTCAAGAACTTGGCGGAAAAGCTCTATGAAGCGGTTCCGTTCTATAGGAAAAAGATGGATGAACTCGGCGTTAAAGCGGCGGACATTCATAGCCTTGCCGACATTGAGAGACTCCCCTTTACCACAAAGGACGATATGCGGGACAACTTCCCCTACGGCTTGCTTGCGTGTCCCAAATCAATGATTGAGGAGGTTCATCTGTCCTCTGGCACGACCGGTATACCCGTCTTGGACGCATATACCCGAACCGACGTCGAAATCTGGTGCGAGTCCATGGCGCGGACGCTTGCCGGCGGGGGTTGCACCAAGAACGACACGGTGCAGAACTGCTACGGCTACGGATTGTTCACCGGCGGACCCGGCGCCCACTACGGCGCGCGTACCATTGGCGCAAATGTCCTGCCCATGTCTTCCGGCAATACGGAGAGACAACTCATGGTAATGCAGGAACTAGGCTCGACAATGCTCGCCTGCACTCCATCTTACGCGCTCTATATGGCGGAAGAGGCGCGGGAACGCGGCGTCGATCTCCACAAACTACCTATCCGTAAAGGATGCTTCGGCGCCGAGCCGTGGAGCGAAAATATGCGGAAGGAAATCGAAGAGCGTTACGACATGAAAGCCTATGACATCTATGGTTTGACCGAGATCATCGGTCCGGGAGTCGCTTTTGAGTGCGAGGCGCAAGACGGCTTGCACATCAACGAAGACCTATTCTACCCTGAGATTATCGATCCAGAAACCGGCAAACAGGTTCCCATAGGCGAAAAAGGCGAACTCGTGTTTTCAACGATCACTAAAGAAGGCACGCCGTTGTTGCGCTACCGCACAAGAGACATTACCTACTTTATACCGGGGCGCTGCTCTTGCGGGCGTACTACTATCCGTATGCACCGCCTCTTCGGGCGCACAGACGATATGCTCATCATTCGCGGGGTCAATGTGTTCCCCAGCCAGATTGAACACGCGCTTATTGAAATTGAGGGAACCGAGCCGCATTACTTGATTATCGTAGATCGTGGTCCGTCGCATTTAGACGAAGTGGAGTTGCAGGTTGAAGTGAAACAGGAATTCTTCAGCGATGAGACGAAAAACCTTGAGAGCTTGCGTAACCGCATCGAAAGTGTGATGAAGTCTAAGTTGCAGGTTGGCTTAAAGGTGAAGCTCGTGGAGCCGAAAACTCTTGAGCGTTCTATGGGTAAATCCAAACGAGTGATTGATAGGCGGAAGATTTAAAGGAGAAGACAATGGCTGAATTGAGACAAATTTCTGTATTTCTGGAGAATTTGGCTGGACGGCTGGGAGAAGTAACCCATGTACTTGCGGACGCGGGCGTTAATATGCGGGCGATTAGTATCGCGGATACGGCGGACTTCGGCATTTTGCGGTTGATTGTAGACGATACGGACAAGTCGATTGCGGCGCTGAAAGCGGCTGGCTTTACTACGCGGCTTACTAATGTCGCGGCGGTGGAGATTGAAGATAAACCCGGTAGTTTGGCAAAAGTGATGGAGCTTTTCCAACAGTCCAAGGTGAATATCGAGTATCTTTACGCATCGCTTGAAGGCAAAGCCGGAAAAGCCGCGGTTATATTCAAACTATCCGACCACGAAAAAGGGCTTGAAATCGTCAGGGAAAACGGACTGGTTACGATAGCCTCTTTTTAGCAGCCTATGGTTGCTATGGTAGCCATAGCTGCCATATCAGAATCAGTTCCAATACTCACGCGGAGGAAGTCTGCGATGCGAGGCGCATTGAAATGCCGTGTGAGTATGCCTTTTTCACGGAGGTACGCGAAAAAGTCTGCCCCTTTCAGAGAAGGACAACGGATAAAGATGAAATTTGCATCAGAGGGAATCACTTCAAACCCCATAGAAGAGAGAGCAGTGGATACCCTTTCGCGTGTATCAACGATCTTGCGGGTAACATTATCGTAGTAGGCTTTGTCCTTCATCACCGCAATCGCGCCAGCTTGTGCCAAGCGATCTACGGTGTAGGAATTGAAAGAGTCTCGCATACGACATAGCCCTTCAATAAGACCTTCATTGCCAATGGCAAAGCCGACCCGAAGCCCAGCAAGAGAGGCGAACTTGGACAAAGTATGAACGGTGAGTAGGTTTGGGTAAGTCGCCACGGACGACACGACAGACAGGTTTTCTTTAGCGAACATCGCGTATGCCTCATCTACGATGATAACACGGTCTTTTCGCGCCGTAACAATGGACAGAACCGTTGCTATGTCCATGCCCCGCCCGGTCGGAGCGTTGGGATTCGGGAAAACTACGCCTGCGTTAAGCGCCACCCCTGTGTAATCACCGGGGTTTATGGAGAAATCGTCATTCAACGGCGGACGTTCAAACGGAACGCCCCATAGTCTCGCGTAAACCGGGTAGAAGCTATAGGTAATATCAGGGAAAAGAACCTTATCAGAGAAAAACGCCCCGAAAGCAAAAGCTAGAATCTCGTCAGAACCATTACCTACAAAAACCTGTTCAGGCTGAACCCCGAATCTTTCGGCTATCGCCTCTCGCAATTCCCAACATTCAGGGTCCGGGTAGAGCCTTAGCCTGTCGTCAACCGCGCGTCTGATCGCTTCTATGACAAGCGGAGACGGTGGATACGGGTTTTCGTTTGTGTTAAGTTTGATGAATCGCCGATCCCGCGGCTGTTCACCCGGAGTATAGGGAGCAAGACCGCTTACTCGCTCATTCCAAAATGCTCTCATCTTTGTTACTGCCATGTGTTCTGGATGAGATATTTGAAACCAAAGAAGCTGATGCTACAATTTTTGAGGTATTTTCCTACATCGCCATTGGCTATTTCCGGTGATATACCGACTAACACGCCGCCGCCTAATCGGAATCTATTTGAAAACCTTAACCACACCGAAGCTTCAGGAAGCATATAAGGTCCTGCAAGGTAGAGACTGGCGAAAAGACTGATAACCCCAATAACGCCGCCGCCGACCTGCAAGTTGAAGGTAACAGGTCCCGCGTCCGCTTCGATGTAAGCAACAGGATACAGGATATTAAAGATAAAGCAGACTGAAAGATCCCGAAATCCCACGCCTACACGCCATTTGCCGAAATTAAACTGCCCAAAGAGACCGATGTCGCCAGTCGGCACTAGAGGACCGCTCTCAGTTGAATAACCCGATGTATCGTCCATGTCGATATAACCACCTCCAGTGTAGAAAAAATCTTCGGAAAGTGCAGGAATCATGAGTGCGTTAATTCCTAAATCCCAACGAATCTGATTTTCCGCAAAAAGCGGAGTAAATGAATAAAAAAGAAATATAGTTATTATTTTAAGTTTCATACTAATAGTATACCATATTTTCTACCATTTTCAAGCTTATTCTTGAAATATTTGAAAGAGAATTATGTTTCAAACAATATAGGCAAGGCTTGTTATTTTTGCGACATTAAGTATAATAATTTAAGTTATATAAGGAGTAAACATGGCTGAGCAAGGCAAAGCGACAATGGAAAAAATAACGTCTCTGGCGAAACGCCGGGGCTTCGTGTTTCAATCTTCGGAAATATATGGAGGGCAGAACGGCGCATGGGACTATGGTCCCCTAGGAGTCGAACTGAAGAACCGCATAGCGCAGAACTGGTGGAAGGAAATGACCCAGTTGTATGACGAGATAGTCGGCATAGACGCGGCGATTCTTATGCACCCTCGCGTGTGGGAGGCATCAGGACACGTGGAAAACTTCACGGACCCGCTTGTGGACTGCAAGAAATGCAAGGCGCGGTTCCGTGCGGATCAAATCCCACCGGAAAATCTGGCGGAGAAGAAGTGCCCTGAATGTGGCGGCGAACTTACCGACACGCGCAAATTCAACCTGATGTTCAAGACGAACATCGGACCTATCGAAGGCGGCGACAATGCGATCTATTTACGTCCGGAAACCGCGCAGGGAATTTACGTCAACTACAAAAACGTGATTCAGAGCAACCGCATGAAAATCCCCTTTGGCATCGCGCAAATCGGTAAAGCTTTTCGTAATGAGATTGTTACGAAAAACTTCATTTTCCGTACCTGCGAATTTGAGCAGATGGAAATGCAGTATTTCGTAAAGTCCGATACCGATGTCGAATGGTTTAACGAATGGAAGAAACGGCGATGGGCGTATTACGAGCGGCTCGGCGTCAAAGTGGAAAACCTCCGATGGCACCAGCATGGACCAGATGAACTTGCCCACTACGCTAAGGACGCCTACGACATCGAATACCTCTTTCCTATGGGGTGGAAAGAACTTGAGGGTGTGCACAACCGCGGGCAATACGACCTTATGCGGCATACAGAGTTTTCTGGAAAGGATCTGCAATACATGGATCAGGATGATGGTAATAAGAAATACATCCCATTCATCATTGAAACATCCGCGGGACTCACTCGTACTTTACTAATGCTACTATGCGACGCTTATGACGAGGAAAAAGTAGCGGACAAGGGGGACGCTGACGATTACCGCACGGTGTTGCGGTTTCATCCGAACATTGCTCCGATAACGGTAGCGATTTTGCCTTTGCAGAAAAAGGATGGACTTGCAGAGCTGGCGCGAAGTATCCGCGCTGAACTGAGGAGCGACTTTACCACAGACTACGATCAAGGCGGCGCTATTGGCAGGCGTTACCGGCGACAGGATGAAGTAGGTACGCCCTTCTGTGTAACTATTGACTATGAAACAAAAGAGAACGGTAGTGTAACGCTTCGTTTGCGCGACAGCATGAAGCAAATCCGCGTGCCTCGATCCGAGCTTGCCGAGCATATCCGAAGGGAAATCAAGGCTTACACACGCACACCCGAAGGGTGTCAGACATCTTCATAATGGGCGCTGTAAGAAAGGGTGTACCGCTGACCCCGACAGGACGGAACCACGCTTGCACGCAAGCGTGGTTCCTGCTCATTATAAGAAAGCAGGCAAAGTTAAATAAGTTAGGAAGAGGTGGCTCTTTCTAAAAAAAGGACGGCATATCGCCGCCCTTTTTTACGCCCCTGTCTACAGCCCGCCAAGAGCGGGCTTCCTTCCCTTGCTGTCTAATTACTCAAACTGGTTTGCCATGAGCGCTGGCTGGTGGGTAGCGTCCAGAGTATCGCGCCAAAGGCTACTCTCTGGGTCAACATGGTTGCGGTGTGAGATGACCGCTTTCATTGGGATATGCACGAATTCGTTGTTGACAAGCCCGATAACAACCTTGGTTTTGCCCGCCATTGCCGAGTGAGCGGCCGCATTGCCCAATCGCTCGCAGTAGATAGAGTCAATCGGAGATGCAGGCGCGGAACGGATGATGTAACTAGGATCGATGTACTTGAGATTGATTTCAATTTTCAAAGACGCGAAGTGTTTTTTAATGCGGTCACGAAGGTAGACGCCGACGTCTCCCAGCTTGAGATTGCCTCCCGCGTCCTTTTCGCCGCTTGCGAGCTGGTCTTGAAGTGCGCCTTCGGCAATGACGATGACCGCGTGATGGCGTTTTGTGATTCTTGATTCAAGATAGTGGAAGAAACCGTTGTATCCTTCAAGATTGAAAGGCACCTCTGGAATGAGCACGAAGTTGACTTCATGGCTTGCCAGCGCCGCGTGCGCCGCAATAAAACCAGACTCGCGCCCCATGAGCTTCACCAATCCGATACCGTTGATTTGAGAGCTGGCTTCCATGTGCGCGGACGCAAGAACGTCGACAGCCTTAGATACCGCGGTATCAAAACCAAAGGACTTTTGGATAAAAGCAAAGTCATTATCAACGGTTTTGGGGATGCCGATCATGGCGATCTTGAGCCTTCGACGCTCAATCTCTTCGGCAATTTCCAGAGAACCTCGTTGTGTACCGTCTCCCCCAATGGTGAATAGCATATTGAGGTTCATCTGTTCCATAGCGTCCACGATTTTGCTTACTTCTTTGCCACCGCCGCGCGCACTTCCGAGGTAGGTGCCGCCGAGCTTGTGGATGTTATCGACGTTATTCGGGTGAAGTTCTTTCGGCGTATAGTCATATTCGGGAAGAAACCCTTTATATCCATACCGTATGCCGCTTATCCGCTTGACCCCGTAGCGCTCGTAGAGGCATCGCACGATAGCGCGAATAACGTCGTTGATGCCGGGGCAAAGTCCTCCACAACTCACAATACCCGCATGGACATGGGACGGCTGAAAATAGAGCATCTCTCGCGGTCCCGCAAGTTCTAGCACCTGACTCCGTTTGAGCGATGCCTGGGATCCCAATAGCACAGTCGGATCGAGACGGATAAATTGATCGTCCCGCACGTAATTTACTAAGGAATCGCCCTGTTCCTTTGACATGACAATGGGCGATTTAATATTTCGTTTTCCTAGCTCTTCAACAGTAAAATCAAACACTTTGGGCTTAGTTTCATTCATAAAAATCTCCTTAAAATTTAGAATCTAACGATAGTTTCACATTATATACGATCTTCTCATATAAAGCAAGGGAGAACAGAAATTTCGTCTTAACATTTCGACTGTTTACGATAAATCATGCGCCTCCAAACCCGCCGCGTCTGACACCCGCGCGTCTCCTACGTTTACAAAAAACCTCCCCGGCGGGTTGCCTTGCGTATCAAAAGCTTATAGCATAAAAAACGCCGATTAGCCTCAGCTAACCGGCGTCTCTGTTTCACACGCCCGATCAGATGCGGCGTGTTGCACCTCTATTGTTGTTTGGCATACGTTACCTTAGTCCCGGCAAAAGTTATGCCGAGCACATTTCCAGTAACCGTGCCTTGTATTACCACGCCGACTACTGTTGGCGTTAATACAAGAATACCTGTTGCGGGAGTGTAGATATATGAATTCGCAATTCGGTACCTGGCACTCCTAGCGAAACAATCAAAGACCAGGCCTAGCGTCGATTACTTCAGCGCGTTCTATTATTGCGCTTGTTCCTATTGAGAACGATCCTGTCTTGCCCGCTTTAACATTTACACTTCGGCGAGTTGTCGATCTATAGCCGTTCGCACTGTAGGTTACTTGGACAGCAACATCATAAGGCACCTTGTTACTGTTAGTAACATAAACAGTATTGTCACGCCAATCTAGCGATATTCCATCTGCCGCAAACGCCATTCCTACCCCGATGACCAAAAGGAACGCTGCGACTATGATCACCGTCTTCTTCTGTAAAAAACTCATAAAAAACTCCTTAACTTTGACAACAAAGTTTTAAGTTATACGTTGAAATTCATAAAACCGTTATTACGGGTGTTCTATAGCGGTGGCACGGATGCCACCGCCCTCGTAAATTCCAGATTTTTATGACACATAACTACCTGTATACGACCCTCTGTCGTATACCTTCCTTTTCGCGGCGGTTCCCGCAGCCAACGGCTGCTTTCACGGAACGCCTTCCGCGTCATTTGTACGCTGTTCATGCGCGTACCCGCATATCCGTCATCCCTGCTGTTCCATAGGCGCACCTCCTTTACTTTGGCAACAAAGTTTTTTGAACCATCTGTATTTATTCGCAACACTCTAAATCACTTGAACCATCAGGACAACAATCGCTGTCGCCACAACACGATTCGGTTGCTTGTTCTGCGACTCTTACATCAGAGCCAACGGCGTAAACTATAACCCCACATAAAAAAACAAACGCAAGTATCAGCGCCATTATGAAAAGCTTTTTTTTCTTGACCACCTAAACACCTCCTGTGTTATACGGAGGCTTTCCCTAAACTTCAGTTTTGGGAAAGCCACACTGTCAATTCCTAGTTGCAATTACATTTTACATTAGTACCAGGTGATACTGGATATGGCACATTATATGCGGCACAACTCGACCGGCTACAAACATCATAGGAGCCATCGCCATTTGCATTCGTATAAACATGGCACGATCCATTCGGACAACTGCTTGCAGCTAAATCATCGCATCCCACTAACGCCATTCCAAATGCCAGTACTATTACCAGCATTCCTAACTTAAAATATTTCTTTGCCATTTTATTCTCCTTTACTTTGTTGGCAACAAAGTTTTAAGTTATGCGTTTGATTTCATAAAACCTTTAGTTTCCCAGAAAATTTCAAGTTTTTATGACACATAACTACTTGTATACGAAGCTCTGTCGTATACCTTTCTTATTTTGAATCCTCCGGCATAGCCGGAGGATTCAAAATAAGATTTACCTTGCGTATGCAGTGACTTTGGTATAAAAACCTAAATACTCCGTCGTCACTGATGTAACTACTTTACCGGAGCTCTCGGCTGCTTTGACACTGGCGACATAACCTTCGTAGCCGGTGTCAATAAGCCCTAAAATAATCCCGTACGACGCAATTACATCGCTACCGTTGGACACTACATCGGCACTTGAAAAAAAGCCATGGGAATCCACAGTACCGCCGACAGAACTCATTGTCGTGCATCCCGCAACAGTCAAGCCAAATGCCAGCACTACTGCCAGCATTCCCAACTTAAAACATTTCTTTGCCATTTTATTCTCCTTTACTTTGTTGGCAACAAAGTTTTAAGTTATGCGTTTGATTTCATAAATTACTTTATGGTGCATAACTCTATAATAAACCGCCCATACGGGCAAGTTTCCGTTATTATGCGGAGCCACGCTTGGCGGGCCCCGCCCCGACCTCCTAGGGAATGATCGCGCTGAATATGTCGCTCCATTTCCCCTTCTTCATCGCACCCGTCTCCCAACGCGCCGCAAAGAACACCTTCTTCCCCCGCTGGTCTTCCTCAAACATTAGTTCCAGCGGATTCTTCGTGGCGAAATCCGAATGGATTAGATCACTCACCTTGGCGGGCGGCTCCTCCATAAGTTCCCACACACATTCAAGCCCATGAACGTGTTCAGGCTTCCCCCAACGCGCCGCGTGCTCGTCCCGAAACTTGATCTGCACAGTGCGCGGCTGCGGCGTCGCGATCTCAATCTCTGGGATACCCTCAGGCGCGGGCACAGGTGAAGGCTTCGTGTCGTGGATCGGGATGCCCAACGCCTCCCGCAAGTTGTCCGTCATCGCATCGTTGTTCTGCAAGTTGTTCCGAATAAAGACTTCTTCAAGGTGAATGAGCAGTTTCTTCTTCTCATTCTTCGCCTGCATATCCAGCTTCGTGTAGGACGCTGTTTGGCACAGCTCATGCAGAACCTTCACCTCGTTGTGCAGGGTCTGTAACTCCGTGAGTTTGCCTTCTGGCAAGCCCAGTTCCGTCTTGTGGAGGATGGACACGGCGATCAGATTCGCGCTCCAGTCCACATAATAGTTTTCTGTAGTAGGTATGCATTTCAT
>JAISCD010000038.1 GCA_031265825.1 Treponema sp. | reverse complement strand
CCAACTTTTGATAATATCAAGTCATCAATATATAATTGGCTATTTTTTAATATTTTATTATCTTCTTCTGATATATATATCATTTCAGAAGTGTTTATATTGAACCCACCTTTAATATTTTCAATTCTGATAAATGGGATACCAGATTTTAGATATGAACGGCTTGTAAGTGTTGAACCGAAGGGTCCGCTCACAATATCGTTCTCTTGTAAAAAGAAATGTGGTTTACTTCTAATACGTAAGTCAATAGAATATACTCGTTTGTTAAAAAATGTACTATCAATTCTAAAAATTCTATTTTCATTTTTTAATTCACTTAACTTTATTTCTGTAATTTCCAGCCCTTCCAACAACGTCTTATACTTCGCCTCGTCGAAAGGGCTATCTAAAAAAAACTTAATCCTTCCTTCTTTGCGAACTCGATAAAGGCTTCGGCTATGCCGTCTTTGGTTAAGCCTTCGTGGTTGAATAGGTCATGTTGAACAATCAGATGTCCATGCCCATCCAACCGCGACTCGTATATCTTATCGCCACTGTTGTCCTTGCCCTGCTTTTGCATTGTCGCAAAGAATATCGGATAATCGTCAACTTTCGGACAGAGTTTATCGTCCCATTTCTGCACGAATAAGACGCTCGTTTTCGTACCGGTATGTGGCTTAAACGTGTTGCCGTGCAAGCCAACCACCGCCAAAATACGACAACGTTCCGCAATGAATTCACGAATAGACTTGTCGCTTGAATTGTTAAAACGTCCCTGCGGCAATACAATTGCCATGCGCCCGCCGGCTTTTAGAAAGTCAAGATTGCGCTCAATAAAAAGAATATCCCGCCCTACGGCTGTTTGATACGCGCCGCTTGCTTTCCTGCCTAAATCATACTTCGCCAATATACGACTTTCTTTTATATCTCCCGCAAACGGCGGATTAGCCATAAGAATATCAAACGTAAATTCACGATCACTATCTTTATTTTTACGTATTCTCTTGAGTTTTTTCCAGCCTTCATTATAAGTATCTACCCAATTGGTGTCCTTCGTCTTTTCGTCCCAACGTTCCCAATCAAGCGTATTCAAGTGCAGTACATTCGTCTGTCCGTCTCCCGCTATCAAATTAAGCGTCCGTCCAACACGTACAGCTTTCTCATCAAAATCAATAGCGAAAACCTTATCCTTTGCATAATCAACGCAACGTACAGGCTTCTGTTCAAGAGAAAACAAATGACTTCTATCCGAACCTTCATCTTGCATGATTTGTTCCCAGACATGAAAGATAGTATGAACAGGAAAACCACAACTACCAGCCGCAGGGTCAATTATCGTTTCTGTTTCTTTTGGATTAAGCATCTTGACGCACATATCAATAATATAACGCGGCGTGAAATACTGTCCCTTCTCGCCTTTGCTACTCTTGTTGATAAGATACTCAAAGGCGTCGTCGATAACGTCAAGATTGCTATTAAACAATTTAACATCTTGGAGTGAAGAGACACAAACTGATAAGTGTGAAGGAGTCAATTCAATCTTCGCGTCTTGGTGAAATACACCCTCCCATTTGGCTTTAGCCTTATCTAAAAGGCTTTGGATTTTCTTTTCTAATTCAGTTTCCGTTTCACCATAATTACGGAATTCTAAACTCCGCCGCTTATCGCGTCCACTCTCCATCTCGTCGTATAGTTTGGTAAATACAAGCTTGAATACTTCTTCAAATACATCAACCCCAGCATTAGCCAATACCTCATCTTCCATTTCAAGAATAAGGTCTTTAAGCGATTTATATTCACTTTGCAATTTATCTTTTTTGATTAAGTCTTCTATGGTCCACCGTTTTGTAAGAATATCAGTTAAGCGTCTTTCCGCAGACGGAATAGCTGGGATGTCCTCAAAGTAATTGGGGTCTCTGCGGTGGTAGAACGAAATAGACTCGCCATTAGTCCACACGCCCATAGGCGCGCCTGTTGCATTGCAATACGATTTAAGTTGTTCCTTGCCATCCTTTAATTTAGGCTTCTTGAGTTCCACGATAATATACGGCGTAGTAGGTTTATCTTTATCAAAGACGATAATATCCGCTCGTTTCTTCTCACGACCAAACGTTACCTCCGACTCAACCTTTATACGTTCATGCGGATACCTGTAGGTATTCATCAACGTATCAAGATACAACTGCCTGACAATTTCTTCAGGCGTTAATTTGATTTCCTTCTTGCGAACTGCGCATGTAATATAATAATTCCCACGCACACTGCGGGTAATAACGGCATTTTCGATTCTCCGCACCTGCTCATCTTTAAATTGCGTCAAGCGATAGACGGAATCTTTAAGAATGGTTTCTAATAACATACTCATAGTATCGGATAATTATATCATAAAAATGTCCTTATTCGGACTTTAACCGATGACGGCTTGTAAAACATACGGTAAAATCGTATAGTGCTAATGTCAAACACCGACAGGCTAGGGTGTCAGACATCGACAAGCGGGGTGTCAGATACCGCACCCGAAGGGTGCGGGAAGGGGGGTAGCGGAAGACCCGACCCTTAAACCTACTGTGCGGGCGGGGCTGGAGCGCAGGGGGGCGCAACACAAGGGCGACGGTATGCGATCCTCGTTTAGAGAAAGCGCGCCCCCTCCTTAAAGATTCTTAACTTTAGAATTTACTAGGAAAAGGAAATCAGACAAGAATATGCTAGACTACAATTCACCGCGAAGCCTGAAGGAGTTTCTTGACGCTCGTGGACTCGGAATGAGAAAGAGATTTGGGCAAAACTTCCTCATCAACCCAAAAGCACGCGCTAATCTTATAGATGCGTTGGAGTTGACCGGAAGCCCCGAAGTCTGGGAAGTGGGTCCGGGCATTGGCGCAATGACCGCCCTGCTTCTTGAAAAAGGCGCGACCGTCCATGCCTTTGAGATAGACCCCGGCTTCAGCGCAGTCTTACAAGGGGAAATCTTCAAAGACAACCCACGCTTCATCCTTATAGAGGGAGACGTGTTGAAAACGTGCCTGCAAGACCCACCGGGGTGTTATTTCTTTGGCAACTTGCCTTATACGGTCGCCGCAAGGCTTATAGGAAGCCTCATCGAGAGAAGGCGTCCGTTTCAACGTATGGTCTTTATGGTACAGAAGGAGGTTGCTGAACGCGCGGTCGCAAAACCCGGCTCAAAGGCGTACTCGTCATTCTCCGTGCTTTGCTCGTCCGTTTATACCGTCACGCCGTTGCAAGTCCTAAAAGGCGCGTCTTTCTATCCCGCCCCGCACGTTGACTCGCAAGGTATACGCTTAGACGCGCGGGCTGACGCGGGTGATTATCCCGACTTGTTTTACCCGCTGGTGCATAGCCTCTTCTCCTCGCGTCGGAAAACCATTAAAAACAACCTATCCGTATTCTTATCCAATCGGAACATTCCTGTAGCAACCGAAGACATACTCCAAGCGTGCGGTATACCCCTAAACGCCCGTGCTGAAACCCTCAGTGTCGCCGAATTCAGAGAAATCACGCAGTTGCTTTCCAGCTTCCCGCCGTGTAAGAATTAGATTTGTTTTCTAAAAGAATTTACTTGAGAATAGTTTCCCGTAGCGTTGCCACCGCCCGTTGCTTTTCTTATTGCCGTCGTCAATGATTTTGAATATGAACGCGGCAAAACCCGTGTCGTCGCCGTTATCCGGTGGTAAAAAGCCTACTGTTTGAAATGGTTCCGAACTAGCCACACTCAATAACCCATTGGCAAAAGTCTGAAAGGCATTGAACGCGATAGGAGCGAGCAGGTCTTCAGGAGGCTTTGAGAGCGCCATAGCTAGAGTACCCGTCTTCCTTGTCCTAAAAGACGTTGTTAATTCCTTCACCAATAAAAGCCAGCCCTTTATATGGTCATTTACGAGACTTTCAATTCCTTTGCTGTCGAGGCGTTCATTGCAGAGACGGGGCGGCGCGCAGACGAGAATGGCTTCATTGACTTGTCCTAAACGATTCTCCGCGCCAAGAAGCAATGTGCGCGCCGCAATGGGGCTACCCGGATTCCAGTTCAACATCTCCGCACTCGAAACAGTAAGCGTCTTGTCAGATTGGTCAGGGATGAAAGCCGCCACAAAGTGTTCAACCCGCCGCGCCGCTTCTTCCGCAAGAGCCGTCAATAAAGGGGAATTATTCCCCACAATTAGTATACCGCGTGTCATGGTTACATTCTATACATCTTTGGCGACTTTTGCAAGTAGTCGTCATACCTTTAACATATCCCGAAACGGGAAGAAAGCAAGGGGACAGTTTCTTAGCAACATTGGGGGAAGAGGCATCTGATAGGGAAGGAATACGGTAGGGATGGAACAAGTACAGGATGAGGCATAGGATACGGCGGTGGGAGGGGGTATTTCGGAGGACCTGGTATTGATTCTTGTTTTATTCTTCTTCAAATTTTGAATCGAAGAGCTTGGTCAGCGCGTCTAAAGCCTGTTCAGCATCTTCACCTTCGGCGATTACCCGCAGACTACTCTTATAGCCTGCGCCGAGCGTTAAAAGTCCCATGATTGACTTTGCATTCACGGTTTCGCCTCCTGTTTCAATGAAGACGTTTGCTTTGAAGTCTTTGAGCAACTGTACGACCATTGCTGACGGGCGGGCATGAAGTCCGCTTCTGTTAGAAATGATGATGGTTCTTTCCATATTTTCCTTTCAATTGATCTATATAATATCCTCACCAAAATATACCAATTTGGCAGTTCCACTTTCCTGCCATTTCATGATGTTTTGGTTGAATTCCTTTGCCGCGTCATAACCCATTCTTCTGAGCCGTTCATTCATAGCCGCGGTTTCCACGATAACCGGGACGTTACGTCCGATTTTCACCGGAATTGCTATCTTGGGCACGCTTACCCCCAGAATCTCGATTGTTTCTTTATCGAGACCGAGTCTGTCATAGTTTTTATTCGGATTCCATGTTTCGAGTTCTATCACTAGCTGTACCTGTTTTTGATCGCGTACCGCCCCTATACCGAAGAGATGCGTGATGTTGATAACCCCAAGTCCACGTATTTCCATGTGATGTCCAATGATTTTATTACCCCCCATGCCCATAAGGATGTTGCCATTTATGCAGTGAATGTCGACGATGTCGTCCGCGACAAGCCTATGTCCCTTCTTGATAAGTTCCAAGGCGGTTTCACTCTTTCCCACACCAGAATCACCTGTGAGTAATACACCGAGTCCGAACACCTCCATCAAAACTCCGTGAATGCTCTTACGCGGCGAAAAGATATTCGACAGTATACGAATCAGACGCGACTCGAACTCAGATGTGCCAAGCGCAGTCTGAAGTACCGGACAGCCTTTTTTTTCCGCTTCGTTAAAGAAAAAAGTGTTGGGCTGTTGCCCATATGTAAAAATGCAACATGGAATAGAATAGGTGAACATCTCCCGAATACTCTCGAATTTCTCTTCTTGCATGAGTTTTTCCAGATAGGCGGTTTCTCCACGCCCAAATACCTGAATACGCTGATATGCAAATGACTCGAAAAATCCAGACAGCGCGAGTCCGGGTCTGTTCAATTCTGGAGTGGGTATACGCCGATTCAGACCTTTCCGCCCACCAAGGCAAACAATGTCAAGCGAGTTATGCTCCTTGAGGTCTATGTCAATGAGATCAAGCACAGTAAGATTAAAAGTCACCATAAGTTAGATAATAAATCAAAACGCGAATTATAACAAGCTCTCATCATAATCAGAAGATGTAATCAAAACCGCAATGATATAGAGCTATCGTATCATTATGATAAATCTCGTCAATTAAAATAGGGCTGGTATCGCTGACAAGCCTGCATCTTCCGCGAAACCGCATACGATGTTCATATTTTGAATAGCCTGTCCCGCCGAGCCTTTTACCATGTTGTCGATAGCACTTATGGCGATGAGTGTGGAACCAGTTTGGTCAATGTGAATGGAAATATCGCAAAAATTGGACTGCCTCACGCGGTTAGTTACAGCAACACTTCCCAATGGTAAAACTCGCGTAAAAGGCTCGTTCTTGTAGAATTCAGTGTAAAGCGCATGAATTTCCACTGTTTTTGCTATGGTTTCTTTTGAAGGAGGTCGAGACAGGTCAAAAACAGGCTGTACGTCGGCGAGTGGAATGTAAATAGTTGCCAGAATACCGCGATTCATGGGCGCAAGGTGCGGGGTGAAGATGAGTGGCACAGCTCTTCCAGCCGCAACAGCAAAATTGTGTGCGATTTCTGGCGTGTGTCGATGACAACCCACCTTGTAAGGCGACATCGCGTCCGCACATTCCGGAAAATGATAGGCGCGAATAGGTTCACGCCCTCCCCCTGTAATGCCGGATGCCGCGTCCACGATGATAGTCCCTGTTCCAGCCAGTCCTTTTGCCAGAGCAGGCATAGCGCCCAAAGTCGCGGCTGTTGGATAACAACCCGGATTGCCCACAATCACTCTCCCGTTCTTTGCCTTCAGCAACTGTCTGTTCAATTCGGGCAGTCCATAGACGGACAATCCGTGCAATTCAGGGTATTGGTAGCTCTTGCCATACCATGTGGAAAAAGTCGCCTCGTCACTCCCAAAACGGAAATCCGCGGATAAATCGATAAAAGGCTTGCCACATTCAACACAGGCTTTAGCAAAAACTTCTCCTACACCATGGGGCAAGCTTGAGAATACTACATCGGCGGCTTCAATGACCGCTTCCGCTTTTTTTAACTCTCCCGACACTTTTTTGAAGAAGTTTAGATATATATCTTCAATATGATCGCCTTCATAGCTCACCGACGAAAGCTCCAAACCGTCAATCTTCGGATGTCCCGCCAAAAGCCTGACCAACTCCGCCCCGGCATAGCCTGTCGCTCCAATAATACCCGCTTTCATTGTTCCCTATTCTTCGTAGTCGATATTGACAATCTCATCTTCCTCGTCATCGTCCAAATCATCAAGATCAGCGAGACTACCCGCATCTTCGGTGTCAAAGTAGTCCACTTCCGTGAGGTTTTGATCAGATTCTTCATAGTAGAGGATGCGTGAACAGTAGGGACAGAATACGATTTCCTCACCTTTGCGGACTTGGTTGGCGAACTGCGCGGGCAGGATCATATGACAGCCGGTACAGACCCCGCCCTTTATGGATACAATGCCTTTGCCCATCTTGTGTCTGATGATACGGTCGAACTTGAAAAGCAAGTCATTGTCAAGTCCGGTAGAAATTTCCTGTTCTCGTTCCTCAAGCTGTACAAGCTGTTCCTGCTTTGTAGAGACTGCTTCGTCAATGGATTGCCTGCGGACAGAAATATCCTGTTTCTGTTGTTCGACGAGATCAGTAGAATGTTTGATTTCTTCGATCAAATCTAATAAACGCCGCTCTTCTTTTTGCAGTTCTTTGCGGAAACGTAGTTCCTTATCCGCCGATTCACGGCGTTCTCTGTCCAGAATTTCATATTCACGCATATTGAAACTTTCACTTGATCCGAGGCTCCTTTCCGCTTTTTCGCGCGAGCTTTCAGCCTCGAAAAGTTGGTTGCGGAGGTCGCCTACGGAAGCCCTCACTTTTTCACATTCCTGATTCTTTTCGATAAAACCCTTTTTGAGACGCGCTAGTACGTCCTCCAAATTGTCAAGAACCCTAGGAATATCCTCAATTTCTTTTTCAACCTTGATTCTTTCCGATAATATATCTTGTAATCCACGTAGTTTATCGAAAATTTCACTCATTGCCACAATAACACTCCTTTTCTAGAGCAGGGGAAAGAATAGGGAGTGGATTTCTTGTTAGCAAACTCTGCTGTAACAATAAACCAACTCTTAACCCCCAACTCTCTAAACATGATCTAAATAGTCTTTAATCTTATTACTCAAACGAGGGTTGCGAAGACGACGGAGGGCCTTAGCTTCAATCTGCCGGATACGCTCGCGGGTAACGTTGAAACACAGTCCTACTTCTTCAAGAGTAAGTGAATAACCGTCCCCAAAGCCAAATCGCATCTCCAAAACTTCCCGCTCGCGCCGAGGCAATGTCGAAAGGACCTCGGCAAGATGTTCCTGTAAAAGCACAAACGCCGTAAGGTTCGCTGGATTCTCCACCTCTTTATCCTCGATAAAGTCTCCAAGGAAGGAATCGTCTTCCTCGCCGATGGGTGTTTCAAGGGAAATCGGCTCACGAGCTACATTTTTGACGCTCTTCACTTTCTGACTTGTCCAGCCTAGTCGATAAGCAATCTCTTCGTCGGTTGGATCTCTGCCCAAAACCTGCATAAGCTGGCGAGACTCTCGTACTACTTTGTTGATTTGTTCAATCATATGGACGGGCACGCGGATGGTACGTGCTTGGTCAGAAATAGAACGGGTAATGGCCTGCCGAATCCACCATGTTGCATAAGTGGAAAATTTGAAACCCTTTTGGTATTCAAATTTCTCTACCGCCTTGATGAGACCAATATTGCCTTCTTGTACCAAGTCGAAGAACAGCAAGCCGCGGTTGGTATACTTCTTGGCAATGGAAACTACCAGTCGCAGATTAGCCTTGATGAGCTTGTCCTTGGCGTTTTTCAGCATCAGTCTACCACGGCTAATTTTTCTTGCCATCTCGTTGATTTCGTCTATGGATGCCTCGAATTCAGCCTCCATGCTCTCGAATTTCTTCTCAGTACGCTGTATCAAACTGATATTTTCTTTTATTTCGTCGGATGAAAGCCCTAATTCAGCCTCAAGCTTTTCTCGCTGACCATTGACTGCGAGAGCGCGTCCCAGTGAGCGTAGTTCGCGCAGAGATTGGATGTGTAGATATTTTTTAAGGCACTCTTGTTCTTTCTTATAGTATTTTATTTTAGTCGCGGCCGCGATGAATTTATCAGAGAAAGCAAAAATTTCTTCAGGTTGAATATCTGAATCGTTTATGGCATTCATGATGCGGGTGCGAAGGTTGGAAATATCGCTATCATCAGATATAGTAATACCTTTAGCGCCTCGGTTCAACAACTTGCGCTTCATGTCGATATAAACCTTGATGTCTGGGAACACATTTTTGAGCAGTTCCTTGTAACACTGATTGAGCCGCCGGTGTTCACTTTGGTGTTCAGTCATCTCTTTTTTGGATAGACTCAATTCTTTGAAGTCTTTTTTTGAAAAGGCTTTTTTGCCAATTTGGTAGAATTCGTTTATGATGAGACCAGACTTTTTGACGATGCCTTTTATGATGTTACCACCATTCTCCATCTGCTTGGAGAAGATGATTTCTTGCTCCGCGGTGAGGAGGTTTTCTCTGCCGATGTCGCGGAGATAGAGCTTGACAGGGTCGTCGACGAAAGAATCTTTGCCTGTAGCAAGCATACGCTTCTTTTCAGGGATAGAGCCTTCCCTTTCGGTTTCATCTTCACCCGAAGCCTCTTCCACGGTGAGCTGAATATTGTTTTTGATAAGCAGAGACCATACCTCTTCAATCTTGTCGGTATTGGTAATGTAGTCGGGGAGGCGCTCATTCACATCATCTTGAGAGATAATTTTCTTCTCTCTTGCGTATTCAAACAATTTAATGACAGTGGGGTCAAGGGCGATGTCTTCTTTTAGAGGATTTTTCTTTTCCATTTTTCAAATTCCTTATGATTAAGCCTTAAAACTCTGTAGTTCAGTGTCAAGATGCTCCTTTTCGAGGAGCAATTCTTCGATTCGAGAAGCGTCTTTTTCTGACGCCGCGACGCTTAGTTCTATTACAATCTTCGCTCTTCTACGTTCAATACGCTTCGCTCTGATTCTTTTTATACCGTCTGAAATCAGTTTTTCACTATTTGAAAGAAATTCATTTGAAATGCCGTGTTCATTCATAAATTTCCGCACATTCTCTGAACTTATATGTGGCAAAAGGACAGCCAATTTAATTTTATTGTCAGGTCCGACTTCATTATGTGAAAAACAATCTTCCAGCGCAATAAAAAGTTCTTTCGCGGCAGGATCTTCTATTTCTTTAATAGAAATCCATGGCCTAAGTTGGGGGTAATTTTCATTTACCGCTATAGCGGTAAGCAAAGAAAGTTCGTAATTCAGGCGAACAGGGATGTTTTTAGATATAGGTTTTTGAGGCATTCCATGTTGAACTACGGCATTTTGCGCCGATATCCAGTCCCTTCGGTTGAAATCATTCCTCACGGACTCTCTATCAACATGAAAAGCATCTGCTATTCGCCCAAATGCGGTATCCCTTGCAATTTCCGAATCTAGGGTATCCAAATACGGAAACATAAAGGCTATGGCTTTCTCTCCTTCAGAATTAGCATTATTAAAAGATTTACTTTGAAATAAAAGATAATCAAAATCTATTATAACATGCTTTGTATGATTTGTCAAGCTTCCTTCCCCAAATTCTTTTAAGATGTCGGCGGGATCCTTCATTTGCGGAGCGTTTCCTTCACTATTTTTTTCAGGAGCCGCGATATACGCGACGAGTCCGTTACGTCGGCATGTAAGTATTTCCTTGACTACCGCAGACCGCCCCGCGCTATCATTGTCCGGCAATATGTCTATTCTTTCCGCAAACCGATGTAGGAGCCGCGCCTGCTCATCTGTGAACGCGGTACCGAGGGGCGCGACTGTGTTGGTCGCGCCGGACTGATGCAGGGCTATTACGTCCATGTAGCCTTCCACTATATATGCTTGCTTAGTTTTACGAATTTCCGGCAAAGCCAAGTCCATGGCGAAGAGAGTCTGTCCTTTCTTATAAATGGGCGATTCTGCCGAGTTGATATATTTGGGACCATCTCCACGCAATAACCGCGCCCCGAAAGCAATGGTCTTGCCCTGCCAATTATTGATAGGGAACATTAGTCTATCCCTGAAGAAACTTGTCTTGGGATACTTTTTCAAGAAAAGCCCGGATGTAAGTAGAAATTCCTCCGAATACCCTTTTTTCGTCAAGAAATCAAATAACCACCGTCCATCTGACGGCGAATATCCAAGGCGGAACTTTTCAATCATTTCCATGCTTATGCCGCGGTTCAGCACATAGTCCAGGGCGAACTTGCCCGCGTCCGTTTGTGTCAGGCAATAATGGAAACTACCGGCGACCCGCGTATAAAGCTCTTGGAGGGTGTCTGTCGTGGATTGTTTGTCGTCTTTGTCTTTGCCGCGGCCGGTATTTTCGTAAACGAGTTTTACGCCAAATCGTTTTGCCATGGTCTCGACGGCTTCTGGAAAGCTGATTTTATCCATTTCCATGATGAAACTCAGTACCGTACCGCCCTTGCCGCAACCGAAGCAGTAGTAGAGTTTCTGGTCAGGGTTCACGGTGAACGATGAGGTTTTCTCATGATGAAAGGGACACAGTCCCACATAGCGACCGCTCCGTTTTTCGAGTCTTACGTAGTCGCCCACGACCGCAATCGCATCCATTTTGTCTATAACTTCTTGTATGCTGTTTTGTGCGATGAATGACACATAGAAATAATAATATATTTTCCAAAAATAGGAAACAAGAATAAAGAGCAGATAGCAAAGAGGAATGAGCAAAGGAAGACCAGCGTCAGACTTCGCACGCTCTTTCCCCCCGCCTCTGACACTACGCCGCTGACACCACACGTCTGACACCGCGTCTCACACCGCGTCTCACACCACACGTCTGACACCAAGCCGCTAACACTACGCCTTCGACACCACGCCTCGGACATCATGTCTCTGACACCACGCCTCTGATACCACGCCTCTGACACCACGCCTCTGACACCACGCCTTACGTCTCGGACACCACGTCTCCGACACTACGCCGCTGACACCATGTCTCTGACACTACGCCTCTTCCCCCGCGTCTGACACCGCATCCCTATCCGCCGCCGTGCCTGACACCCCGCGTCTCTGACACTACGCCGCTGACACCATGCCTCTGACACCTGCGCCTCTGGCACCACGCGTCTGACACCGCGTCTCTGACACTATGCGTCTGACACCATGTCTCTGACATCATGTCTCTGACACTACGTCTCCGACACTACGTCTCCGACATCATGTCTCTGACACAACGCCCCGCGTCTCTGACACTACGCTGCTGACCCCCGCGCGTCTGACACCGCCGCCCATCATTACTCACTGCTCACTATTCATTACTCATTGGGGTGTGAATATTTTTGAAAAAATATATTGACGCGCTTTAAGGGGGTGTGTATACTGTTTCTATGACTAGTAATATAAAAATGTTTCGCTTGCGTTTGCACGCGCAGGCTACCCTAATAAATTGGTACCCCCCCCCCCGATTTAAATTTAAGTACTGTACAGACAAACCCGCAAACATGCGGGCGTTCTCACTTCCTTTCAGGGAAAACAGCCGTTGCGTCTCAATATCAGAAGACTGCGGCTTTTTTATATTTATCTCAAGGATGTTACATAACAGCGACAAGGTTAGGTGTGGGTGTTCACTAAGGCTAGGTGTGGGCGTATTAAGGATACGCCGTGACAGAGCAACTTACCCCGTAAAAGGGGGGTTGAACCGCGTAGCGGTTTATATATTTTAGAGAAGAGGAAACCCAAAGTCGGCGTGTTCCGCGAAGAATGTTACCGGCTTTGGGCTACTAAACGCATTGGCAGTTTACGCCTTTTTCGGCGGCATGGCAATACGCTTAGTCCTCTTTACTTTTTAGGAGGACAGTTATGAAAAAGAAACTGTTTTTGTCGGGAATACTCGGCGTGGCGCTGGTATTCGCAATCGTGGTCATTGGTTGCGACAATGACGATGGAGGTGAGGAAAAAAATACCGATCCAAAGGTATATTTCCTATCCGGTTCTTTCGGTAACGTACAGTTCAACTTGGAGAGTAGCGAGACCTCGCCCTCCGCATCGGTTAAGGGTAGATCAATCAGCAGGGCAGTGGGCGACAACTATGACTTGACCGGCGTGCTTGAAGACGGCGCAGTCCTCGCGCGGCTCAGGGGGAGTTACGACCCGGAGTCCAGAAACTGGTCGGTGTCCGCGCGCTCCAGCAATGATGTTGTTTACACCTTCGACGGAAGGGTTGACGACGCGGGCGGCTTCCGTGACGCCAACGCAACCATCGTGGAGCCTACGAGCGCTGATGAATGGGAACCCGTCTTTTCCCCAGTAGCGAAACGTGATACCCCATGGGACTTCGCGGGGGAGCCAGTGGAAAGCGAAGAAAGCGGAATGCCGTCTGTTGCGCTTGGGTATTGGAGCAGCTCCTTGGATACGGGCGTCATAGACGGTGACGAAAAAATACTCATCCCCCTCGGATGCCTTATCAGCGACTGGAAAGTAAAGGTTATCACCACCGAAACGGTCAAGTGGAGCATACTATCGCCCTACATGATCTTCATCGATCAAAACCAGACCCTTATTAAGGTTACCGATATGGAGGACGGCACATACGAGGTTATCAATTGTTATCCTTATTACAAGCCGACCGCCGCAAATTATGCGGCGGCGCTCACCGCATGGATGAGACTGGAAGAGGGGGCTATAACGGGCTATGAGGAGCATCCTCTTGACAGGGAAGAGGCCGGGGACAGGTGGGTGTATATCGATCCAGCCGCAGACGACTTTCCACTATGTATTCTGCCGACAGTGGAGGAAGAACAGTTGCTGGACTTTCACCAAGCGAAGGGCTGGGAAAGATGGGCGGTGGCAAACAACATCCAGCCGTCGAAGAGATACGCCCAATACAAGTTTGTGTTCACCGATGATAACACCTTCGACATGATCCAAATGATTGAAGGAGGGGGAGAAGGCGGCGCGTTGTTATATTATAGTCATGAGAATCACTACATCTTTGATTCGCTGGAAGCCTTAAACGCTGCTAATCTGCAAGACGAGCGTGTATTTGATAAACCTCTCTATAGTGATGAGTGGATAGACCTCGGTGTTTTAAAGAGGACGTTTACCCGCAACTAAAGCGGCAAGTTGCGCGGCGTTTTAAACGGAAGGCGGCTGGGGAACTTCACCCCACGGAGCGCGGTTTCCGGTCGCCTTTTTTATGGTGTCAGAGGCGTCAACAGAAGACAGCGGCTTTTTATATTTAGTGTGGGTATTCACCCAGCCTAGGTGTGGGTATTCACCCAGCCTAGGTGTGGGCGTTCACCCAGCCTAGGTGTGGGTATTCACCTAGCCTAGGTGTGGGCGTTCACCTAGCCTAGGTGTGGGCGTTCACCAAGCCTTGGTGTGAGTGTTCACCAAGCCTTGGTGTGGGTATTCACCAAGCCTAGGTGTGGGTATTCACCAAGCCTAGGTGTGAGTGTTCACCCAGCCTAGGTGTGGGTATTCACCAAGGCTTGGTGTGAGTGTTCACCAAGGCTTGGTGTGAGTGTTCACCAAGGCTTGGTGTGAGTGTTCACCAAGCCTTGGTGTAATAACCAAGCAGGCGTATCAAGGATACGCCATAACAGAGCAACTTACCCCGTAAGGGGGGTTGAACCGCAGAGCGGTTTATATATTTTAATAGGAGGACAGTTATGAAAAAGAAACTGTTTTTATCGGGAATACTCGGCGTGGCGCTGGTATTCGCAATCGCGGTCATTGGTTGCGACAATGACGATGGAGATGAGGGAAAAAATACCGATCCAAAGGTATATTTCCTATCCGGTTCTTTCGGTGACGTACAGTTTGACTTGGAGAGTAGCGAGACCTCGCCCTCCGCGTCGGTTATAGGCAGATCAATCAGCAGGGCAGTGGGCGACAGTTATGACTTGAACGGCGTGCTTAAAGACGGCGATCTGGCGATACGGCTCAGGGGAAGTTACGACCGCAACTCCGGAAACTGGTCGGTGTCCGCACGTTCCAACGTGGATGATATTGACGCTATTTACACGATAGACGGAAGCGGTGGCATTGAGGACGCCCCCTTCCGAGTAGCCGGCGCAACCGTCGTGTCGCCGTCAGAGGACCCTGACGAATGGGGCACTTCTTTTGCCCCGGTAACGCAAAGTGATACCCGATGGAACCTCACAGGGGCAACGGATAGCAAATCAGGCGGTATGCCGTCTGAGATGCACGGGTATTGGAGCGCGGGCTGGGATACGGACATTCCGGGAATGGGAGATGAGAAAATACACATGACCATGCGATGCCTTATCAGCGACTGGAAAATAAAAGCGACCGGCAGGCTAGTGAGTTTGTGGGAGGATAGAATCATCAATCAAAACCAAAACATTGTGGAGATTGAGGAGGTAGGCGGCGTATACGATGTCATCAGTTGTTATCCTGAATACCGGGAGAGCGCCGATAATCTTGCGGCGGCGCTGACCGAATGGCTGGGACTGAATGAGGGCGACATAACGGTTCTGTCGGCAGGCGTAGACGAAGATCCCGAAGGACCCTGGGTGAAGGCGGTAATGTCGAGTCCTTACCCTGAAATAGGCGGTTTCAGCGATGGGCAGTGGGAGGAGATACAATCGTTTTACATGGCGAACGGCTGGGAAACCTGGGCGGAGGCCCATGAGGTCACGCCTGACATTAAATTCACAAAATACCGGTTTTCGTCTGACGGCGCCGTCCTCAATATGACCAAAATGGTTGAGGGAGCAGACAATCCGTGGACTGCCGACACCTTTGGGTCGCTGGAAGACTTAAAAGATAAGGATCTGGATGAGGAGCACAAATGGTATGTGCCCGATCTCCAGGTGCAAGAGAGTTGGAAGGACTTGGGCGTCTTAACGGTGCCGTTTGCCCGTAACTAAAGCGGCAAATTTGCGCGATGTTTTAAACAGAAGGCGGACGGGAACTTCACCCCTACGAGGGCGCGGTTTCCAGCCGCCTTTTTTGTGGTGTCAAAGAGTAAAGAGCAAATAGCAATGAGCAGAGAGTAGAGAAGAAAGAAGAGACGGGGCGGTGGTGTCGGGCGTGTGGGTGGGCGCGGAGGCTGATACCGAGGGGCGAGCGGCGTGGCGGCGGAGTAAGCAGACGGCGGCTGGCAAAAGAGCAAAGAGCAATGAAGACGGACGGCGGTGTCAGACACCGGCGGCAATATCAGACGCGCTGGTGTCGGGCGTATGGGTGGGCGCGGAGGCTGATACCGAAGGGCGAGCGGCGTGGTAGCGGAGTAAGCAGACGGCGACTGACAAAAGAGCAAAGGAAAGACGAGCGGCGGTGTCAGAGGCGAGGTTTACGGGCGGTTGGTGTCAGACACCGCGTAGGTTCCGCTTGCAAGGCAAGCGTAACCGTCCTGTCGGGGGTCAGCGGCGCCCCCTTTCTAACAACACCCCGTGTGAAGTTGTTAAACACCTGAAGGGTGCGGGGTCAGCGGCACACCCTTTCGGACAACACCCATTGTGAAGTTAGTAAACACCCGAAGGGTGGCGGGAAGGTCAGCGTGAACGGGGAATGGGTCAATAACTTGGTCTGGGTCAGCGCGGAAAAGGCGGTTGTCTGTTCCTTGCCCCAGGTGTAGAACAGCAGGCAACCGTTGTCCCCGTAAGGGATGGCGCGGCTTTCGGGCGTCGCCTCGTCCCGGAACCAAAGCTTCACTTGAAACCCGCCGATGGCGCGAATGTCCGTAAAGACAGGGCGAGTCGTTGGTTCGCCGATGGGCGTTGGATGCGTATCCTTGTTGTGGATACCCATAGCGGCGCGGTCTTCGTCGGTGACAGGGAGGAACATGAGATATTGGGCGATGAAAGGGCGGGCGACTGCGGTCGCGGCTTTGCGCACGTCGTTCTTCGCCTTCGTGTCAACCGGGGTATGGGCGCCGAAAGTCTTTTGGTAGGCGGCGTGCCATTGGGTATACGCGGAGACGAGGGCGTCTACTGCGCTTTGGGGGGGTGTTGGGCCAGGCGGGGGAAGCCCCGCTGGTCTTGCCGACGACGTAATTCGAGAGGTTTTCGAGACCGCTGTCAAATCCAGCGTCTCCAGCCACAAGAAAACTATGATGAGCCATAAATAACTCCTTTTGAGGGGGAAAGCGTTATGCGGCGCTGTTCCCCGCTAGACGTTAAGCCGTTCCCGCGCGGGCGGGAGCGATTCTTGGACAGACGGGAGCGACTCCCGGACACGCGGGAGGGACTTCCCGCATACACGGGAGCGACTCCCGGACACGCGGGAGAGTCTCCTGCATACGCGGGAATGACTCCTGCATACGTAGGAGTGGCTCTTGCATACGTGGGAGGGGTTTCCTGCATATACCGGAGCGACTCCTGCATACGTGGGAGTGACTCCTGCATACGCGGGAGAGTCTCCCGGACACGCGGGAATGACTCCTGCGTGTCCATGAACAAGCGATTATTCCTGCTTGTTGGAATATGACATCGAGCGGTGTTCGCCGCCTATCACTGCAAGGGTTAGCAGGCGAACACCGCTAGGGTTAGCGGGCGACCCTTGCTAGGATTAGCAAGCGAAGCCCGCTAGAGTTGGCAGACGGCGCTATTGCGCCGCGTCTGTGATGATCACGGCTTTGTGCTCAAAGCCGTATTTGCTACGATAGGAGGGGTCGCCGTTCGCAGAGGTGTTTGTGGATACGCCCCACGCGGAGGTATACGCAGAAACCGTGCCTGTGGGCACACTGATGGTTATTGTACCAGAGGAACCTGTAAAGCCAAAAATACCGTAGGAGGACCCCGTGCTTATAGACGGCGGCGTCGCGGGCAGGCTCACCTCTATTAGGCTCGTACAGCGGTAGAACGCATCGCCGATGGTTGTTGCCACGGGTAGGATCACCTCCGTTAGGCTATCGCAATAGTAGAACGCATAGTTGCCGATGTCTGTCGCCACGGGTAGGCTCACCGTCGTAATGTGCGTGCCGCCGAAAGCCCCAGCGCCGACTGCTATAACAGATGGTAGACTTATATCACCAGAGGCGGAGGGATACGCGATGAGGGTTGTTTCCACTTTATTCAATAACATTCCATTATGGACGGTAAATGCGGTATTGGCTGGAGCAATCGTTATGGTCGTCAAGTTAGGACAACCGGAGAACGCCAGTCCGCCGATAGTCTCCACTAAAGGTAGGCTTACCGCCGTTAGACCCGTGCAATTGGAGAACGCCCAGTCGCCGATGGTCATTGCTATAGGTAGGCTCACCGCCGTTAGACCCGTGCAACCAGAGAACGCATAGTCGCCGATGGTCATTACTACGGGTAGGCTCATCGATGTTAGGCTATCGCAGTTGTAGAACGCATAGTCGCCAACCGTCTCAACACCCGTACCGCTTATAGAAGTAAGCGCGGTAAAGGCTTTGAACGGGGGATTATTATAAGTTCCCGCTTTTATACTTTCCGCTGTGTCGGGCAGTATCAACGCGGTTATCTTCTCCGCGCCCATAGTACTGACTACGGGGTCAAACTCGGTGTCGGTCATTGTACACGTGGAGAGGTCAAGCGAGATATACTTGTCAGCCGCGGCGATTGTGGAGAGGATAGTCGCCCAGCCTCCCTTTGTTAGCCTGCTCTGTACGGTTACTAGAACGGGATTATCCGCGGTATGCCCGCCTGCCGCGCTTGCAAGGTCGTCAAGTCCGATAGGCGGAGCGGAAGTGTTATTCACCGTTACTGTGAAGGTCGCGGTCTTGCCGCCCACCGTTACCGTCAGGGTTTGCGTGCCTGTCGTGTCAGGGTCGTACCCGCTCACATTGGACAGACTCACGGTTTCCACCTTGCTCGTGTCGTCAGCGTAGGTTCCGGTTACCACAAGCCCGCTTATATCGAGGGCATCGCCTTTGACGTATACGATCTTGGTCGGCGGACTGGTGATCGCTATGCTCTGCAGTACCGCGCCGCCTGCGTTTACGGTTACCGTGAAAGTCGCCGTCTTGCCGTTTAGCGTTACGGTCAGGCTTTGTTGCCCCGTTGTGTTCGCGTTGTACCCGCTTACGTTGGCTATGCCCACGGTTTCCGTCTTGCTCGTGCCGTCCGCATAGGTTCCAGTTACCACAAGCCCGCTCAGGTTCAAGGCTTCGCCTACGCTATACACGACTTTGGTCGGCGGACTGGTGATCGCTATGCTCTGTAACGCCGCGGTGTTCACCGTTACCGTGAAGGTCGCGGTCTTGCCGCCTACCGTTACGGTCAGGGTTTGCGTTCCCGTTATGTCAGCGTCGTAGCCGCTTATGTCGGATAGGTTCACGGTTTCCTGCTTGGTCGTGCCGTTAGCGTAGGTTCCTGTTACCACAAGTCCGCTTATATCGAGGGCTTCGCCCTTGACGTACACGGTCTTGGTGGGCGGACTGGTTACCGCTATACTTTGTAGGATCGGATCGTCCGCTTGCGACGAGTCATCGGAACAGCCGAGGGTCGCTCCGACAAGCATTGTTACTAAGAGCGCGGTCATCACGCTCTTGCCGAAAAAATGGTATTTCTTCATTCTATTACTCCTTCATTCTTCGTATTTGATTTACGCGACCATTCAGGCACGGAGGCGCGAGGGCACGCATATATAAAAAGCCCGCGGGTCGGGATGACCGGCAGGCTTGAAGAATGAGGCGCTTGCGCTGGATAGTATGTATAATTACATCACGGGGGGGG